>NZ_LZTC01000001.1:0-35956 GCF_001665905.1 Gordonia sp. 852002-50395_SCH5434458
ATGCGATCGTCGGCAGCGTCAGATGTGTATAAGAGACAGCCACCGGGGCGGGGTGGTCGGTCGTCTGATCAGTTGAAAGCTGGGTATGTTGCGGTGCTGCAGTTCGGTTCGGTCGTACCTTCAGACGATGGAGGACATTCGGGTGGATGCTGATGGCAACTTCCGTTGCTGGAAGTGTGGTGGTCGGAACTTCTCGGAGAAGCGGACTCGTCGAGCGAAGGTCATCGGGTTGACGGCGGGTGTGGCGACGTTCGGTGTTCCTGGCGTCGTTGCGCCGCTTGTGGCGAGAAAGCGTCTGTACTGCCAAGGCTGTAGTGAGTACAACAAGATGGGCAACGCTCAGCCGTACGAGCCCGAGTCGGCGCGGCCGGCGGAAGCTAAGCGGGTGTCGGCTCGTGATCAGGACACTCTCGATCGTATTGAGCGTCAGCAGCGTCAGCGTGATCAGCCTTCGTCGAGGCATACGCCTTCTGTGGGTGTGTCGAGGATGGAGGGGAAGTTCCTCGAGGTGAAGAAGCCGATGCGAAGAGCTGACTAACCTCGCATCGCAACGGAGTCGGGTGTCTGACGTTGCATGAGAGGGGGAGGGGGCGTTCGGGGGAGAGTAGCCATGTGCCTGAGGGTGGCTGCTAGCCCACCCACCGGAGACCTACCCCACCCTTAGCATTCTCTCCGAGACCGACGAAGTGGCTGTTGTACTGGCTGCTTGCTGCGACTGAGGCTGAGACAGCCGAAGCTCCTGATACCCAGAGTCCGTAGGGATGATTGGGGAAGACTGGGCCATCCTGGTGCGTATAGGGCCTGACTGATTGGATTTCTGATGCTTATCACAGCATGGAGGGATACTGTTGAGCCATGACCACGAAGACCGTAACGACGCCTCGAGCAGCGATGACACGGGCGCGCGCACGGGGGGTGGATCTCTTCGAGATCGAACCTCGTCGGCTGCGGACGCCACGGCGGATTCGCCAGACGCGCGCGACGGCGACACTCAACCGGTCGTGGAATCGCGTCGGTTCGGTGATGAATCAGGCGATCAGCAAGACTCCTCGCAGTTAGTCAACTTCGAAGAGGCAGAAGCGGCAATTCGACAATTGCCTCCTCACGAGCGTGAAGTCCTAATTCAGAGCTTTATCGTGAGGCGCGAGAATTGGTCAGGGCCAATGCCTAGGCCAGAGGATCTAGGCAAGTACGAAGCCGTCCTCCCCGGCGCGGCCGACCGCATTCTTCGGATGAGCGAGCAGGCACTCGAAGCCCAAAATCATGTCGACATCACCCTCGCTGATGGCGACGTCGAAGCGTTGAGCCGAGGGCAGAGGTACACATCGATCATCGTCGGCGGTTCAATTGTCGTCGCACTAGTTGCCATGCTGGTCCTGCTCGGGTGGGGACAAAATCCCGCATACAGTGCAATATTCTTGAGCCCGGCATTCTTCCAGTTCGCAAGCAAACTAGTTCGTGCAGTACGCGAACCAACAAACGATGAGCGCTGAGGAGATTCGAACCTGTGTCCCCTTGGCCCGCGCAGTTGGCCCGCAGTAGATTCACTAGGGCACTGCGCCAGCCAACGCCCGCAGCGCTATGGCCTGCGCCGACGGGTGTAGTCCAACGATGCCAACAATCATAAACGCCCAGGACGCGATCCTCCTACAACGTCGTCGTGAGCGGGTACAAGCCGGAGTGATCGGCGGGTGACTGCGGACTGCGGCTCGGGCTCCCGGCGCGACGTGGCGGATCAGTCCAGCGGCGTCAACTGCGACGTCGCGACGGGGACGCCCAGGATTGTGTTGACGACCTTGTAGCCGTCGGCGTTCTTGGTGATGACCAGTCCGCTCGCGGGCGGTATCACGGCGACGGCGCCGTTGGGTGTGTCGATGAGTTGCAGTGGCTGATTGGCCGGGCCGATCAGTTGGTTGCCCACCACGCGGTACTCGTTGCACCGCTCGTCGACGGAGCTCCCGTACTGGGTCTTCACGCAGAAGTTGTAGCGCCCGTCGGCGACCTTGGCCTCCGCATTCGCTCCACCGACCGCGGTTCCGATGACGGCTGCCGCCCCGACAAGTGTGCCGACCATGACGATTCTCTTCGTGTTCACGGCCCCATGGTTGCTTAGGCTTACCTAATAGTCAATATCGGACATGCCCGAGCGCCTGCGCTCACCGCGCATGTGCCAAGGTGTCTGTGGAACCGGCACGCGCCAGGGGAGTTGCGACTTGGGATACGAATTCACGCTCGACGATGTCGCTTTCCTTCGTGGTCGCTATGGGGAGAAGGCGCTCGAGGTGGTCTCGGGTATGGCGTTGACGCCGTCGTCGATGATCGCCGACGTCGAAGCGGCCCGACGACGCTACGCGCCTCACGACGCCGCGCTCATCGAGACCGTGCGCGATCGACGGCGAGCTGCGCGCAAACTGCGCGACGCCGATCAGTGGCTGCTCACCGACGATGCTCTTCAGCAGGCGACGCGGAGTGTGGTTGCGGCACACCGGGCTGCCGAGATCGCGCAGCGTTTCCCCGGTGCGGTGATCCACGACGTCACGTGTTCGATCGGTGGTGAGGTCGTCGAACTCGCATCGCAGGAGGGGGTCGGTGGCGTGATCGGCAGCGACCTCGACCACGTGAGACTGTCGATGGCACAACACAATCAGCGCGTCCTCGGGCAATTGCCGACTCCGACTGCGCTTCTCGTCGCCGATGCACTGACCCCCACGTCGACGGCCGACGTGGTGATCGCCGACCCTGCCCGACGGTCCGGCGCCGGACGGATCTTTCGGCTCGATCAACTCACGCCGCCGCTTCCCGATGTCTTGATGACCTATGCGGGACGCGTTGTGATCATCAAATGTGCTCCGGGACTTGACTATCGGGCACTGCGTAACCGATTCGGCTTCACCGGAGAAGTGCAGATCACCTCGCTCGACGGTGGTGTCCGTGAAGCCTGCCTGTGGAGCGGGCCGGGGATCGTCGACCGTACGCGGGCAACGGTGCTGCGTACCGGTGGTGACGGCGCAGTGGGCGGTTTCGAGGTCAGCGACGACGAGCCTGACGACGTCGACCAACACGGTCCGGTCGGTCGGTGGATCGTCGACCCCGACGGCGCCGTCGTCCGTGCCGGACTGGTGCGTCAGTACGCCGCACGGCACGGTCTGTGGCAACTCGACCCGCAGATCGCCTACCTCACCGGCGAGCAGGTGCCGTTGGGGGAGCGGGGATTCGAGGTCATCGAGGAGGTTTCGACGTCGGAGAAGGCGTTGCGGAAGACCCTCGCCGCGCACGACTGCGGCACGTTGGAGATACTCGTGCGAGGCCTCGACGTCGACCCCGACGCGTTGCGGAAGCGGTTGCGTCTCAAGGGTTCGCGGTCACTGGCGCTCGTGCTTACCCGCGTCGGCCGCAAGGGCGTCGGGTTCCTGTGTGAGGCCGGCGTCAGGGCGCGATAGTCGCGCGCAGAAAACCACACCCCTCGGGTCCTCCGCACGTACCGGTACATGCGAGCGACCCACGGGGCGCAACTTTCTGCGCGGCCGCGATGTGACAGGGACCCAAAGGTCAGTCCCGGGGGCTACGACTGTCCCGGTGAGAGCTCGGTACCGGCGATGTACCAACCGCCCGGCTCGAGGTGGATCGAGTCGCCCTCGCGGTGAGAGGCCTCCGACTCGAGGTGCCCGGTGGTACCCAGCTCGACTATTACGTCAGTTGGTGCCTGAGCGGCTTGAGCGCCACAGTGATCGGCTGTTCGGTGTGCACGCGGTAGACCAGTAGGCCCTGGTTCACGTCGAGTGTCTGCACGCGTGCGTGCTCGATGTCGGGAAAGCGGCGTCGAAGTCCCAGCAGCCGCTGGTGGAGTCGGTAGATTGCGGGCAGCGAGGCGTCGTCGGGAGGTGTCTGCGGCAGCGGCGGTCGGATCGCGTCATCGCCGCCGATGCGTTCCTCTTTCGTTCCATTCCAACCCAATTCGTCGCCGTAGTAGATCGCCGGGGTGCCGGGCAGGGTGGCCAGAAGCACGACGGCGAGATCCGCGGAACGTTCGGCGAGGCGGGTCGCAATGCGGGTCACGTCGTGATTGCCGACGAACGTCCACGGTACGAACGTGCTCAGCATCTCGTCGTGGCGGGTCAGCGCCCACTGCAGTTCGTGCATGTTGGCGTCGATGATGCTGCTCCACACGGCTTTCCACAGCTCGTACTGGGTCACCGAGTCGACGCCGCTGTCGGAGACGAATCCCGGATAGTCGCCGTGAATGACCTCCGCGAGCACATAGGTGTCGGGGAATCGCTCACGCACGCGGGGTAGAACAGTGCGCCAGAAGGCAGGTGGGACCGCATAGGCCGCATCGAGACGCCACGCGTCGGCGCCTGCGTCCAGCCAGTGACACATCACGTCGACGACCAGGTCGGCGACGTCGGGATTGCGGTGATCGAGCGCGACCAGGTCGTCGTGACCCTCAAAGGTGCGCGCCGAACCGTCACGCGCGCGACGCGCCCAGCTCGAGCCGTCGGCAACTCGATCATGCCGGCGTGACACATGATTGAACACGCCGTCGAGCATGATCCTGATGCCGCGCGACCGGCATGCGGAGACGAGGGCGTCGAAATCGGCTCGGTCGCCGAGACGTTCGTCGATCGTGAAGTAGTCGAGGGTGTCGTAGCCGTGGGTCGCGGACTGAAAGATCGGACCGAGCGCGATTCCGTTGACTCCCAACGCGACTGCGTAATCGAGCCAGTCGATGAGTGCTGACAGCGGACGTCGGCAGGTCCGGTCGACGCCGGTGGTGTCGGCGCCCAGTGCGCCGAGCGGGTACACGTGCCACCAGATCGACGTCGCGACCCAGTCCGGCGTGGTGGCTGTCATCAGTCGATGTTCTTCTTCGAGTCGAAGAAGAACACCTCGCCGATGTTCGTGGCCGTCGCGATCTGTCCCGACGGCGACACCGCGACTCCCGTCGCGAAGCCTTCCGCGCCGGGCATCGCCACGGTGCGCTTCGTGGCACCGTTCGACGTGTCGACCTCGACCAGCGACAGCGAATTCTTGCCCTGATCGCGCACGACGGTCCACGCGGTCTTCGATGACGTGAGGGTCGACAGGCTCACGGCGGCGAGATCCTTGCGCTGCCAGACCTGCTCAGCTTTGTCGCCGCGGTCGCGAAGCAGGGTCAGCGGGGCGCCGATGACACCGGTCGGGATGATCAGACCGTCGGGGGAAACGGTCATGGACGCGAATCCGTAGCCGCCGTTGTCGTAGGTCCACTTTGTCTTGCCGGTCGCGGCGTCGAGCGCGACGATCTGGCCGAGCCTGCTGAACGTGTAGAGGGTGTTGCCATCGGCCGACAGCGTCGGTGCGCCGATCACACCTCCGGGGACGTCGGCATGCCAGACCTCCCGGACAACACGTCCGTCGTTCTGCTTCGCGTACGAGAAGCCGCGGATCTGCGACGCGATCGCGCCGGTCGGCCAGAAGTTCAGGAAGAAGCGGCTGTGCTGCTCGTCGACGGCGGGCGGCGCGGGCACGGCGCAGCGTGGGCCGTTGCTGACGCAGTCGCCGTAGCCCCAGAGCGGGTCGCCGGGGTCGGCCTCGGGTCGCAGGCGCACCTCGGGTGCGGTGAAGTCGCTGTTCTGGGTGTTGAGCATCAGAATCTGACCCTGGGTGGTCACCACGAGTACCTCGCCGGGGGCCGCGAACTTGGCCGACAGTGGCACCCCGATCACCGGCATCCGCCAGCGGATCGCGCCGCCGGCGTTGAACGCCACGAAGGTGGTCTCCTCGCCGACGTAGGGCTGGTCGAACTGGTCGAGCAGCGTGGAGTTTCCCTCGATGCCCGCGCGCATCCGTTTGCAGAAGTTCATACGTCCCGAGTTGGGATCGAGGGCAAACAGGTTGCAGCCGTTGGCTGTGCTCGCGGTGACGTTGACGTTCGAATGGTTCGACAGCGTGAGAGGAGCCGTCACCGGGCCGCCGGTCGGCCGTGTCCAGCTCAGGGCGAGGTCGTCGGGGATCGACGGGTAGGTGTAGTTCGAGTTCGCGCCGTTGCCGCCGTAGCTCGCCCAGCCGGGACTGGCGACCGAACGTACGTCGATGTGCCCGTCCGAGCAGGCGCTGAGTGCCACCACGGCACCGAGCAGGAGCGCCAGCGGCGCCAGAACCCGTCGCGGTACCCGAATCCGGGGGCCAACCACAGCCATCCTGCTCCCGTCATGTTCGGTCTCCGGCACTGCACCGGGACGCCAGCAGTTGAGCCTATCGTGCGACGCTTCGCCGCTGGTTCGCACGGCGGCTCCGCTGCCCACTGAAGCCGCGGCTCCGCCGCCGAAGCCGACAGCGGCGTCGATTATGGTGAGTCGTCATGACGACGATGTGGAACGCCTCGTATCGGTCGCGGTGGCGAGCAGGTCGACGCCGCGACCCGCGACAGGCGCGCTTCCTCACCCTCGATTCGCTGCGCTGGGTGTTGCGCAACAAGGCGTACACACCCTGGTACCTGGTGCGGTACTACCGGCTCGCGCGGTTCCGGATGACCAACCCGCACATCGTGCTCCGAGGAATGCTCTTCCTCGGCCGCAACGTCGAGATTCACGCGACGCCGGAGCTGAGCAGGATGGAGATCGGACGCTGGGTCCACATCGGTGACGGCAACTCGATCCGGTGCCACGAGGGCACGATGCGCATCGGCGACAAGACGGTCTTCGGCTGCAACAACGTGGTCAACTCCTACCTCGACCTCGAGATCGGCGGATCGGTCCTCGTCGCCGACTGGTGCTACATCTGCGACTTCGACCACAAGACCGACGACATCACGCTGCCGATCAAGGACCAGGGCATCGTGAAGGGGCCGGTCCGTATCGGCGCCGACACCTGGGTGGCCGCGAAGGTCTCGGTCCTGCGCAACACGATCGTCGGGCGAGGGTGCGTGCTCGGGTCGCATGCCGTGGTCAAGGGCGTGATCCCCGACTATTCGATCGCCGTCGGCGCTCCCGCGCGGGTCGTGAAGAACCGTAAGGACGACTGGGCCTCCAACGCCGAGGAGCGCGCCGAACTCGAACGCGCACTTGCCGACATCGAACGTAAGAAGGCCCAAGCCCGCCAGGTTCCCGGCGCCTGACCCGTCCGCGTGCCCCCATCTGCGTGCCCTGAGCCGATGTGTGGCTCAGGGCTGCTCCGGATCGCGTTCCGGGAGTGGCCTTTCGGCGATGAACGGGCGTCCCACAGGATGGCGGACTCGACGCTTGGCGGAGAGGTAGACGCCGCTGGTGCGTTCGGCCACCTCCCGCCAGGAGAACTCAGCAGTCAATCGCGCACGGGCGCGTCGTGCGCGCGCAGCGGTCTGTACCGGATCTGACAGGCATGACCGCACCGCGGCGGTCAGCCCCGCGACGTCGCCGGGCGTGAACGTCAGCCCGGTCACCGGCGCCACGACAGCCTCGCCGAGTCCGCCCGCCGTGGAAACCACCAGAGGCGCGCCGGTGGCAGCGGCCTCGAGGGCGACGATGCCGAACGGTTCGTACCGCGACGGCAGCACGATCGCGTCGCACCGATGCATCAGGTCGACGAGTTCGTCATGGCCGACGCCGCCAAGGAAACGCACCGCGCGCGAGACCCGATGGCGGCGAGCGGTGTCGACGAGCCAGTCGTACTGAGTGCCGTCGCCCGCAATGGTCAGCGTGGTGCCCGGATGGGTGCGTCGGATGCGGGGGAGCGCGGCGAGAAGATCCTGCACGCCCTTCTCGTATTCGAGGCGCCCGGCGAACAGCAGTTCCGCGGGACCCTGCGTGCGTGTTCGTTCGGCGTAGGGCCAGATGTCGACGTCGATGCCGTTGTGGATGACCTGGACGTCGGGCAGCCCTGGCCCGAAGAGCCTGGTCACCTCGTCACGCATCGACGCCGAACAGGCGATCAGCGCGTCGGACTCGTTGGCGAGCCACCACTCGACCGAGTGCACCTGACGGTTGGTCCGCCCGCTGACCCAGCCGCTATGCCTGCCCGCCTCGGTGGCGTGGATCGTCGAGACGAGCGGGACGTCGAACAGCTCGGCGAGCGTGATCGCCGGGTGCGCAACGAGCCAGTCGTGGGCGTGCACCACCTCGGGTGTCCAGCGTGCGTCGGAATCGGCAGTGAGGATGCCGAGTCCGGCGCGGACGAATGAGTGACCCATGGCGAGTGTCCACGCCATCATGTCCTGCCCGAACTCGAATTCCGGTGGATCTTCCGCGACGGCGATCACCCGCACACCCTCGACGACGGTGTCGGTGGTCGGGTGTGTCAGCGCGTCGGTACCCGACGGCCTGCGGGTCAGTACCGCGACGTCGTGCCCGATGGCGGCGAGCTCGGTGGCGAGGTGGTGTACGTGCCTGCCGAGGCCGCCCACCACGACCGGCGGGTACTCCCACGAAACGAGCAGCACTCTCATGCGCGCTCGTCTCCGCGGAGTCGACGGGCGTCGAGGTCGGCGAACAGTCCGTCGGCGAGATTCCAGCTCGCGGCAAGACGTGCCGCCTGCTCGGTGCGTCCGCGTAGCGCGGCGTCGGCGATCTCACGTGTGGCGTGTGCGTGGGTGTGGGCTCGACGCACCGCGTACTCGGCAGCGGTGTCCTTGGAGACCATGAAGGGCCAATCCGACGAGACGGTCAGCAGGGTCTCCCGGACGATCTGATCGGCAACGCGATCACGACCCGACTCCGCATCGAGAAGTTTGTCGACGGTGTCGAGTGCTGTCTCGACCACCTCTGCGTTGAGTTCGACGAGGTGCTCGACCTGCGGACCATTCCATACACGCCAGTCCTTGCCGGAACCCCACGAGCTGTCAGTGAGCGACACCGGTTCTCCGACAAGGCCATCGGCTGCTGCCGATGCCATCGTCCCGACCCGCACCCCGGCTTCGGGGAGGCGTCGAAGCACCTGTTCGAGCCACACGGGTCCCTCATGCCACCAGTGCCCGAACAGCTCGGTGTCGAACGCCGCGACGACCAGCGCCGGTCGGCCGATACGCTCCGATTCCGAGATCAGGCGCGCGCGTACATGTTCGACGAAGTCGTCGACATGGCGATCGATCACTGGTGCGACGCGGTCGGGGTCGTAGGGTTTCTTATTCTGCGCCGCAACGGTTTTGCCGGTCACACGCGACATCTTGAAGCCGGTCGTGTGGTCGTAGGTGTGGAAGTCGCGGTAGACGGAGTGGCCCGGATATCCCGATTTCGGTGACCACACTTGATAACTCACGGTCAGGTCGCGACCGAAGGCGAGGACCTCGGAGTCTCCGACGGGTCGCGCGAGCGAGGTGTCGCCGTGCAGCGCGGGGCCGTCGACCATGAAATGTCGCACGCCCGCAGCCGAATACTCGGACTCCATCCCCGGCGTGAACGCGCATTCGGGCGCCCAGATCCCTTGCGGCGCAGCACCCCACCGTGATCGAGCGTCGGCAAGCCCCTCGGCCAGAGAGAATCGACGCAAGCGCGGGTCGAGCAGCGGAGCGAACGGATGGGCGAGCGGGCCGCCGAGGATGTCGACGACGCCGCTGTCGGCCAGTGCTCGGATCAGCGGGCTCGCACCGTGTTGCCAGTGGCGTTCGAAATCGCCCAGTGCGCTTGCCGCACATCGGAATTCGTGCGCGGCGAGTTCGCGGCGGACGATATCCGGATTGTCCGCGGCCGCCACCGCCCTCAGTTGCCAGTCGGCGAGCCACTCGTGCATGGAGCGAAGGCAGTGCGGGTCGTCGAGTTGGGCGGCCAGCACAGGCGTGATGCCCAGCGAGAGCTGATCGGTGAATCCGTCGGCCGCCAGCCGTCGGAGCATGGCGAAGACAGGAAGATACGACGCCGCCCACGACTGGTAGAGCCACTCCTCGCCGACCGGCCAGCGACCGTGATTGGCCAGCCACGGCAGGTGAGAGTGCAGCACCAGGGTGAACTGGCCGGGCACGGCGTCGCCGCTGCCCTGTGGGTGCGTCGCAGTGCGGGATGAGGAAATTGTCATCGGGTGTGCCGGGTGCTCAGGGTCGGACCGCGATGGCGAAGAGGTCGAGCGAGGCGTCGATGTCTGCGGTTGCGCTGTTTGGGGAGGTTTCGAGAATCACGAAGTCGTCAGCGGAGATCGCGGCGACGTCGGCGACGAGGTCGGCGGGCCAGTCCTCTCCCGCCAAGGCGCGCTCGATCTGTGCGTCGATCAGGGACCCGCCCCACTTCGCGTCCAACTCCGCCAGGCCCGGGCCGTGGTAAACGCCATGCATCACAACGGATTCCAGCCCGCCGTCGGTCAGGAGATCGGTGAGCTCGACGGCGTCGAGTTCGCGCGTGTGGAACGGATTGAGCGGGGTGTCGCGGCCGGGCGAGAAGGTGATGCGATTGGGCGTCGAGATAAAGAGACGCCCGCCGGGGCGCAGCACTCGACGGCACTCGGCGATGAACGCGGCTTGATCCCACAGATGCTCGATGACCTGGAAGTTCACCACGACGTCGACCGATTCGTCGGGGAGCGGGAGATCAACGAGGTTGCCCGCGATCATCGTCAGTTCCGGGTAGCGCCTGCGGGTGTGTTCGACGGCCGACGCGTCGTAGTCGACGCAGGTGACCGTCGCGCCCGCGGCGGCGAGCATCGCGCCGCCGTAGCCCTCACCGGAGCCTGCCTCGAGAACCTCTTTCCCACTGCACGACTCCGCGATGAACCGGTAGGCGATCTCGTGGCGACGGAACCAGTAGTTCTCTGCCGGGATGCCGGGAACCGTCCGCTCGCCGGTCAGCGCCAGTTGGGCTTCGGTGTCCAATGCGTCCATGCCGGCCGCGGGTCGTGTGGCCTCGGAAGTCGTCCCTGAAGTTGCCTGAGGGGTGGCCTGCGAACCCGTGCTCACCGTCGGCAGACGGTCCGTAGTCGAGCCCTGTGCGTCGATCATCCCCATGAGACTAGTACCCGGGGCCGTCCCAAGAACGTGCCACAGTCGCTTCGCCTGCCCGCAGTCGTCACATCCTGCCCGTGAGAACGCCGCCATAGTGTGAGGTAGGTGATGTTCTAAGGCAAAATAGGAGACGCTAAAGTGGGTGGAGACCGATGGCCTTACCCGCCGGTAAGTTGCCGAACCCGACGCAGGAGGTCGACGTAGACCCATGACAAACATTGTCGTTCTGATCAAGCAGGTTCCGGACACCTGGTCCGAGCGAAAGCTCTCCGAGACCGACTACACGCTTGATCGCGAAGCCGCTGACGCCGTGCTCGACGAGATCAACGAGCGTGCGGTCGAGGAAGCGCTGCAGATCAAGGAGGCCAACGGGGGCGAGGTCACCATCCTCACCGCAGGTCCCGAGCGCGCCACCGAAGCCATCCGCAAGGCACTTTCGATGGGTGCCGACAAGGCCATCCACATCAAGGACGATGCGCTGCACGGTTCGGACGCGGTTCAGACCGCATACGTGCTCGCCCGCGCACTCGGCACCGTCGAGGGCGTCGAGCTGGTCATCGCAGGTAACGAGGCCACCGACGGTCGCGTCGGCGCGATCCCCGCGATGATCGCCGAGTACCTCGAACTGCCGCACCTCACGCATCTGCGCAAGCTGACCGTCGAGGGCGAGTCCCTCAAGGGCGAGCGCGAGACCGACGACGGCATCTACCACGTCGAGGCCGAGCTTCCCGCGATCGTCAGTGTCAACGAGAAGATCAACGAGCCGCGCTTCCCGTCCTTCAAGGGCATCATGGCCGCCAAGAAGAAGGAAGTTCAGGTCGTCGGCCTCGCCGAGATCGACGTCGAGCCTTCCGATGTGGGCCTCGAGAATGCGGGCACGACGGTCACCAGCTCGACCCCGAAGCCTCCGAAGACCGCGGGTGAGCGTGTCACCGACGAGGGCGACGGTGGCGTGAAGGTTGCCGAGTACCTGGTCAGCCAGAAGATCATCTAGGCGCCGAACGCACCGAGACCACCTCACCGGCCCGCGCGGTCAGCAGACTCGCCGCAGGCCACCAGACATCCAGGAGCAAAACAATGGCAGAAGTACTCGTTCTGGTCGAGCAGGACGCCGAGGGCGCCCTCAAGAAGGTGACCAACGAACTGATCACCGCCGCTCGTGCACTCGGTGCGCCGTCGGCCGTCGTGGTCGGCGCACCCGGTGGCGCCGACGGCATCATCGACGACCTCAAGGCCGCCGGTGCCGAGAAGATCTACGTCGCCGAGTCCGACGACGCGGCCAACTACCTGATCAGCCCCAAGGTCGACGTCCTGTCGTCGGTCGCTGAGCAGGCATCGCCCGCGGGCATCCTCGTCGCGGCCAACGCCGACGGCAAGGAGATCGCAGGCCGTCTTGCCGTGCGTCTCGGCTCGGGCGTGCTCGCCGACGTCGTCGACGTCAAGGAAGGCGCTGTCGGCGTCCACTCGATCTTCGGTGGTGCGTTCACCGTCGACGCGCAGGCCAAGGGCGACACCCCGATCTTCTCCGTGCGCCCCGGTGGCGTCGAGGCCGCACCGCAGGCTGCTGCGGGCGAGCGCGTCGACGTCGAGGTTCCGGCGCAGGAGGGTGGCGTGAAGATCACCAAGGTCGAGCCGAACGTCGGTGGCGACCGTCCGGAGCTCACCGAGGCATCGATCGTCGTCTCCGGTGGTCGTGGCGTCGGAAGCGCCGAGAAGTTCTCCGTCGTCGAGGAGCTCGCCGACTCGCTCGGTGCCGCTGTCGGCGCCTCGCGTGCCGCTGTCGACTCGGGCTACTACCCGGGCCAGTTCCAGGTCGGTCAGACCGGCAAGACCGTGTCGCCGCAGCTGTACGTCGCGCTGGGCATCTCGGGCGCGATCCAGCACCGCGCAGGCATGCAGACCTCGAAGACGATCGTCGCCGTCAACAAGGACGAGGAAGCGCCGATCTTCGAGATCTCCGACTTCGGCATCGTCGGCGACCTCTTCAACGTCGCACCGCAGCTGACCGAAGAGGTCAAGAAGCGGAAGTGATCTCGACAAGCTCGATCAGCGGTTAATGGCTCGATCAGCGGGCTTATCGCTCGATCAGCGGGCTTGCTGGTTGAGCCTGTCGAAACCACTCGGTGATCTCGACAAGCTCGATCATCGGGTCACAGCCCGCTGGTTGAGCCTGTCGAAACCACTCTCAGCGATCCCCGGCCCATCTGGGTCGGGGATCGCTGCTTTTTGTTCACCGAGCGCGCCCCGACACGTCACGCGCACGTAGCAGGCCGGTCGTTGCGACTGGCTTTCATCTGGGGCATGACAGACGTACTGGACAGCCCGGGTGTTGCACACGGACGCACCCTCGTCGACGCCGGGCGGCTGCGGATCGTTCTCACCGAGTCCCCGGAGCTGATCGACGCTGTCCAACGACTCCGCTACGACGTCTTCGCCGCAGAGCCGGGCTTCTCCGATCAGATCGGCGACCCGACAACCCGCCGCGACGCCGACCACGTCGACGAGTTCGCCGAACACCTCGTCGCCATCGACGACGAGTACGGCGTCCTGGGGTGTGCACGACTGCTCGCACCGCCGCGAGCCATCGCCGCGGGCGGTTGGTACTCGACAAGCGAATTCGACCTGACCGAGATCAACCAGATAGGCGGGTCCGTCGTCGAGATGGGCCGCGCATGCGTGGCGCCGGGCCATCGCCACGGCGCCATCACCGCGCTGCTCTGGGCCGCAGTGTTGCGCTACCTCGACGACGCGGGCTACCGCTACCTGATGGGCTGCGTCTCGGTTCCGCTCGGTGGTCCCGGTGACGAACAGCGAGGTTCGACGCTGCGCGGCGTCCGCGACCACGTGCTCACCCGTCACCGGGCGCCGTGGCGAACCACCCCGTTGCACAGCCCACTGATCGACGGTCGCATTCTCGACGAGATCGAGCCGCCGTCGACGCTCACCCTGCCGCCGCTCCTGCGTGCCTACCTACGTCTGGGCGCAACGGTCTGCGGTGAACCGGCGATCGACGAGATCTTCGACGTCGGCGACTTCGTCACCATCATCGACCGCGAACACGCCAACACCCGCTACCTCGACAGACTTCGTGCGACAGGCGCGCGACTCGCAGTATCTCCCCGAGAGTGAGGTCCGTATGACGGCCGCAGCGATCATCAGCCCTCCGACGTCCCCCGCATCACTGCCGACGCAGACAGTGGTGCCGACTGCGCATCCCGTTCCCGCCCACAACCCTTCGTCGTCCGCGACGATCAGGACCGAGAGTCACCGTCACGCGTGGTACCCGGCCAGCCCGTGCGGCGACCTCTGCCACGCCGACAACCCGTTCGCCAGGGCCAACGCGCTCGTCGTCGCGACTCGCGTGGTCCTGCTGGCGGCGTCGACCATCGTCTTCCTGCTGATGGGTTCGCTTGTCGCAGTGCTGCCGCGGCTCCTGCGTCGTGCATACATTCGCACGAGCGCGCGAACTCTGTTGTGGTCCTTGGGCGTTCGAGTGGTGATCGACGATCGTCGGCCGTTCGCCGCGAGCACCCGTGGGCTCGTCGTGTCCAATCACATCTCGTATCTCGACATCCTGGCCGTCGCGGTCGTCAACCCGGCCCGGTTCGTCGCCAAATGCGACGTGATGTCGATGCCCGTCGTGTCAACGCTTGCGCGGCGACTCGGAATCATCTCGATCGACCGCGGCTCGCTGCGTACCCTGCCCGCAACCGTCGATCGCGCGGTGGCAGAACTGCAGGCCGACAACTCGGTGGCGGTGTTCCCGGAGGGCACCACATGGTGCGGACGTGCCCGCGGTGAGTTCCGGCCCGCGTTCTTCCAGGCGGCGATCGACGCCGGAGTGCCCGTCATTCCGCTGCACGTCGAGTTCGAGGTCTCCGGAATGGTCACGGCCGCAGCAGGTTTCATCGGCGATGATTCGCCAGCCGACACGCTTCGACGTGTGCTGCGCACCCGCGGCCTCGCGGTGCGCATCCGAGTGCACGAGTCGCAACTCCCGGGCTCGGACCGTCGTGAACTCGCCGAGCGCTGCGCCGAACTCGTCGGTGGAGTGCCTGCACACGCTCATCCGTAGGCGATCGGAACAGCTGACTCGCATCGGTGACCGCGGACACACCCGATCGCTCGATCCGATACGGTGAGAAAAACCGCGCCGATCCGTACGGTGCGCCTGGCCGTCGGGAGATTTCGTGACCGCGAGTTCGCAGACAGACACCGAGAACGACGCACGTCGCGAGGCCGCACGGGCGCGGTTCAGTGAGCTGCGTGCCGCTCGGGGCGCTGTCGCCGACGCCGACCTCGACGCGGTATGGGCCGATCTCGACACCATCAGACCTGCCGGCATGCTCGGGAGTTGGCGCGGTGGCGAGTTCGTCACCGGGCATGCGATGAACGGGCTGTTGACCAAGATCGGTTGGTACGGCAAGAACTTCATCTCGCTCAGCGAGGTGCAGCCGCTGGTGTGCCGCAACGAATCGGGAGAGCTGTACTCCAACACCAGCGTCGGCAAGGGTGAGGCGTCGTTGTGGGCCATCGAGTTCCGCGGCGAGGTCACGGCGTCGATGGTCTACGACGGCCAGCCCGTGATCGACCACTTCAAGCGCGTCGACGACACCACGGTGATGGGCATCATGAACGGGACCGGCGGCCTCATCGGCGGCCGCCATTTCTACTTCTACCTCGAACGTGACTGAGTTCTGAGTGACTGAGTTCTGAGCGTCGACGCTCCCACCACATCTGCGCCCGCATCTGCGTCGCAACTGCCCGCGTCAAGAAGTCGGCAAGTGATCGCCAAGCGTGTCATCGCAGTCTGTCGTCGTCCCTGAAGGATCGACACGAAGGCAGAAGCCATGGCGCAGACCAGACGCACCCGCACGCCACACATTCGCACATCACACACTCACGCGACGCGCCCAACGCCGGCGCCGCACCGGCCGGTTGACGTCGGAAAGCAGAGGTGGACCTTCGTTCAGCGCGTGACACTCGCCGTGGTGTGCGTGGCAACCGCGATGCTCATGCTCGACATCGCAGTGGTCAACACAGCACTCCCCGCGATGGCACGCGAATTCGACGCGGGGATGTCCTCGCTCAAATGGGTGATCGACGGATACACGCTCGCGTTGGCGACGATCGTTCTCAGCGCAGGCGCATGGGCTGACCGCATCGGCCGACGTCGCGTCTTCGTGGTCGGTGCCGTGGTGTTCACCATCGGGTCCGCGGTCTGTGCGGCTGCGGGTGACATCGTCACCTTGAACGCCGCGCGCGTCGGCCAGGGGCTGGGCGCCGCGCTGCTGTTCGCCTCCTCACTTGCGTTGCTGGCGAACGCGTTTCCCGGGAAAGAGAAACGAACCAAGGCATTAGCGGCCTATGGGGCGACCATCGGAGCGTCGTTCGCTGTCGGACCACTGCTCGGCGGTGTCCTCACCGACTGGATCGATTGGCGCGCAATCTTCGTCGTCAACATTCCGCTGGGTATTGCGATGGTCTACGCGACACGATGGATCGATGAGTCGGCGAGTAGTCGTCCGCGACGGGGTGACGTGTGGGGTCAGCTGAATGTTGTTCTCGCGCTGGGTGCATTGACCTATGGGCTCGTCGAGGCCAACTCGCGCGGGTGGGCGGATGCGGTAACGCTGAGCGCATTCGGCGTCGCCGGGATCGCGTTCGTCGCGTTCCTCGTTGTCGAATCCGTTGTCGCGCAACCTATGCTGCCGCTGCGCATGTTCACCAACCCTGCCTTTGCGGGAGCTCAGGTCGCGACGTTCGCGATCAGTGCGTCGATGTTCGCCGTCTTCGTGTACGTGACCATCTATCTGCAGGGCGTGCTCGGGATGTCGGCGATCGCCGCGGGCCTCGTGTATCTGCCGGGGACGATGGTCATGCTCGTCGTCGCGGGTCTCACCGATCGCGTCGTCGGACGCGTCGCGCCCTGGGTACTGCTGTCGGCGGCCCTGTTCGCGGTGGCGGCGGGACTGGTCTGGATGACGTGTGCGGGCGAACACAGCAGTGGCTGGATCATGGTGCCCGGCTTCCTCGTCGCCTGCGTCGGTGCGGGTGTGTTCAACCCCGTGATGAGCGGGGTCGTGTTGGCCGAGGCCGCGCATGACGACGCGGGTCTTGCCGCCGGCGTCAACGATGTGTTCCGTCAGTCGGGAATCGCGCTCGGCGTGGCAGCACTGGGTGCGGTGTTTCCTGCCGTCTCCGTCTTGAACGGCGGACAGCCTGCCGCCTACGTCGACGCGCTCGGCCGTGCGTTGTGGATCAGCGCCGCGATCGCGGTGCTCGGTGCGCTCGTGGTGATCATGGCAATGCGGTCGGCACGTGCGAGCGTCGATGCTGTGGGGCCGGCCGCTCCGGCTCGGACAGCCCACATCGTTGCGATGCCGGTCGTAGACTCGGAATCGCCGTTTTTCCGACATTCCGGTCCACAGGTGTGAGGGGAGAGATGCGGGAGTATCTGATCCTCGGCCCCCTCGAGGTTCGTCGCGCGGGCGAGACAGTCGATCTGGGATCGCCCAAGCAGCGAATCGTTCTGGGCGCGTTGATCCTTGCGCGCGGCGCGGTGGTGTCGGTCGATCGGCTGATCGACTCGGTCTGGGGTACGCATCCGCCGCCCGCCGCAACGACGAGCCTGCAGGCCTACATCTCCAATCTGCGGCGCGCGCTACGCGGCGAGTCCGGTGGGCCGTCGCCCATCGAGCGGGTCAATCCCGGATATCGACTGACCATCGCCGACGACTCCGTCGACCTCGTCGAGTACGTTGCCCTAGCACGCAGGATTCGCGGCGAGGTCGACGCCGCCCGTTGGCATGACGCACTGCAACTCTGTGAACAAGCACGGCGGTTGTGGCGTGGACCCTTGTTGGCAGACATGGCCGACGAGAAGTGGGTCGGCCCCGATTCCGTTGCTGCGTCCGAGACGCGACTGTCCGTCACGGAGGCGTACATCACGACGCTGCTCGCACACGGCGACACCGGTCAGGCGCTCACCGAGACGTCGACGTTGCGCACGCTCGATCCGCTCCGCGATCGTGCTGCCTGGCTGCACATGATGGCGCTCTACCGTGCGGGCCGCGGCGCCGATGCGCTCGCCGTGTACACAGAGCATGATCGACGACTCGACGACGAACTCGGCCTCGACCCGAGCAACGAACTGCGCGAGTTGCAGGGCGCGATTCTGCGCCACGACCCCGAAATCGCAGCCTGGCCGCGAGCACCCCGCTGGTCGGGGGCCGGCCCGGCGCCGTCACCGGACGGCGGGACGGACGCCGACAATCCGCATGCGGAAGGTCCTCGTGCGGACAGTGCCGATACTGCACATGCCGGCGTTCAAGGCGCATACGTCGATACGCCGGAGGTCGTCACTGCCGGAGGAGGTCCGGCGGCCGGGCCGGACGGCGCACTTGTCGGGCGTGATGCGCAGCGGCGCACGCTGGCAACGCTTTTCGTCGACGAGCGGGGTCCGGTCACGCGGTGGCTGGCCCTGTCGGGTGCGGCAGGGATCGGCAAGACCAGGCTCGCCGAGGAGGCGGCCCTGATGGCGTCGGCCAACGGCGACGTCGTCGTGTGGGTGAGATGTCCTGATTCACAGGGCATTCCGGCATGGTGGCCGATGCGTCAACTCTGCCGAGAACTGAATGCCGACGCCGACTCCGTGTTATCGGTTCCACCGGGAGTCGACGCCGATGCCGCGCGATTCGCGGTGTACGAACGTGTGCAGGGTCTCCTCGAGTCACGCGCCGCGGCGCGACCGGTCACCGTCATCGTCGACGACGCGCAGTGGGCCGATCCCATGTCGATCGACCTGCTGGTCTACCTGACCACGGCGCTACAGCGGGTGCCGGTCCGGGTGATCGTCACGGTGCGCGACGAGGAGGGTGGGCCTGCGATCGCTCGCCTGCGCTCGGCGATGGTGCGGGCAGGGGGTCGTATCGTCGACGTTCCCGCATTGACGCGTCATGAGGTCACCGCATTGGTGCGGGAGATATCCGACGTCGAGCTCTCGCCGGGCGAGCTCGACGAACTCGTCGCCCGTACCGGCGGTAACCCGCTCTTCGTCGCGGAGTATGCGCGGCTCCCGGATTCGCAACGCGGAGAAGTCGTTCCGGCCGCGGTTCGTTCGGTACTCGATCGACGGCTCGCCTCGCTCGACCCCGCGACGCGTGAGGTGGTCGGCTATGCCGCGGTCATCGGTGACGACATAGACGTCCCGCTCCTCGCGCACGTGATGGACCGTGATGTCGACGAGGTCGCCGACTGCATCGACGACGCGGTCGACGAGCGGATCGTGGTGACCGGCGTGGGCCACGGGCGCACCGTGTTCGCGCACGCCCTGCTGCGCGGGGAGGCGATGGCGGGCATCAAGACGTTGCGACGCTGCAGAATTCACCTGCGCACGGCCGAAGTGCTTGCGTCGGCGACGGATTCGGCGTCGTCGGCGCGGCGGGCAGGTCACCTCCTGCAAGCCCTGCCGTTGGCCGAGGTGGTCGACGTGGTCGAGGCGTGTCGTCGGGTCGCCGCCGACGCGACATCACGATGGGATTCGGTCAGCGCCGCCTACTGGCTCGATGCCGCATTGCGCACCTATGAGGCCTCCGAGAGCGCCGCGGCCGACGTCGCCATGCGCGATGCTCTGCTCGTCGACCTCCTCGACGCGCATCTGCGTGCCGGGAACGTCGCGACGGTGCTCGAGATGGTGGCCGAACGACTGAGCGATGCGATGCGTTCGGGGAGTCCGGAGACGGCTGGACGACTGGCCGCCACGCTGATCAGGTCCGGCGGGGGATGGCCGTGGGTTGCGCCGGGAACCGAGACCGGCCCACTACAGGACCTCTTGGCGACCGCAGGCGAGTTCACCGACGGCGACGCGGCGAGCAGCGCACGGGTGTTGGGCGCGTTGGCCATCGGCACCTGTTACAACCGTGACGCCGCGATCCCAGCAACACTTCTCGCCCGCGCGGAGGCGCTCGCGTACGAGCTAGGTGATCCCGACGTGCTCGCCGACGTCATGGTCTCGCGCTTGCTCACATATTCGGGTGTCGCCGAACGGGCGCAGGAGTCGGTCGCACTCGGTATCGCCATTCGTGAGCTGCCGCATACGTTCTCGGCGCTCGACGAGGTGATCGTCGACTCTGTGCTGTCGATGGCGACGATGACACTCGGCGACCTCGACGCCACCGAACGGCATCTACGGCGCGGGATCGTCGGCAGCGAACGGATGCGCCTGCCGATACTGCGCGCGCAACTGCGGTGGATGGAGGCCGCCGTCGCGGTCTGGCATGGTGAATTCGACCGTGCGAGTAAGCATTTCGAGACCGCGTACGCGGTCCACCAGCAGACGCAACTCTACGTCGCCGGGAGTGGTGCGCTTGCGATGATGGCGATGGCAACGCAGGAGGGGATGTTCGAGCAGATCGTCGACGACGTCCTGGGAATCGATGGAAATGACCGGCTGCAGTGGGTGCGCGCTGTGATGTCCGGTGCCTCGGGCAGTTCCGTTGCGACACTTCTGGCCTCGGGCGTCGCCACCGTTGCGGGCGTCCACGGTGACGCCGACCTCGCGATCGACATGATCGACGCCTGGTTGGGCGAGCGGGAACCGATGATGTGGACGTCGCTCGCGCAGGCGGTCATCCTTGCCGGCGTCGTCGTCGAACTCGAACTGACCGATCGTGCCGAGCTCTTCATCGACTATCTCAGTCGGTTCACGCGGTGCATCGCCACCGTCGGGCAGGTCGGATGCATCGGCCCGGTCGATCTCGCGCTCGCGGAGTTGTACTTCTTGATCGGTGACGACGACGCCGCCATCGAGGCGCTCGACCGCGCACGAGAATTGTCCGAGACCCAGACCAGTACGCCAGGGGTCCTGCGGTGTCGGATGGCCGCGGCATCCCGCGCGCCCGCAGGAGCGCGGCGTGACCGTGAGCTCGCCGATATCTCCGCGCTTGCTGCTGCTGCGGGCATGAGCGCACTCGCTTCGGCGGCGACCGCTGCGCGCATTGTCTGACCTGCACGAATTGATGTGCGCTGAACGACGGACATCGGCTGGCGTGCACTCCAAGAAGACCGCAAGATCATCCCAAGGGTGTGCCGACATCGTGTGAGTGCGGCCGGATCAGCCGGTCGCCACGTGCACATTCGAGGAGTATCGCCATGACCCAGACACCGACCGGGATCGACCAAGCCGACATCGCGGGTTTGCGCGCCAGGATTCGAAGAAATGTCTTCCGTCCCTCCGAGGAGGGCTATGCGACCGTGAGCTTCAACGCCTCGGTGTCGCGGCGCCCGTGGGCGGTCGTCGACGCGGCAGGCAGCGACGATGTTGCCGCGGCAGTCGCGTTCGCTGCAGCAAACGACATGACGGTTGCCGTCCATGCCACCGGACACGGCGCGACGCCGACCGACGGACGGTCGTTGTTGGTCCGGACCGGTGCGCTCGACACATGCGAGATCGATCCAGCAACGCGGACAGCACGGGTCGGTGCAGGCGTCCGCTGGCAGCGGGTCATCGAGGCGGCAGCGCAGTTCGGACTCGCGCCGCTGTGCGGATCGGCGCCGGGCGTTGGCGTAGCGGGATTTCTGTCCGGCGGCGGTATCGGGCCGCTCGTCCGGTCGGTCGGGGTGTCGTCGGATTATGTCCGCGCCATCGAGATGGTCACCGGTGACGGGCTCGTCCGGCGGGTCAGCGCCGATGCAGATCCCGATCTGTTCTGGGGTTGCCGGGGCGGGAAGGCGACGCTCGGCATCGTCACGGAGTTGGAGATCGAATTGCTGCCGATCGCTGAATTCTATGGCGGCGCAGTCTATTTCGACGGAGTCGACGCGCCGTCGGTGCTCGCGGCATGGCAACGGTGGACGCAGGATCTTCCCCGCGAGGCGTCGACGTCGATCGCGCTGTTGCGGCTGCCCGACATGCCGGGGGTTCCGCCGATGCTCGCGGGCAAGCTCACTGTCGCCGTGCGCTACGCCAGCGTCGCCGACCCCGACACCGCGGCGTCGACCTTCGCGCCGATGCGCGCGGTGGCGACCCCGATTCTCGACGCGGTGGGCACGATGCCCTACGCCGCCGTCGGCATGATCCATGCCGACCCCACCGATCCGAAGCCTGCGTACGAGAACGGCATGTTGCTGTCGGGGCTGCCCGACGACGCGGTGCGCACGCTGCTCGACCACGTGGGACCCGAGGTCGCTTCGCCGCTACTGCTGGTGGAACTGAGGCTGCTCGGAGGGGCGTTCGCCGAGCAACGCGGACCCGACAGTGCGGTCTGCCACCGCGACGCCGCGCTCAATCTGCACGTCGTCGGCGTCCTGGTGCCACCGATTGCCGACATCGTGCCCGGGCACGCCGACCGGCTGCTCGGCGACATGTCGGCGTGGGCGACCGGCGGACGACTTCCCAACTTCACCGCCAGCGCCGACCCCGAGCGCGTCCGGTCCTGCTACGACGAGGAGACGGCGGCCTGGCTGGCGGCGCTGGCACTCCAGCACGACCCCGCCGGCGTGCTCGCTGTGGGCCAAGTCGTCCGCTGAGACCCGGTCCGCTGTAACCCGACTCCGCACGACGGAATTGGTCCCGGGTGTTCGCGCGTTTATCCTGGGGTGCGTATGTCCACGTCATCCCGCGCCCCGGTCTACCTCGACAATGCCGCGACGACAGCTCTGCTGCCGGAGGCACTCGAGGCGATGACCGCCTGCTACCTCCAGCCGGGTAACGCGTCGTCGTTGCACGGTTCGGGTCGTCGTGCCCGGCGTCGCCTCGAGGAAGCCCGCGAGACCGTCGCGTCGGCACTCGGCGCGCGGCCGTCGGAAGTGATCTTCACCAGCGGCGGCACCGAGGCCGACAACCTGGCGATCAAGGGCATCTACTGGGCACGCAGGCGTGGAGACGCGCAGCGTCGTCGAATCATGGTGTCCGCGGTCGAGCATCACGCCGTGCTCGACGCCGCGCAGTGGTTGGCCGACAACGACGACGCCGAACTCGTCGTGATCCCGGTCGATGCCGAGGGTGCGGTGTCGGTCGCGCACGTGCGTGCCGAACTCGAGCAGCACGCAGCGCAGACGGCACTGATCTCGGTGATGTGGGCCAACAACGAAGTCGGGACGATCCAGCCGGTGAGCGAGATCGCGGCGCTCGGTATCGAGTTCGGCGTTCCCGTCCATTCCGACGCCGTGCAGGCCGCCGGTCACATCCCCGTCGACTTCGCGGGCAGCAGGCTATCGGCGATGAGTATTGCCGGGCACAAGTTCGGTGGACCGTACGGATGTGGCGCGCTGCTTCTCGGCCGCGACGTCGAGTGTGTTCCGTTGCTCCACGGTGGCGGTCACGAGCGGGATCTGCGATCGGGCACCCAGGACGTACCGGGGATCGTCGGGTTGGCTGCCGCGCTGCGACGGTCGGTCGACACCCTCGACGAGACGCTGCCGCAGGTGGCCGCCATGCGGGATCGCCTGTTCGACGTGCTGCTCTCGATCGACGGAGCGACCGCCAACGGGCCTCGCGACGATCGTCGACTGCCCGGCAACGTGCACGTGTCGTTCGCGGGTTGCGAAGGGGATTCGTTGCTGATGCTCCTCGACGCCAACGGTGTCGAGTGCTCGACGGGTTCGGCGTGTACCGCAGGCGTTGCCCAGGCCAGCCACGTGTTGCTGGCGATGGGGGTCAGCATGGCCGACGCGCGCGGGTCGCTGCGCTTCTCGCTCTCTCATTCCACCACCGACGCCGACATCGAGTCGGTCGCCGAGATCATCGGGGAGGTTGTCGACCGCGCCCGCGTCGCCGGACTGGTCTCCACTACCTCGGGGAAGGGGAACTGATGCGCGTACTGGCAGCGATGAGCGGAGGAGTCGATTCGGCCGTCGCCGCGGCACGTGCCGTCGACGCCGGTCACGAGGTCGTCGGCGTGCACCTCGCGCTGTCGACGGCGCCGGGGGCCCTGCGCACCGGCTCTCGCGGATGTTGTTCACGTGAGGACGCCGACGATGCGCGCCGCGCCGCGGACGTCCTCGGTATCCCGTTCTACGTCTGGGACTTCGCGGAGAAGTTCAAAGACGACGTGATCGACGAGTTCGTCGAGGCCTACGCGGCAGGGCAGACGCCCAACCCGTGCCTGACCTGCAACGAGAAGATCAAGTTCTCCGCGCTCGCCGAAAAGGCGGTCGCGCTCGGTTTCGATGCCCTCGCGACCGGTCACTACGCACGACTCGCCGACGGCGAGCTGCGTCGCGCCGTCGACGATGACAAAGACCAGTCGTACGTGCTGGCCGTCCTGACCGAGCAGCAGTTGTCGCGGGCGATGTTCCCGGTCGGCGACACCTCGAAGCCGCAGATCCGCGACGAGGCGGCCCGACGCGGCCTGTCGGTCGCGTCGAAGCCGGACTCACACGACATCTGCTTCATCCCGACCGGCGACACCCGAGCGTTCCTCGGTGCACGTATCGGTGTGCGTCCCGGTGCCGTCGTCGACGCCGACTCGGGCGAACGTCTCGCCGACCACGAGGGCGTACACGGCTTCACCATCGGCCAGCGCAAGGGACTCGGGATCGAGGCGCCTTCCGCCGACGGGCGTCCTCGCTACGTCACTGACATCGACCCCGAATCGGGCACCGTGACCGTCGGGGCCGCAGAGAATCTGCAGGTCTGGTCGATCAGCGCCACCAAGGCCGTGTGGACGTCCGGACAGGTTCCGAGCGGCCCGATCGAGTGCATCGTTCAGGTGCGCGCGCACGGTGGGCTCGCGCAGGCGGTCGCGACACCGATCACCGGCGACGACGGACGGCCCGGAATCGACATCGAGTTGCGCGAGCCGCTGACCGGCGTCGCACGTGGCCAGGCGGCCGTGCTGTACCTGCCCGACGCCGAGCGAGGCGATCTCGTCGTCGGCTCGGGTCGTATCGCGGGCACCTCGCACGTGCGTCGCAGCGACGCGGCCGTCGCGGGTGCGTCGTCGAGTGCGCACTGACCGGTGATGTGATGACGTCGCTGCCGACCGGTGTCGGTACGGGTGTCGGCTCCATGCCGGGCACCGATCCGACAGAGGCCGCGGCGATCGTGGGCGGCGAACTCGACTTCACCTACCTCGCCGAGTTGCCCGCGCGCGGGATCGGGGCCGACATGGTCGGCCGGATGGGCACCCTGCTCGTCGACATGCCGATCGACGCCGGACCGTGGGGCTATCGTCTCGCGGCACGACCCTCCGCCGTCACCCGAG
Organism: Gordonia sp. 852002-50395_SCH5434458; assembly: GCF_001665905.1. NCBI lineage: Bacteria > Bacillati > Actinomycetota > Actinomycetes > Mycobacteriales > Gordoniaceae > Gordonia > Gordonia sp. 852002-50395_SCH5434458. Next base: position 25,087 of record NZ_LZTC01000001.1, read on the forward strand.
CGGCGTCGGACTATCTGCGGTTCGACCTCGACGCACTCGAAGAACTGTGGGACACAGCGGGATTCATCGGTACCGGGCGGAGTGTGAAGGTGGCGGTGTGCGGGCCGTTCACCTTCTCCGCCTCGGTCGAGCTGCCCAACGGCCACAAGGTGCTCCGCGACGTCGGGGCGTGGCATGACGTCGTCGAGTCGACCGCCGAGGGGCTGCGTGAGCACGCTCAGGAGGTTGCCCGACGTCTCGGCGCGCAGGTGACCGTGCAGCTCGACGAACCTCTGATCGGCGCCGTCCTCGACGGCACGGTGACTCCGCTGACCCGCCTCGATCCGATCCGCGCGATCCCGCTGCCCGAAATGGTGGACGCGCTCGCGGGCATCGTCGAACAGGTGGGTAGACCGGCGATCGTGCACAACTGCGGAGCGCCCCGCTGGGATCTGATCGGGCGGTTGCACGGCGTCGGACATTCGGTGGTGCTCGACGCCGCGATCTCCTCGGGGCCAGACGTGCTCGACACCGAGACCCTCGACGGAATCGGTGCCTTGATCGAACGTGGGGATGTCCTCGTCGCGGGCGTGGTGTCGGCGCAGCGGGCCGACCGACGCGCCCGCGCCGAAACGGTCGCCAGCGGGTTGGCCGCGATCACCGATCGCATCGGGCTGGATCGAAAAGTGCTGTCCGACAACGTGATCGCGACTCCGACGTGTGGTCTGGCCGGGGCGTCGCCCGCGTGGGCACGCACCGCCCTGGGCATCTGCGCACGCGCAGGCGATCTGCTTTCGGAGGACCCGCAGGCGCTGTGACGGCTGCGTGGAGGGCTGGCGGCCGAGGTCGGGGCGGCGGGGGACTGGTGGGGCCAGGCGCTCACCTGAATGTGTGTCGTTTCGAAAGATGTGGGTGCTGCAGCACACACATCCTCGGATTCGACACACATTCATGCGTCCCGGTGGGTCGGTCGCTCAGTCCGGAAGACCCGTGGACGCCTCAGAGTGGCGGAAGCTTGGCCAACGACTTCTTCGGCGCCACCTGGCGGTAGCTCGCGTCGAGAAGCTCGGCGACCTCGTCCCAGTCGGTCTTCTTGTCGAGAAGCAGTCCGAGCCAGCCGTACACGCCGACGTACGCGGGGAGGAAGAACCGCGGATCGTCGACGAGGGCGTCGCGTTCGGCGTCGTCGGGAATGAACAGCACCGACTGGTCGTGGCGCTCGCCGCCCTTGACGCTTCCGCCGTAGGTGCCGAACATCTTCCCGCAGCGGAACGTCGGCCGGCCGTGTGCGACGACCTCGGTGGCGTCGGGTAGCGCGAGTGCGATCGTGCGCACTCGGCCGAGCAGCGGATCGGCATCGTCGAACGCGATGGGGTGCGGCATAGGTCGACGATAGGGGACGGTAGCCGAGCGGGAGGGCGTGTCGGTGCCCTTCGATAGTCTTTGAGGGTGGCACAAGACGTCGGAACCACGGATCCCACGACGAGGGATCCCAGCGCGGATCTGCGTGAGCAGTGGTCGAAGCTCGCTGAAGAGATACGCGACCACCAGTTCCGCTATTACGTCAAGGACGCGCCGATCATCTCCGACGGCGAGTTCGACCATCTCCTGCGTCGACTGCAGGAACTCGAGGACACGCATCCCGAGCTCGCAACGCCCGATTCGCCGACCAAGCTGGTCGGTGGGGGATTCTCCACGGCGTTCACCCCGGTCGACCATCTCGAACGGATGCTGTCACTCGACAACGTCTTCGACGGCGACGAGATGCGCACGTGGGTCTCGCGGGTCGAGGAGGAGGTCGGTGTCGGCACCGAGTACCTGTGCGAACTCAAGATCGACGGCGTCGCGCTCGCGCTGGTCTACATCGACGGCGTACTCGACCACGCCGTCACCCGCGGCGACGGACGCACCGGCGAGGACGTCACGCTCAACGCCCGCACCATCGAAGACGTCCCGGCGCGGCTGTCCGCAACCGACGAGTACCCGATCCCGCATGTTCTCGAGGTCCGCGGTGAGGTGTTCTTCCGCGTCGAGGATTTCGAGGCGCTCAACGCATCGCTCGTCGACGACGGCAAAGCCCCCTTCGCCAACCCCCGCAACTCCGCGGCGGGTTCACTGCGGCAGAAGAACCCGCAGATCACAGCCAGACGTCGGCTCCGGATGATCTGCCATGGGCTCGGCCACACCGAGGGCTGGAAACCGAAGTCTCTGCACGACGCCTACCTTGCCATCGGGGCGTGGGGGCTACCGGTGTCGACGCACACGACCAAGGTGTCGGGAGCCGACGCCATCCTCGACCGTATCGCCTACTGGGGCGAGCACCGCCACGACGTCGAGCACGAGATCGACGGCATCGTCGTCAAGGTCGACGACTTCGCGAAGCAGCGTCGGCTCGGCTCCACCTCGCGCGCTCCTCGCTGGGCGATCGCGTACAAGTACCCGCCCGAGGAGGCCACCACCAAGCTGCTCGACATCAAGGTCGGTGTCGGCCGAACGGGGCGCGTCACGCCGTTCGCCTTCATGGAACCGGTGCTCGTCGCAGGTTCGACGGTCTCGCGCGCCACGCTGCACAACGAGTCGGAGGTCCGCCGGAAGGGTGTGCTGATCGGCGACACGGTCACCATCCGCAAGGCGGGCGACGTGATTCCCGAGGTGCTCGGTCCGGTGGTGGAGTTGCGCGACGGTAGTGAGCGCGCATTCGTGATGCCGGAGCGCTGTCCGGAATGCGGTTCCACGCTGCGGCCCGAGAAAGACAGCGACGCCGACATCCGTTGTCCCAACGCGAAATCCTGTCCCGCGCAGCTGCGCGAGCGGCTGTTCCACCTCGCGGGCCGCGGCGCCTTCGACATCGAGGCGCTCGGGTACGAGGCAGCGACCGCACTGCTGAGCTCGGGGGTCATCGTCAACGAGGGCGACCTGTTCTCACTGACCGCCGACGATCTCGCCAAGGTCGACCTGTTCACCACCAAGGACGGCAAGCTCTCGGCGAACGGTAAGCGTCTGCTCGTCAATCTGCAAGGCGCCAAGGATGTTCCGCTCTGGCGGGTGCTCGTCGCGCTGTCGATCCGTCACGTCGGCCCCACCGCGGCGCGTTCTCTCGCAACCGAATTCGGCTCGCTACAGGCGATCGAAGACGCGACGCCCGAACAACTCGCCGACGTCGAGGGACTCGGCGGAACCCTCGCGCAGAGCATTCACGACTGGTTTGCCGTCGACTGGCACCGCGAGATCGTCGAGAAGTGGCGTGCTGCAGGGGTTTCCATGGAGGACGAGCGCGACGAGTCCATCGTGCGCACACTCGAGGGCAAGACCATCGTCGTCACCGGCTCGCTAGAGGACTTCTCCCGCGACGGCGCCAAGGAGGCCATCTTGGCGCGCGGCGGCAAGGCGTCGGGGTCGGTATCGAAGAAGACCGACTACGTGGTCGTCGGCGACGCGCCCGGCAGCAAAGCGGCCAAGGCCGAACAACTCGGCGTGCCCGTGCTCGACGAAGACGATTTCAAGCGTCTGCTGGAAACGGGGGAGGGGCCTGCGCGTGCTATTCCGGAGTCTGACCCGGAGCCGAGTTGAGCAGTGATGACCTGAACGCTGAAACCGTGTGCGGCAGCCACAGCGCCTGCACCGGGGTCAGCGGCGGATAGTCGAAATCCTTGACGATGACCCGACTTTCGTGACTGGCGCCGGCGGGATCGGTCACGAACGCGACAGCGCTGTTGTCGACGAGTACTGCTGTCGCGGGTGGAGCACCCTGGACACGGCAGACGCGCAACGTCGGCTCCACGCCGCTGCGGCGCAGATGCGCGACCAAGAAGTCGGTGTAGAAGGAATGCCGCTCCGGAGCCCACACGACGATGGGCACGTCCACGAGATCTCGCACCGAGATGGTGTCTGCGTCGGCCAGGCGATGGTCGGCCGCCATCGCCAGCCGCAGCGGATGGTAGGTGACGATCGACGAGGTCAGTTGCGGCGGTGTCTCGACACCGCGACGCATCACGAGATCGATCTCGCCCGACAACAATTGGTCGGTGAACCGGTCGGGAAAAGTCTTGATCAGCGTCACCGATACGTCGGGATGCAGCTTGAGCGCGGGTTCGATGAGCGCGAAGGCCTCGTCGCCCGACAGGGCGGGTGAGTGTCCGATGGTGAAAGGGTCGGGAACCCCGGCTGCTCGACGTCGGACCGATCGCGCGAGTCCGCGCGCGCCCGCGAGTAGTGGAAGCGCCCCCTCGAGGAGATCCTCGCCTGCCGCGGTCAGCACGAGTCGTCGACCCGACCGGTCGAACAACGCGACGCCGACCTCGCGCTCGAGTTGGCGCAATGCCGTCGACAGCGCCTGCTGAGTGAGAAACGTCTGCTCTGCCGCTGCCGCCAGAGTCCCCGCCTGCGCGACGGCGACAAACTGTTCGAGCCGTCGGGTGTCCAGTGCGGCAGCGTCTCCCAACTCGGACATAGCGCAAATCTTACTTGAGTAAAGTCCAGCAAGATCCGATTGAATTGGAGTATCGGGATTCCTACCGTCGGAGGCATGACGCAAAATCAGAGCTCATCCGTTCTCACTCGCCCTCTCGACGGCAAGAGTGCCGTCGTGGCGGCAGGTGCGAAGAATCTCGGTGGACTCGTGTCGCGCGATCTCGCGGGACACGGCGCCAACGTCGCCGTCCACTACAACAGCGATGCCAGCAGGCCGGAGGCGGAGAAGACCGCGGCCGCGGTCGAAGAGCTGGGCGGCAAGGCGATCATCGTTCAGGGAGACCTCACCGCTCCTGCCGCGGTCGCCGCGCTCTTCGACGAGGCTGTCGGCGCATTCGGTGGCGTCGACATCGCGGTCAACACCGTTGGCAAGGTGCTGCGCAAGCCCATCGTCGAAACGACTGAGGCCGAATACGATTCGATGTTCGACATCAATGCTAAGGCTGCGTACTTCTTTCTTCAGGAAGCAGGAAAGCGACTCAACGACGACGGTGCGATCATCACCATCGTCACCTCTCTGCTCGCGGCCTACACCGACGGCTACTCGACGTACGCCGGCGGTAAGGCGCCTGTCGAGCACTTCGCCCGCGCGGCTTCCAAGGAGTTCGCCGATCGCGGCATCTCGGTCAACAACATCGGACCCGGACCGATGGACACGCCGTTCTTCTATCCGCAAGAGACGCCGGAGCGTGTGGAATTCCACAAGTCACAGGCGATGGGAAACCGGCTCACCCGAATCGAAGACATCGCGCCGATCGTGACCTTCCTTGCGACAGAAGGGCACTGGATCACCGGACAAACAATCTTCGCGAACGGGGGGTACACCACGCGCTGACCCGGTCAGACTGGATCTGGCCGTACTTGCTCACCTGGCACCGATGGATTGCTTGCGGATCCGAGTGCCTGCCCGACGCGATTCATCAAGGAGATCACATGACCACCTCGCTACCCGCTCCCGTCGCCGCGTCGATCGACGCGACGAACGCGGGCGATCTGCAGGCGTTTCTCGACGCCTTTACGCCGGACGGCTCCGTCGACGATTGGGGTCGGGTCTTCACCGGACCCGACGCGATCACCGGTTGGAGCGACAACGAATTCATCGGTAAGAACGTCACTCTCGACGTCACGAAGGTCACCACGACCGATGCCGACACCGTCGTCATCGCGACTGTCGGCGGGGACGGATTCAATGGCCCGTCGACATTCACCTACACCGTGAGCGGAGACAAGCTGTCGCGCATGACAATTCGCGAGTGACTCGTCGTCTCGTCAATTCCCGCTCAGGTGTGTGACAGCTGGCTACGTCTCGGTGCGGAGCACTGTGCTGACGATGCCCGAGAGGTAGCCGAGACGCGCGATCTCCGACGGCCGGAAGTCGGGCCCGCCGATCCTGCCGAGCAGCAGGGCCTTCCTGCCATCACCTAGAGGGGCCGCGGCCATGCGGGTGTCCATCTCCTGCCAGGCCCCGGGCACCCAGTCGGCGTCGGGATCGAGCTGCGCGGCCTCGCTGAGCGGAAGCCAGTCAGCGCTGGTCAGCGGAGTCTCGGGCGCACCGGAGCTGCCGTAGAGCGAGAGCACGCCACCTGCGGCTCTGGTGACGACCATCGCCCACGACACACGCAGTACGCGGGGTGCGTTGTCGACGAGGACCTGCAGGCGGTCATGGTCTGCAGTGGCCACCTGGTCGACCAGTTCGAGTTCACGGTGAGTGTCGAGTAGCCCGCTGTAGGGACGAATGGAGTCGACGCGCACGCCGGTGACCCGTTCGGCCGCCGTGATCAACGCATCGGGGAGCGAGCCGGGTGTGACATCGACGACGAGGTCGTCGACGGCGTAACCGTCGCCCCGTTCGACGACCTCGAGAGACAGGATGTCGGCGCCGACGGACCCGAGCTGCACGGCGAGCAGTCCGAGGCTGCCAGGGCGGTCCTCGAGGTACACGCGCAGCAGATATGACACGTGCGACATTGTCGCACCGTGGCCGCGGGCGTGCTCGGATGGCATAGGCCGCGCGCTGTTGCCACGATGGAGGACATGGTTTCGGTTCCCGATCACGACGACGCGCCCGCCACACAGCACGTCACGACGTCCGTCGCGCGACGCATCGAGTCAGGGCGTGAACACGACTTCGTCACCTGGACAGACGCCGGGATCGCGCTGGCCCGCACGTTCCCCGGCTTCCTCGGCGGCGGATGGTTGCGGTCGAGCAGCAAGCCCGACGAGTACTACGTCGTCTACCGCTTCGCCGACGACGATGCGCTCGAGGATTGGAACTCCTCGCCGGTGCGCAGAGCGTGGTTGTCGCGCGGTGAGGGTGTGGCCGTCGAGTATGCGACGCATCGCCTCTCGGGTATCGAGGGGTGGTTCGAACCACAGTCGACGCTGACCAACGCGGTCCGGGTGATGGGCGCACCGCCGCCGCGGTGGAAGCAGGCGGTCACCATCTGGCTGGGCTTCTTCCCGATGTCTCTGCTGATCAACTTCCTGGTGATTCCCCATCTCGGTGGGATGCCCCTGGTGCTCAAGACGTTGATCGCGACACTGATCAACACTCCGCTCATGGTGTACCTGGTGCTGCCGTGGATCACCCGTCGACTCAAGCCGTGGCTCCATTGAGGAGCGTCGAATGTGGTCGCCGACTGACACTCCCGGCCCGGAGAAAACACGTGCTTCTGACAGGTGCGAGCGAAGCTTCGCGCGCGTGTGTCAGAAACACGTGTATTCGCGGTCGGGGTCGCGCCTCGTCGGCAAGCTCATCGTCGAGGACCGCGTCGAATCGGCCGAGAGCGTCGTCGCCTAGGCTTGATGGGGTTGTCGGTGCGCTTTCGCCGATGCCGGTGGGTTTGTTGGTGAGGAAGGACGTGATCTCTTCAAATGTCTGACGGATCTGGGTCGAAGGACGCAGGCTCGACGATCTCGCGTGAGCAGGTCGCGCACCTGGCGCGGCTGTCGCGGCTCGCGCTGAGCGACGTCGAGCTCGATCTCTATGCCCAACAGCTCGATTCGATCTTGACGCATGTCGCGCAGGTCTCCGAGGTCGCTGCCGACGACGTTCCCCCGACCGCCCACCCGGCGGCGCTGGCCAACGTGTTGCGTGAGGACGTCGTCAAGCCCGGCCTGACCACCGAACAGGCGCTCTCCGGTGCGCCCGCCGTCGAGCAGGACCGGTTCGCCGTTCCGCAGATCCTGGGGGAGGAACAGTGAGTTCTCAGACACCGGCCACCCGCGCCGCCACAGACATCACCGGACTCTCGGCCGCAGAACTCGGCGAGAAGATCGCGTCCCGAGAGCTCTCGTCGGTCGAGGTCACCCAGGCGCACCTCGACCGCATCGCCGAGATCGACGACCAGCTCGGTGCGTTTCTGCATGTGAGTGGCTCCGAGGCGCTCGTCGCCGCCAAGGCCGCCGACGACGCTGTCGCGGCCGGTGAGGCGTCGTCGCCGCTCACCGGCGTGCCGCTCGCGCTCAAGGACGTGTTCACCACGACCGACGCGCCCACCACGTGCGGCTCGAAGATCCTCGAGGGCTGGGTTCCTCCGTATGACGCGACCGTGACCGCGCGGCTGCGTGCGGCGGGCATCCCGATCCTCGGCAAGACCAACATGGACGAGTTCGCGATGGGCAGTTCCACCGAGAACTCCGCCTATCAGGTGACGCGCAATCCCTGGGACACCTCGCGCATTCCGGGCGGTTCCGGCGGTGGCAGCGCCGCGGCGCTCGCGTCGTACCAGGCGCCGCTGGCGATCGGCACCGACACCGGTGGCTCGATCCGTCAGCCCGCCGCCGTCACCGCGACGGTCGGCGTCAAACCGACCTACGGCACGGTGTCCCGCTACGGACTCGTCGCCTGCGCGTCGTCGTTGGATCAGGGTGGCCCGTGTGGCCGCACCGTCCTCGACACCGCGCTGCTGCACGAGGTCATCGCTGGACACGACCCGCGCGATTCCACCTCGATCGACGTTGCCGTACCCGACGTCGTCGGCGCCGCACGTGCCGGAGCGTCCGGTGATCTGACGGGTGTACGGGTCGGCGTCGTGACCGAGCTGCAGGGCGAGGGCTACCAGCCCGGCGTGCTCGCCTCGTTCGAGCAGGCGGTCGCCACGCTCACCGAGCGTGGCGCCGAGGTCGTCGAGGTCTCCTGCCCGCACTTCACCTACGCTCTCGGCGCCTACTACCTCATCCTCCCCAGTGAGGTGTCGTCGAACCTCGCTCGCTTCGACGGCATGCGGTACGGGCTGCGCGTCGGCGACGACGGTAAGCACAGCGCCGAAGAGGTCATGGCACTGACACGCGAGGCCGGATTCGGTCCGGAAGTCAAGCGCCGCATCATGATCGGTACCTATGCCTTGTCGTCGGGCTACTACGACGCGTACTACGGCCAGGCACAGAAGGTCCGCACACTGATCGCGCGCGACTTCTCGACGGCGTTCGAGAGCGTCGACGTCCTCGTTTCGCCGACGACGCCGACCACCGCGTTCCCCATCGGCGACAAGGTCGACGATCCGCTGAGCATGTACCTCTTCGACCTGTGCACACTCCCGGTGAATCTTGCGGGTGTCGGGGCGATGTCGGTGCCGTCGGGTCTGTCGGCAGACGACGGGCTGCCCGTCGGACTGCAGATCATGGCTCCCGCACTCGCCGACGACCGGCTCTACCGGGTGGGCGCTGCATACGAGGCCGCCCGCGGTCCGATCGTCTGATCGGTTCCGGGCAGGCCTCGGGCCTGATCCAGCCCCGAGTACCGGTGGCCGACGCCTGCGGGACCGTCGAGCGATCCCGCGAGGTCGGCGGAGTTCTGCACGAACGTCACCACGGGCAGCCACGGGACGCGGCGGGTGGGTTTGCCGACAGTGACCGTCTCGGAGGGGCGTGACGGAGTGCGCCAGATCTCCGCCGCCGACCAGGTGGTCACCGGATCGGTCGCGTTCGCCATCACGATGCGCGGCGATCCGTGCGTGTGCGTCGCGACGGTGTCCGCGGGAACCCCGGAGAGAACGGTGGCACTGACAGTGCCGGGTCGATGGTCGTCGGCCCAGACCCGCGCCGTCTCCGCTCCGATCGCGCCGAGGCTCTGGCCGTACAGGATGATGCGCGGACGTTGCTGTGCGGGAACGGAATCGAGTGCGGAGGTCACTGCCGCAACGACAGCGACAGACGCGCGTCCGGCGGCGTCCCGGTCGGTGACGAACGCCCGCCACGACTGCGTCGACGCGTAGCGGGGCGTGATGGTGTGCATCCGGCCGACGCGTTCACCGATCGCGGTGACCGCACCGGCGTCGATCCAACCCGAGCCCGTCGGGACCGCGATCAGCACGGCGTCGTCGCCGCGGCCGCCCGCGTCGACCCATTGCTGCACAAGGGCATTCGCGTCGCGCGCGCTGGTCACCTGGGCGCTCAACGTCGACGCCGACGCTGTGCCCGAGGCGGGCGTGAGCAGTCCGGCGACAACTGAAACGGCGCCTGCCACGGCCAGCGCGCTCAGCCGTGGCAGCCAGACGATCGCGGCGACCACCGCTAGTGTCGGCCCGATCAGGAACGCCAACCACTCGATGCCGACCGGGGCGTAGCCCAGCTCGCTGCGAATCCCGTTCTGCCACCACATGTTTGCCGCGGCCGCGACCGTCAGGAACGCACCCGCCGCGATGGTTGGTGACCATCGAGTCGCACGCCGCGAACGATGGCACAGTCTGAGCCCGACCATCGTGGCGCTCACGGCAACGGCGGCGCATACGGCGACCACGACGCCCGCGAGCCACGGCGTCCGCGGAAGAGGAGACGGCCAGAGACCTACCCCGGCGGCGAGCACGATCGCCCAGGCGATCGCCGGATGGGGTGGTGAAGGCGCGGTGAGTGCTCGATCGGTCCCCGGGATCGTCATCGTGTCGCCCCCGACGGTGCCTGTGCGCCATCGCGCTCGGCGTCGCTGTTCCGGTCGGGATCGCCGTGGATATCGCCGTGGACGAGGTGTCCGATCGCCGAGAACGTCGCGGTGAGGAGGTTGTTGCGGTCTTGTGGCGGGCCCTCGCCTTCGTGCCAGGTGTTGAGTCCGAGTCCTACGCGTGCCAGCTCGGCCGCACCCCCGCACAGCGGGTCGTGACAGGTCTCACGCATCCGCGTCACGAGCGACGTGTCGAGGCCAAGTCGCGCCCAGGCGCCCAACGGATGGCCGACCCGCGCCGAGTAGCGCAGCAGGTCATAGCCGAAATCATGAGTGCGACAGAGTGGTTCGAACGACGCGGGCATGGGGACCGGTGACGAGCAGCCGCCATGAGGATTGCTCGCCTTGCCGTCGTCGAGCACCGGTCGGTACCCCATCGTCGGAGCGAAGTCGGGTGGGAGGGCAGCTAGTGTCCTGAGTCATTAATTCGTGTGCAGTAGTGGGCGATGGAGTCGAGGATCTGGTCAGCGGTCTTGACCCGTG
>NZ_LZTC01000002.1:0-12763 GCF_001665905.1 Gordonia sp. 852002-50395_SCH5434458
TCGGCATCGACTTGGGCGACAACAGAATCGACGAGCGCAGCAAATCGTGTCGTCGACAGATGATCACGTGCCGAGAGGGCGGCGGTGAGACGGGCGTCGACCTCGTCGATGGTGTCAGGGCCGCACAGGCTGGTGCGTGCCACAGCAATGTGGAAGCGCTGCAAATCGATACGCCCGCAGGCCAGGAGTGAGGAGGTGTAGGGGAGTCGGTAGCGCAGGGCGTGGGCGTCGATGATCAACTCGCGTGCCCGACCCGGCGGTAGCGACAAGACTGCGCCGACGTCGGCGATGGTGCGTTCCACACCATTGGGGCCGTACTGTGCGCGAGGGTCGTCACCGGTCTGTCCTCGAGCAGCGAACTCGCGCACCGCTTCCGGTGAGTCTGCTCGGCCGTCGGTGAGTTCGCCGATCTCGACGCCGTAGTCTTCTTCGTGTTCCTCGTGGATGAGACTGATCGCCGTCAACAGGCGGAACTGTGCAGAAGCAATGGTCGATGCGCAGTGCGCGATCACCTCGACCAGATCGGTCTTCGACAGAGATTCGTCCTCGGCGACGCGCGCGAGCACCGGCGGCTGCGACGCGGGCACGCCTGTGGCGTCGGCCGCGCCGGCCGGGTCGGAGAAGGTTTCCAAGGACATACATCGAACATACAGACGAGGTCTGACAATTTTCGTTCCGTGCTCAGCGGGCTGTGGAAATCATCTGCCGGAGCAGCCGCGCAACGGATTCCGAAGCCGGTCGGACACCGCCGACAGCGCGACTGCGTATTCCGAAGAAGGTGTCGAACAACATCCCGGACAGGAACGCTATGAGGTCGGCGGCGTCCTCACGCGGCGTCGACGATCCCAACACCTCGAGTAGCGCGGTGGCTCGATCTAGCGAGAACAAGCACGAGCTGAGTTCTGTTCGCAGCGAGTCATTTTCACGAACCTCGGGCAGCAGCGCGAACACCGCGATCGCGTCGGGGCGTCGAACGCCAGTAAACGCCGCCAGCTGTTCGGCGATGAACACCGCTGCGGCGTCGACCGATATCTCACCGATCGGCTCGGCGTTGTTCATGGCGTCACGCGAGTGCGCACGGATTCGTTCGATGGTTGCGGAGATCAACGCGTCGCGCGTCCGGAAGTAATACGACGTCGAACCCTTCGGCAGTCCGGCGGCGCGGTCGACGGCGCCGTGTGTCAGCGCGCGTGCGCCACCGTCGGCGAGCAGTGTGATCGCACAGTCGCAGATGAGTGGGCGGCGGTCGCCGGGTCGGGGCATCGACATCTCCGTTCGGTTACTCTACAAATATAGAGTAATCGAGACGAGGTGACTAGATGCGACGTCGCGTGCGACAGAAGGCCGCGGAATCAATGCGTGAGGCGTTCTTCGCTGTAGTGGTTGGATCGAACCTGAAACTCGATGTCGCACAACGTGAAACGATGACATCCATGGCGCTCAATGTAGGTAATGGTTTCTACCTCTGGGGAGATCCGGGGCGAGGCAAGACCGCGTTGTCGTCCCTGTACTTCAACGCAATCCCCACCGCATCAAAGCGTCGCTTCCACTTCTACGAGGTCTTCGCTGCGATCGACCACCTCATCGCATCCACAAGAGGGACTGTCGACGACGCGCTCGACGAGTTGCTAGCTGGCTCGACGGCGGTCATGTTCGACGAGTTTCACGTCCACGACGTCGCCGACGCCATCTACCTCACCGCAACTCTTCGACGCATCGTCCGCGACGGGACACTATTCATTGCGACGTCGAACTATCCGCCGCAACAGCTGCTTCCAAACCCCTTGATGCACTACCGGTTTCAACAGGCGATTGACCTCATTGAGAGAGAGTTCTCGGTTATTTGGATTGGCGAGGGTGACGACTACCGAAGGTGCGCCGCCGCGCCACGACACGGCTTTTCCTCCGGAACCTGGTCACCGACGGAGTCTGAGCAGATCGCCGGGATGTTGCCCGAACGAATCGATATGAACGGCCAGTCGGTCGAGGTTCTACACAACGCCATAGCGGCGGCAGTCACGTTCGCCGAGCTCTGCGAGCGGCCGCTGGGGACGCGGGAGTACCTCGCGCTGACCGAGCGTTTCCGCGAGATCACTCTCCGTGACGTACCCGATCTTGCCCACGCTGATCGAGAACCGCTGCGACGCTTGGGAAGTCTGGTCGACATCTGTTGTGACCGGGACGTCGTACTGCACATTGTGTCTTGGGGAACTCCACGCGACATCCTCCGCGCGCAGCCGTCGCCGCCCGACGCGGCCCGCACATTCAGCCGATTGTCGATGCTGCGGCCCACAGTCAACTCGACTCATCTCGACGTGGAGACGTGATCGGCCGACGCTCTGTTCGCGGCGCGTGCGGCGTCGAGAAGCATTGTGCCGTTGGCGAGATGCGCAACAAGCGTGCCCGCGAAGACGTCGCCTGCGCCTGTGGTATCCACGACGTCGACCTGCGGAACGTCGAGGATGTCCAGCGATCCGCTCCCGGCGACCACCACGTCGTCGCCGCCTCGCGTGATGATCACGGATCCGCTGATGGTCAACAACTTTCGTGCCAGCTCAGAGGGCTCGGCATCGTTTGGCAAATCGGCGTAGTACGCCGCCTCGATCTGGTTGACGATCAGCGGGTCGGCCTCGGCGAGTATCGACGGGTCGACCGGTGCCGTCGGGCTGGGATTGAGGACGAATCGAATCTCGTTGTCGTGGCACCACTTCGCGGTTGCAGCGGTGACCTCGGTGGGTGATTCCAACTGCGTGATCACGACGGCGGGGCGCAGCGCGTCGAGTGCCGCGCCGACATCGTCGGGGGTCAGTTGGCTGTTGGCGCCGGTGATCACGATGATGCTGTTGTCGCCATCGTCGTCGACTTCGATGACCGCATGGCCGCTGGTGCCCGATACCCGACGCACGTACGTGACGTCGACGCCCGCGTCGACGAGATCAGACACCATCCGGTCTCCGGCGGAGTCGGTGCCCGTCGCCCCCACCAACGCGGTTGACGCGACCGCGGCGGCGGCTCGTGCCTGATTGGCTCCCTTGCCGCCGGGACGCTCGGTCAACGACCGACCGAGGACCGTCTCGCCGACGGCGGGTCTGCGGGCGAGTATGACCACCAGGTCGAGATTCAACGTTCCGACGACCGCCACCACTCCTGAACCTGTTGCCTCCATACCCCGAGTATGCCGTTCGGCCGGTCGCGTAGATTGCTGTTCGATCACCGCGATAGAGGAGAGCTGATGGCCGCATCACGATGGAAACGAGTGCAGACACTGGCGCGCATCCTCGGCGGACATCAGGTTGCACCAGACATACAGACGCCTCACGTCACCCTCTTCGACGATCCGCAGCGCACGCTGCGTCGCTACGGCACCGCCGAGCAGGTTGACTCCGCCCGCGCGTCGGGAAGGCCACCGATCCTGCTGGTCCCGCCGCTTGCGGTGCCCGCTCGCTGCTACGACCTCGGGCCGGGGCAGTCGGCCGTCGAGCATCTCCTCGCCGCGGGACGCATCCCGTACGTCGTCGACTTCGGCGACGTCGGGCAGGCACACCGGCAGGTCGGCTTCGAGACCTACTTCGACGACATCGTCCCGCAGGCGATCGACCGCGTGCTCACCGACTACTCCGCCGCCGAGGTCGACGTCGCCGCGTGGAGCCTGGGCGGGACCGTGTCGCTCCTGATGATCGCGGCGCACCCGGACCTGCCGGTGCGCTCGATCACCGCGATCGGTACACCGCTCGACTACGACGCCGTGACGCCATACCCGCTCGTCAAACGGGTCATGCAGCCGGTCGGCGGGGTGCCGATCACGGGCGCGCTCAAGGTGATGGGTGGCATTCCCGCGCCACTGGTGCGCATCGCCTACCGCGCGCTGGCCGCCGACCGTGAACTCAAGAAGCCGCTCTACATCCTGCGCAACGCCGACGACCACGAGGCACTCGCCCGCATGCAGGTCATCGACCGATTCCAAAACGCCATGCCGGGCTACGCGGGCAAGGTGTCGCTCCAGATGTGGGAGAACTTCGTCTATCGCGACGAATTGGCCTCGGGTGTAGTCGATTTCGACGGTCGTATCGTCGATCTCACGACGATACGCAAGCCCATCCAACTCTTCGGCAGCCACCGCGACGCCATCGCGAGCTGGGAAGCTGCGCATCACGGCGTCGAACTTCTCAGCGGCTCAAGCGACGTGCACTTCCAGACCGTCGAGACCAGTCATCTCGGCCTGATCGCAGGCGACGCCGCTGCGGAACAGACGTGGCCGCGCGTCGAGGAGTTCCTCGACGATCTCGACACGCGAGAAGTGCTGCAGCACAAGTGACGTCAGCTCTCGGCTGATGCTGTCCGCCGAGCTGCCAACCACGCGTGCACCATCGGGACGGCGCTTGCTCCCTCGCCACTCGATGCGGCGACCCGCTTCATCGACTGTGCCCTGATGTCGCCCGCGGCGAAAACCCCTGCGACACTTGTGACGAGGTTCGGTGGCGGGAGTTCGCCGGGCCACTGATCCTTCGGAACGTCGCGTCCGGTCAGTACGAAGCCGCGATCGTCGAGCGCAATACTGGCGGGCAGCCAGTCGCAATGCGGTTCGGCACCGATCAGCAAGAACAGTCCGCCTGCGCTCACCCGCTCGCTAACGCGAGTGACGGTGTCGCACAACTCGAGCCATTCGAGTTGACCATCGCCACCGCCGTCGATGACCTCGGTGGTACCACGCACGGTGATCCGCGGGTGATAGGCGATCTCGCCGATCAAATACTGCGACATCGTCTCGGTGAGGTCTGCTCGTCGAACCAGAATCGTCACCGAGCGCGCGAAGCGGGCGAGATGAATCGCGGCCTGGCCCGCTGAGTTGCCACCGCCGACGACGAACACGTCCCGTCCGTCCATCTCGCGTGCCGCGGACATCCCCGCACCGTAGTTCACACCAGACCCGACAAGCGATTCCAGCGATTCGACGCCGAGTCGTCGATACGCGACACCGCTCGCGATGAGCACACTTCGCGCCAACACGTCGCCACCCTCGGTGCAGAGGCGATGCGGAGCGTCATCGACGCCGAGTCGCAGTTCGTCGACCGGCCATCCGGAGTAGAAGCGCGCACCGAAACGTGTTGCCTGCGTGCGGGCTCGTTGCGCGAGACGCATGCCGGAAATGCCGCGCGGGAAGCCGAGGTAGTTACGGATCATCGAACTCGTACCCGCTTGTCCCCCAACGACATCGGATTCCAGAACCACCGTCGACAAGCCTTCCGAAGCGCCGTACACGGCGGCAGCCAGTCCCGCAGGTCCCGCGCCGACGACCGCCAGGTCGACGATCTCGTCCTCGTCCACATCCGACGGCCGCCCGTAGATGAGCGCCGACACGTCGCGGGCTGTGCCCGGAGCGATCACACGGTTACGCAACTTCGGGGCCATGGAGTGGACGAGCGGAAACGGAACGGGCGCGCCACCCGAGTCGTACAGCGCGATGGCTGCCTGCCCCTCGACGCTGTCGCTGGAGTACACCCGATTGGGCATCCCCATGCGGTCGAGGATGTCCCTGATGCCGAGCGTGAGCGCCGACGACGAGTCGCTGATGACACGAACGGAATCGACGACCGGGGTCGCGACAGTCGCTCCCCAATCCGAGAGCATCTCGGTGATCGCATAGTGGAATTCTTCGTCGCGAGCGCCGCGCGGCATGAGCAAAAATGTGTCGAATTTGCCCTTCGCGAGGGCGGGTCGCAGCAACTCGATGTGGGCGCCGAAGTTCTCCCACGAGATGACGACGACACGCTTGGCCGTCGGCACGATGCTTCGGAAAGTGCTCAGCGCCTCGAACACCGACATGTCGGGCAACTCGGACTCGACGACGATCTGCGCCACCGGAACCCCCTCGCCCACAAGGCTGCCGAGGAGCACGACCGCTCCGACGGCCGACTCCGCACACTCGATGCGATAGTCACGGAGGTACCGGCCGAACTCGCCGCGAAGTTGCTCTGCGTGGCCGGACGACACGAGCACGATTGCGGGTTGGTCACCCATGGCTCCAGTGTGGCAGGAATCGGCGTCGGTCGAGTGGGCGCTCAGCTCAACGCGCAACCACGCGGCGCAGCCTCAACCATTGCTAGGCTGACCGGCATGCATGTGGATCCCACTGTCGGTGTTGCCAGTGCTGGCTTGATCGGCGGATATGCGACCGCACGGTACACCGGCAAACGTCCACTCGGGGGCGTGGTCCTCGGAATTGCGGGCGCCTGGTGCACGCGCCAGTGGCTGAGCAGGGGGCCGGGACCGGCGGCCGGACTTCTCACGGGCTACCTCGCAGCGTTCGGGCTGTCGCACCCACTCGCGGAGAAGATCGGCGCATGGCCATCGGTCTTCGCGGTGACCGGTGCTTTCGGCGCCGCGACGTACGCGGTCACCTCCCGCACCGCCACCACCTCTCACACGGGAGCCTGAAACATGGCCGCCAAGCCACACGTAGTGATCATCGGAGCCGGGTTCGCCGGAGTACACGCAGCTCGGCGACTCAAGAAGGTGCCGGTCTCGATCACCGTCGTCGATCGCGGCACCAGCCACCTCTTCCAGCCGCTTCTCTACCAGTGCGCAACCGGCGTGCTCTCGGAAGGTGCCATCACCAGCCCGATCAGGCATCTGCTTCGACGTCAGCGCAACGTCAACGTGGTGCTCGGCGAGGCCGACGATATCGACGTCGCGGCAAAGGTTCTCACCGTTCTCGGTGCCGACGGCAGTCCAGCCCAGATCAGCTACGACTACCTCGTCGTCGGGACCGGCATGCGGACCGCGTATCACGGCTGCGACGACGCGATCGAGAACTCGATCGGCATGAAGACGCTCGACGACGCGCTTGCGATTCGACGACAAGTGTTGGGCGCCTTCGAGATTGCCGAGACACTCACCGATCCCGAGGAGCGTCGGAAGTGGCTCACCTTCGCTGTCGCAGGCGCGGGCCCTACCGGCGTCGAAATCGCCGGACAGATACGCGAATTGGCGACGCTCGCACTCGGTCGAGAGTTCGATTCGATAGACCCGACCGAAGCCCGGGTTCTCCTCTTCCACGGAGCTGATCGCATCCTGCCGTCGTTCACCGAGTCGCTGTCCAAGAAGGCCCAGCGCACACTCGACAAGATCGGCGTCGAAACCCATCTCGGTGTCCATGTCGTCGACGTCGGCGAGGACACGGTCACGACCAAGGACAAGAAGACCGACGAGACCACGACATACAAGGCCAGGACGACGTTGTGGACAGCGGGCGTCGAGGCTGTCCCGTTCGCGCGTACTCTCGCCAAGGCACTCGGCGTCGAGGCCGACCGCTCCGGTCGGATTCCGGTGCGCGACGACCTCTCCGTCGAGGGGCACCCCGAGGTGTTCGTCGCGGGCGACACGTCGTCGTTGAACAAACTGCCGGGCGTGGCAGAGGTGGCCATGCAGGGTGGGCGTCACGTCGGTGGCGTGATCGCGGATCTCGTTGCGGGACAATCAGAACGTAAACCTTTCAAGTATCACGACCTCGGAAATGCCGCCTACATCGCGCGACGAAATGCCATCGTGCAGAGTGGTCCGCTGGAAATGTCGGGAACCTTGGGCTGGCTCGCGTGGGGAGTGATCCACGTGGCCTTCCTCGCGGGCGTTCGGAACCGCATGGGCGCGCTGGTGACCTGGTCGGCAACGCTGATCACCGGAACTCGAAGCGAACGAGCGATCACCTACGGCGACCCTCGCAGAGCGCATCAGCCCTACCCCGACGAGTGACATGTACGTCATCGGTATCGTCGCGGCGTGTCTGGCTGCATTGGCATACGGACTTTCGACGGTCCTGCGTGCCAAAGGGGCACAAGAGGCGGCACAGGGTTCCGGCAACAGCGGATCGGCGAGCGGTGCGCTAGCCGCGTTCACCAATCCGACGTTTCTCCTCGGCACGCTGACCGTGATGCTCGGTTTCATCGGAGGCGCGGTCGCGGCGCGATTCCTGCCGCTGTTCCTCGCGCAGTCGATCGTGGCGGGCAATCTCATCGTGACCGCACTGTTGGGCACGGTGATGCTCCATACCGCGCTGCGCGCAAAAGACTGGGCGGCGATCCTGCTCGTCGTGTTCGCGCTGTGTGTACTCGGCGCATCGGCGTCCAAAGAGGCGTCGACACACGCTGACATGAAATTCCACTGGGCGCTGTTCGTGATCACCACGGCGGTTGCGGCACTCGGCGTCGCGGTCATGCGGGCACTCGGAAGTCGCGGAGCCATCTTCGGAGGCGCGATCGCGGGTCTCATGTACGGCGCGCTGGCAGTCGCGGTGCGTGTGCTCGACGGCGTCTCCCCGTTCGACCCCCTCACGGTGCTGAAGGATCCGGCAGCATGGACCATCGCCATCGCGGGTGCCATGGCGTTCTACATCCAGACCCTTGCGCTGCAGGTCGGACCGGTCAACGCCGTCACCGCAGTGCTCGTCGTCGGAGAGACAGGTCTTCCCGCCATCGTCGGTGTGGTGTTCCTCGGAGACAAGGCCGTCGACGGACTGGAGTGGCTCGCGGTCGTCGGCTTCGTGTGCGCGATCATCGGTGCGTCGCTGGTTGCGTGGTTGACGAGTGAGGAAGGCGAGCAGCCCGCCGCGCAGGGAGTGCACACCTAGACTTGGGCACCATGAGCACCGATGATGTCGCCGAACAGATCCTGCGCACCTTCGACACGATCACTGTCGTCGGGGCAAGCGCCAACCCAGCCAAGCCGTCGAACGGGGTTCCCGCCCTGATGAAGTCGCTTGGCTGGCGCATCATCCCGGTCAATCCCACTGCCGAGACGATAGTCGGAGAGGCCGTCTACCCGACTCTCGCCGACGTTCCGGAGCAGGTGGAGTTCGTCGACGTGTTCCGACCGTCGGCCGACTGCCCGCAGATCGCTCGCGAGGCCGTCGCCGCGGGCGCCAAGGCGCTCTGGTTGCAACTGGGGATCACGTCACCGGAGGCGCGTGCGATCGCCGAGGAAGCCGGACTGCTCTACGTCGAGGATCGGTGCCTCAAGATCGAGCAGCAACGCACCGGGATCACGCCGAAGCGATGAACCACGGTCCGGCGGGACTACCACTGGCGCTGCTGTTCGTGGCGTTCCTGCTGACGTTCGTCATCACCCGCGTCATCACCCGCCTGATCCGTGCCGGCAAGGGGCCGTTCCGCAACAACGTCTCCGGTGGCGTGCACATCCATCACGCCGTACCCGGGATCATCCTGTTGATCATCGGCGCCATCACGTCCGTGGCGGCCGACGGCACGGCGCCCGCCGGCGAGATCGCGGCAGTGCTGATCGGCATCGGGGCGTCGCTGGTGCTCGACGAGTTCGCGATGATCCTGCACATGCAGGACGTGTACTGGTCGCGTGAGGGGCAGCTCTCGGTGCAGGTCGTTGCCCTCACTGTGGCGGCACTCGGGCTACTGCTGCTCGGTCTCAATCCCGTCACCACCGACGACGACGAGTCGGCACGGTTCGGCGCAGGCCACGTGGTGATTCTCGTGGTCCTCGTCGTGCACATCGGTGTGCTGCTCGTCTGCGTGGCCAAGGGCAAGTATTCGACGGCCGTCATCGGGGCGTACCTCCCGCCGGTCGCGTGGATCGGCGCAGTTCGGTTGGCGCGCCCGGGTTCTCGTTGGGCACGCAAGCACTATTCGAAGGCCAAACAGGACCGTGCCACGTATCGCGCGGAGCATTTCGACGCGCAATTCGGTTCCTATGGACTGAAGCTTGCCGACCTCGTCGCGGGTAGGCCTTCGCAGCCCGACCCCGAAGCACCGAGCACTGCCGCCTGAGCAGCTCGCCAATCGATAGCGAGCGATTGAATATGACACACTGAATAGGTGAGTTCGCAGGACACGGCCGATCCGCACGACATGGACACCAACCCGCTACTCCTGGAGCGGCAGGTCTGTTTCGCGTTGGCCGTGGCGAATCGTTCGGTACTGCGCATCTATCGCCGATTGCTCGATCCGCTCGGCCTGACGCATCCGCAGTATCTGGTCATGCTCGCGCTCTGGGAGTCGGAACCGAGAGCGGTCAAAGATATCGGTGCGGTGCTGCAACTCGACTCCGCGACCCTTTCTCCGCTTCTCAAGCGACTCGAACAACAGCAACTCATCGTGCGCAGGCGTCGCGGCGACGACGAACGCAACGTCGACGTCGATCTCACGTCGTCGGGTCGTGCACTGCGTGAGCAGGCGTTGTCGATTCCCGGGGCCGTCGTCGATGCACTGGGCGTCGAGCTGTCTGATCTCGAAGAGTTGCACCGAGCCCTGACGCGCGTCAACACTGCCGCGGTTGCGGCGGCGAAGGCGCCGAGCGCGTAGGGACCCGTTCTAGCTCGGGTAGATAATGGACTGATGGGTCTACCGATCATCGACCTCTCGACGGCCGCCTCCGATCCCGCGGGGTTCGAATCCGCGCTCCTCGACGCGACGCACCGAGTCGGCTTCTTCTACCTCGTCGGACACGGCGTCCCGCAACAGCAGATCGACGAGATCCTGGCGCTGGCCAGGCGTTTCTTCGCGCTTCCCGCTGATGCCAAGGACGAGATCAGCCAGCTCGAGAGTCCGCATTTCCGTGGCTACTCACGCCTCGGTGGCGAACTGACCAACTCGGAAGTCGACTGGCGCGAGCAGATCGATATCGGGCCCGAGCGCGACGTGATCGAGAACGCGCAGGGGTATTGGAATCTGCAGGGGCCGAACCAGTGGCCGTCCGCCCTTCCGGAGCTGCGTCCGGCGTTCGAGAAGTGGGACGCAGCGCTGTCGGGGGTCGGGCTCGAGCTGTTGCGTCACTGGGCGCACGCACTCACCGGCGATGCGACCGTCTTCGACGACGCCTTCGCGACGGCACCGGCCACTCTGATCAAGGTGGTGCGTTATCCGGGCACCACGCAGACATCGCAAGGCGTTGGCGCACACAAGGATTCAGGTGTGCTCACGCTGCTGCTCGTCGAACCGGATTCGACCGGCCTACAGGTGGAGGCGGGTGCCGACGAGTGGATCGACGCACCGCCGCTCAAGGGTGCGTTCATCGTGAACATCGGAGAACTGCTCGAGGTCGCGACGGGCGGCTTCCTGCGGGCGACGCGGCATCGGGTACTCGCTCCGGCGCCGGGAACCGACCGGATCTCGATTCCCTACTTCCTCAACCCGGCGCTCGACGCCCGGGTCCCGACGCTCGCCCTACCGCCCGACCTCGCGCAACTCTCGCGCGGCGTCGAAGAGGATCCGGCCAACCCGCTCTACTCGACGTACGGGGAGAACGCGTGGAAGTCGAGGACACGCGCGCATCCCGACGTCGCGGCGCGGCACCACGGCTAAGGTCGGACTATGTCCGTGTCGGGTGAGATGTCGGTGCAGGGAGTCCAGTTATGAGCGCGGTCGCGTGGATAGTCATCATCGTGACCATTGCGGTCGCGTTGATCATTCTGGCAGGAGCGGCGTGGTTCGCCGTCGATTCCGACAAGCGGGTTCGACGCTTCGCGCGCTCCAACGACCTCATCCCCGGCCAGCCGAGCCGCGCCCCTGACGACTGGACGACGTCGACGTCACGGGAGGCGCGGATGCACCGTCGAATCCGCTATGCCATCGCCGACGTCCACCAGAACCCGTGGATCGCCAACGACGCCGGCCTGGTGGCCGAGCGCGATCGTCTGGACGCGGCAGTTTTCGACTTGGACGACAAGCTCATTCACGTCCCGACCCTCCCCGAGGAGGAGCGGGACTCGGAACTCGAAGCGATCGACGCCGCCATCGTCGAACTCGAAGAACTACCGAAGAAGCTGTGGGAGACGCCCGCGGAGCAGCAGCGCAGCGATATCGACGCCGCGATCAGCACGATCGGGCGGGCCTGACACTAGGCGGTCAGCTCGATCAGCTTGCGGACGGTCCGTAGGTTGCGCCCTGTGCCCTGCACGCCGAGTCCTCGTGCGATCACGGGTGCCGTCAGCTTCGAGGTGCCTGCGCCCTCCGCGTAGCGGATGTGGAGGTCGGAGCCGATGACCTGGGAGAGATCGTTGCCGAAGACCTTGTCCGAAAACGCTTTCAGTCGATCCTCCGGTGGCGTATCCACCAAAAAGTAGACGTACGAGAACTTCTCGTCGACGACGTCGAACGGGTGGGTGTCGAGAGCGGTCACGAGTTCGTCGCGCGAACGGCTGATCACTTCGCGGAAGAATCCGTAGCGCTGCTCGATTGCCGCCTCGAGTGCTCTGTCGAAATGGTTCGGCGCCGCCGGTGGCGTGCAGATCAGGTTGCCGGAAGCGATGTACGTCGAGATGTCGGTTGCTCCGAGATCGCCTGCGATGCTGCGCAATTCCTTCATCGGAACCTTCGCACCACCGACGTTGATCGCTCTGATCAGTACTGCTCGACGTGGCATGTTTACAGTGTCTCACCGACTTTGGCGCTCTGTTAGCGTCGTTGGTCCTGACCCGAGCTTTCAGATCACGAGGGGCCGCTCGGGTGGCTCTGGTGAGGGAGGAGTCGGGCCTGGATCAGGAATCGGTTCTGGCGCGGGGACCGGGATCGGCGGCTCTGGCGGGGGTTCCGGAATCGGCTCAGGAGCCGGCGTCGGCGTGGGCGGTGGAACTGGTACTGGCTGGTTCATGTGCAATGCACTTTCCGCGGACCCGCGGGAGATGGACCCACTGGATCCGACGGTACGCGCATCACCGCGGTTGTTGGGTTGGTCGGCGGGTGGGCTGTCTCTTATACACATCTCCGAGCCCACGAGACTAGCGCTCATCTCGTATTCGTGC
>NZ_LZTC01000003.1:0-85923 GCF_001665905.1 Gordonia sp. 852002-50395_SCH5434458
GGTGAGCGGCCGATCGCGGAGGACCGAGTAACGCAGTCGGCCCGCCTTCTGATCGGCGCGCAGGACGTGGTGCGGGCGGGGTCAGCGGGGGAGGTAGGCCACGGCGAAGGTGCGGCGGTAGGGCAGCACCGTGCCCCAGTCGCGGGCGGGGTAGGCCGCGCGGAGTCGGAGCTTGAGTTGTTCGCTGAACTCGTCACGCAGTTCGTCGGGAAGCGCCTCGAGGAAGGGACGCGCGCCGGTGCCGGAGATCCAGTCGAAGACCGGGTCGTCGCCCTTGTCCTTGAGTATGTGCAGATACGTCGACTCCCACGCGTTGACCTCGTAGCCGCGCTCGGCGAAGAAGTTCAGGTAGAAGTCGGGCTCGAGCCAGGGGAGTCTGCGGACGTCGCCGAGGTACTGCGCGTACGGCTCCTCCTCAGCGAGTTCGTTGAGGCTGCGATAGGTGGCGGCACCGGTGTTGTTGGGAACCTGGATTGCGAAGGCGCCACCGTCGTTGAGGTGGGGCAGTAGCCGCTCGATCGCGACTTCCTGATCGGGGACCCACTGGAACACCGCGTTCGACAAGAACAGGTCGACGGGTTCGGGAGGTGTCCACTCGGTGAGGTCGGCGACGTCGTAGTTGGCCAGCCCGTCCATGTTCTCTCGGATGGCCTCGGCGATCATCTCTGTCGAGGCGTCGATCCCGAGGACCAGGGCTTCGGGCCAGCGTTCGCGTAGGTGCTTGGTGTGCTGCCCAGGCCCGCATCCGAGATCGACGATGGTCGACGGATTGGTCGGCACCTCGGCGATCAGATCGAGGAAGGGGCGGGCACGAGCGTCGGAGAATTGTAGGTATCGACTCGGATCCCAGACCGGCATGCAACCAACTCTATGCAATTCACAGCGATCATGGCAGTGGGTAACCTGGGAGGAGTGTCAGAGACTCTCGTGAACGATGGTGACAACGCACTGGTGACGGCCGCATCGGCTGCCGCAGACGTCGTCGAAATTTCTACCGATGGCGCCTGCCTGGGGAATCCCGGGCCGGGCGGATGGGGTGCGGTTCTGCGATACCGCGGTCATGAGAAGGAAATCTCCGGCGCTGAACCCGATACCACCAATAACAAGATGGAATTGACGGCAGCGATCGAGGGACTCGCGGCACTGACCAAGCCGTCGAAGGTGATCCTCTACACCGACTCGAGTTACGTGCGAAACGGCATCACCAAGTGGGTGAGTGGCTGGCAGCGCAACGGCTGGAAAACAGCAGACAAGAAGCCCGTGAAGAATGCAGACCTGTGGCGCCGCCTCATCGAGGAGGAGAAGGTGCACGAGGTGACCTGGAAATGGGTGAAAGGTCATGCGGGAGACCACTACAACGAGATCGCCGACACGCTCGCAACATCTGCCGCAAAGAAACTCGCTGGGCGTGAGTGATGAGTTCGGCCGCCTCGCATACTGATTCGACGATCTCGGTCGCCGTCCTCCCCGAGCGCGATCAATACATCGCCGCGGCACTCGACGACGCCGACGCGACGCAGACCGACCTCGACGCCGCACGGGTTCTGATCTGGCTGGGAGGCGCGGCGGGGTTCCCCGATCTCCCCGACACAGTCGAATGGGTAGCACTGAAGACGGCGGGGATCGAAGAGTTCGTCGCCGCGGGTGTTCTCGACGACAAGCGCGTGTGGACGAATGCGTCCGGCTTCTATGCCGAGAACGTCGCCGAGCACGCACTCGCGCTCTTGCTGGCCGGTCTTCGGCAGATCAACACCTCGGTGCGGTGGGGCTGGGACAAAGACCACATCGACCCCGCGGTGCGCACACTGCGCGGGGCGACCGTGGCGATCATCGGTGCGGGTGGCATCGCGAGATCGCTGATTCCTCGTCTGAAGGCCTGTGGCGCTTCGGTTCTCGCGGTCAATCATTCGGGACGCGAGGTCGACGGCGCCGAGCGCACGTTGCCGTCGTCGCGGATGGATGAGGTGTGGTCGTCGTGCGATCACGTGGTCCTCGCCGCCCCGTCGACTCCCGAAACCCATCACCTGATCAACGGAAAGGTGTTGGCGCAGTTGCCTTCCCATGCGTGGGTGGTCAACATCGCACGCGGACCTCTCGTCGACCAACAGGCGCTGTACTGGGCGCTCAAGGGGCATGAGATCGCGGGCGCTGCACTTGACGTGACCGATCCCGAACCGCCTGCGCGAAACGATCCGCTGTGGTCGCTATCGAACGTGATCATCACACCGCACATCGCCAACCCATCGTCGGGTCTCACTCGCGAGCTCGCGCCGTGGATCGCGGAGAACATCCGCCGGTTCCGCGCAGGAGACGATCTTGTGTCCACCGTGGCGGCTGGTCGCGATTACTGAGTCCCCCATCGTCGTCTGCGGTGTGTCGGGGTGTGGGAAGAGCACGGTCGGCGCGGCGCTTGCTGCACGGTTGAAGGCGCCGTTCGTCGACGCCGATGACCTTCATCCGGCCGCGAACATCGCGAAAATGGCTGCGGGACATCCACTCACCGACGCCGATAGGATGCCCTGGCTCGAGGTGGTCGGTACCTGGCTCGCCGAGCATGACGACGGCGTTGCCGCCTGTTCGGCACTGCGTCGCAGCTATCGGGATCGACTGCGCCGTAAGGCGCCCGGAGTGTTCTTCGTGATGCTCGCCCTCGACCGTCACGCTGCACTGACACGCGTACGCGGGCGGCGAGACCACTTCATGCCCGCGGCGCTCATCGACTCGCAGTTCGCCGCACTCGAACCACTCGGACCCGACGAGCAGGGGATGACCGTCGACGCCACGCTGCCGCTCGAGGTGATCGTCGATCAGGTGTTGCGTTAGAGCGCGCTCTAAGGCCTAGCGTTGCTGTCATGAGTACAGATCACCTCATGAGCAGGGCGTTGGCCACGTTGAACGAACTCGACGGTCCGCTGTCGGTCGAGGTCATCCACCGCCTGGTCGAAGCGGACGAGATCGACGAACCGCTGACCATTGCCCAGGCGGCGGAGATGCTCGACGTCTCGGCGCACACACTGCGGTACTACGAGCGGATCGGACTCGTCTCCGTGCCCCGCGATGCGTCGGGAAACCGGCGCTACGACGCCGACGCCGTGCGGAGGCTGGTCTTCCTGACACGAATGAGGCTGTCGGGCATGGCCATTCGTGACCTCCAGCACTACGTCGAACTGGTCGACGAGGGCGAAGACACCGTCCCGGAGCGGCTCGAGATGTTGCTGGAACATCGCGACACGATTCGACGCCAGATCTCAGAACTCACGCTCTCGCTGGCAGCAACCGAATACAAGATCGCCACCTACGGCGGAAGGACTCAGCCATGACCGCATCAACAGACTCGACAACCGCGAACCGCAGGCGCATCGGCTCCCTTGAGGTCTCACCGCTCGGATTGGGTTGTATGGGAATGAGTTTCGCCTACGGCGAGGCCGATCAGGACGAGGCGAGGTCGACGCTGCATCACGCTCTCGACGTCGGGGTCAACCTGCTCGACACCGCAGACGTCTACGGTGCGGGAGCCAACGAAGAACTTCTCGCGGGAGTTCTGGCCGACCGCAGAGACGACGTGGTGCTCGCGACCAAGTTCGGCATCGTGCTCGACCCCGAAACCGGTTATCCCAACGGCGAAGTCGACGGTTCGCCTGCGTATGTGCGGTCGGCGGTCGACGCCTCGCTGCGACGTCTCGGCGTCGACACCATCGACCTCTACTACCTGCATCGTGTCGACCCGAAGCTGCCTATCGAGGAGACTGTCGGGGCGATGGCAGAGTTGGTGGCCGCCGGAAAGGTTCGGGAACTCGGGATCAGCGAGGCCAACGCCGACACCCTGCGTCGCGCAGCGGCGGTGCATCCCATTGCCGCGCTGCAATCGGAGTGGTCGTTGTTCAGCCGGGACGTCGAATCGTCGGATGTTGTCGCCGCACGCGAACTCGGCGTCACGATGGTCCCCTACAGTCCGCTCGGCCGCGGCATGTTGACGGGATCTGCTGCGGCAGTGCAGGTTTCCGACGGTGACTTCCGTTTGACGCTCCCGCGGTGGCAGGCCGAGAACCTCGACCACAACCTCGCGCTGGTCGACGAGATACGTGCAGTGGCAAGCGAGGTCGACGCCACCCCGGGGCAGGTCGCGTTGGCGTGGCTGCTCGCTCAGGGTGGCGACGTCGTGCCGATCCCCGGCACCAAGCGCACTCGCTACCTCGACGAGAACCTCGGCGCGCTGTCGGTGGAGCTGAGTTCGGATCAGCTCGAGCGATTGTCGACGCTGCGCCCCGCGGGCGACCGCTACCCCGACATGGACTGGGTGGCGGGCAGGTCGTCGTAGTCCGTGCCGCACTCCTGCGCCAAAATCTAGAACGTGTTGCAGTTCTGTGGCATTGTCGGGAGTCGTGATCCTGGACAGATTCCGACTCGACGACACCGTCGCGGTCATCACGGGCGCGGGCCGCGGCCTCGGAGCGGCGATCGCTATCGCGTACGCCGAGGCGGGCGCCGACGTGGTGATCTCAGCACGCAGCGAAAGCGAACTGGAGAAGGTGGCCGCGCAGGTCGCCGACCTGGGCAGGCGTGCGCGCGTCGTCGTCGCCGACCTCTCCAATCCAGACGCTGCGGCAGCCCTCGCGCAGACCGCCGTCGACGCGTTCGGACGGCTCGACACCGTCGTGAACAACGTCGGCGGCGCGATGCCACGACCGCTGCTCGACACCTCGCCAAAGAATCTGAGCGACGCCTTCGGTTTCAATGTGGCCAATGCTCATGCGCTGGTGACGGCCGCGGTTCCGCTGGTGTTGGAGACGGCCGGCTCGGGATCGATCATCAACATCACCTCTGCGATGGGGCGGCTGCCGGGCCGTGCGTACGCGGCGTACGGAACGGCCAAGGCCGCGCTCGCGCACTACACGCGGCTCGCGGCGATGGACCTCAATCCGCGTATCCGGGTCAACGCCATCGCGCCTGGGGCGATCCTGACGTCGGCCCTCGATATCGTGGCGGCCGACGACACGATCCGGGCGGCAATCGAGAACTCGACACCGATGCATCGGCTCGGCGAGCCCGAAGACATCGCCGCCGCGGCCGTCTACCTCGCGTCGCCTGCCGGTGCCTACGTGACCGGAAAGGTTCTCGAGGTCGACGGCGGAATCATCGCTCCGAACCTCGATCTCCCGATCCCCGATATGTAGGACGGGTTCGCCTTACGACGGCCGTTCGTTGCGGGATGCACGCTCGACGATGGTCGCGATGCGAGCGGACTTGGTCTCGGGTTTGCGTGCCATCGCGATCTGGGTGAGCGCCAGCTTCCGCGCACTCGGCGGAAACGCGTCCCAGTGCTCGCGCGCCTGCGGCGTCGCGTCGAGTGCCGCGGTCAGCTCGGGGTGCTCAACACCCGCCTCCGCGTCGTCGAGGAGATTCCAGAGGCCGCGCGCCTTGGCGTCGTCGATCACGGCCTGGCCGGCGGGTTGCATGCGGCCGGCGGCGCGGAGTTCGGTCACCCGCTTCTTGTTCGACGCCGACCACGCGCTGGAGCGGCCCCGGCGCGTGAACCACATTCCGCGACGCTGCTCGTCGAGTGTGCGGGTGTGGCCGTCGATCCATCCCCAGCACAGCGCCTCGCGGACGGTTTCGTCGTAGTCGAGGGCGACGCGGCCGGAGTCCTTGCGCCAGAACACCAACCAGATTCCCGACGACGAATCGTGGTTGTCCGCGAGCCAGTTCCGCCAGTCGTCGATGGTGTCGAAGACGTGCGTAGGGGCGTCCGCTTTGGCCATGTCCACACGGTAGTCGCGGCCGCTGACGTGGGTACTGTTGTCTCATGGATCAGTTCTTGCACTTCATGGGCAATAACTGGTGGCTGATTTTCCCGATTGGCGGAGTTATCGGCGGTTGGGCCGGGTCGGTCGCCCGCTACAACGAGAAGCGTCGACGCGACAAGATCGAACTCGCCCGGGTCAAGGCGAGTGCGCAGACCGAGCAACTACGACTCACCCAGGCCGACAAGTCAGCCATCACCAAGGTGCTCGAGAAGCACGACGCGATAGATCAGCGATGGTTCGATTTTGAACTCGACCTGGCGACACTGATCGAGTTCCCCATGATGACCGACATGCGCGAGCCGCTGACGCTGGCGTTTCATCGCGCGAAGATCCGCGCCGACGATCTGCGCCCGGCGTCGGCCGACCAGAAGCTCGACCCGCTCGAGTTCGAGCGCTACCGCGACGCCGTCGGCGACTACGCAGCGGCCTTCGACGCGGCCGAACGCGAGGCGCGGCGTCGCAAACAGTCCGACTTCTCGCCCATCGAGCGCGAGTCGCTCGACCGCGCGCGCAAGCTGATCTCCGTCGCCGCAGACGCCGCCGCCACACCCGCGGAACGCCAGGCCGCCTACCGCAAGGCCCGCCAGGAGCTCGACGGACTCATCGACGTCCCGGATGTCGCCGCCGCCCAGATCGAGCAGCGAATCGCGGGCGAGCTGGAGCGCTGAGCGGGCGCTGCGTCGAGGAAACACGTGTTTCTGACAGATGCGCGCGGAACTTCGCGCGCATGTGTCAGACGCGCGTGTTTCTTTCGGCCCGGCTGTCGGTTGTGCACAGGCCCGGAATCGGGTGGATCCAGATCGGCGTTGTCGACGTCGGATATGCATGGACACTTTCCCGGTCAACGAACACGGATTGATACTGCGACGCACGGCGCTCGACGCGGGCGCCTCCGATCGACAACTCACGCGAGCCGTCGACGCGGGCACTCTCGTGCGGGTGTGGCCCGGCGCCTACGTGCTGCCCGACAAGAGCCGCACGCCGGAGGTCAAGCATCGGCTGAAGGCGGTCGCGGCAACGCTGCTGTCCGAATCCGACGTGCCGCTGAGCCATCAGTCGGCGGGAGTGCTCCACGGGATGTCGCTGTTGTTCCCCGACCTGTCGCGGGTCCACCTGACCACCGGGCACAAGACCGGCGGGCGCATCGAAACCCAGCGACATCTGCACTCCGGTCGTCTGGGGCCCGACGACGTCACGGCGATCGACGGCATCACGGTGACGTCGCTGGAGGTCACCGCCGTCGACATCGCGTGCAGCGGCAACTTCTTCCAGGCACTGGCCGTGCTCGACTCCGCGCTCCGGCTCGGTGCTGACCGCGAGAGGATGTCGGCGCTCCTCGATTCTCGACGTCGTGGTGTCGCCGTCGCACGAAGGGCGCTTGCGTTCGCGAGCCCACTGGCCGACAACGCGGGCGAGTCGTGGGGCAGAGGTCAGATGATCGTCGCCGAACTGCCGGTCCCGCGTCTGCAGCGAGAATACTTCGACGCCGACGGCCGATTCGTCGCCAAGGTCGACTACGACTGGGAGGGCAAGCTCGTCGGCGAGTTCGACGGTATGCGCAAGTACACCAAGGATCTGGGCGACGACGAGACCGCGCTCGACGTGATGAAGCGCGAGAAGGCCCGCGAAGATGGCGTCAGGCGCCTCGGGCCGATGGTGATCCGATGGGTCTGGGCCGATCTGCGACAAAACCGCATGGTGCCGATGGTGCGAGAGTGGCTGGAGCGCTTGGAGATTGGCGGAATGGGTAGCGCTCAAGCCTCCGAGTCGACGGCCCCGGCGAACTGGCTGCGGTACAGCCGGCAGTACGCGCCCTGAGCGGCGAGGAGCTCGTCGTGGTTGCCCTGCTCGACGATGTGCCCATCCTCCATCACCACAATGACGTCGGCATCGCGGATGGTCGAAAGGCGGTGCGCGATAACGAAACTCGTACGGTCGGTGCGCAGTGCCGCCATCGCCTTCTGGATGAGCAGCTCGGTGCGGGTGTCGACGGAGCTGGTGGCCTCGTCGAGAATCAGGATGGTCGGGCGTGCGAGGAAGGCGCGCGCGATCGTGATGAGCTGTCGCTCACCGGCACTCACGCCGCCGCCCTCGTCGTCGAGCATCGTCTCGTAGCCGTCGGGCAGGATGCGGACGAAGTGGTCGACGTGGCTCATGCGCGCGGCCTCGAGGACCTCCTCGCGCGACGCGGTGGGGTCGCCGTAGGCGATGTTGTCGTAGATGGTTCCGCCGAACAGCCACGAATCCTGCAGCACCATTCCGGTGCGTTCGCGTAGGTCGTCGCGGGTCATCTGACGGGATTCGACGCCGTCGACGGTGATGGTTCCGGAGTCGACGTCGTAGAAGCGCATGATGAGGTTGACCAGGGTGGTCTTGCCCGCGCCGGTCGGCCCGACGATGGCGACCATGTGGCCGGGACGCGCGACGAGTGAGAGGCCGTCGATGAGCGGCTTGTCGGCGACGTAGCGGAACGAGACGTCGTCGAATTCGATGAGCCCACGGTCGTGCTCAGGCGTCTTGGGGTTCTTCGGGTCGGGGGTCTGCTCGTCGGCGTCGAGGATGTCGAAGATGCGCTCGGCCGACGCGACGCCGCTCTGCAGCAGGTTGACCATCGACCCGATCTGCGTGAGTGGCTGCGTGAACTGTCGCGAGTACTGGATGAACGCCTGCACCTCGCCGAGGCTCAACGCACCCGATGCCACGCGCAGTCCGCCGACGACCGCGACCGCCACGTAGTTGAGGTTGCCGAGGAACATGATCGTCGGCATGACGGTGCTCGAGATGAATTGTGCACGCCAACTCGACTGGTAGAGCTTCTCGTTGCGCTCGTCGAATTCCGATTCGACGTCGGCCTGGCGGTTGAACGCGGTCACCAGTTCGTGCCCGGTGAACGCCTCTTCGACCTGTGCGTTGAGCTTGCCGGTCGACGACCACTGCGCGAGGAAGTGCGGCTTGGAGCGTTTGGCGATCAGCGCGGTTGCACCCGCGGCGAGCGGCACGGTGACGAGCGCGATGAGCGCCAGCAGTGGCGAGATCCAGAGCATCATCACCAGGATCGCGATCACCATCAGGATGGAGTTCAGCAACTGGGAGATGGTCTGCTGCAACGTCTGTGACAGATTGTCGAGGTCGTTGGTGACGCGACTGAGCAGATCGCCGCGTGCGGTGGTGTCGTAGTAGCTCAGCGGGAGGCGGTGGATCTTGGCCTCGACCTCTGCGCGCAGATGCTTGACGGTTCCGACGACGACGATGTTGAGCAGATACGCGCCAGCCACGACAACAGCGACGAGCCGATGTAGAGCGCCAGCACGATCAGCAACACGCGGCCGACGTCGCCGAAGTCGATGCCCACGCCCGGGGTGACGTTCATCGAGTTCACCATGTCGGCGAGGGTGCCGTTGCCGCGCTCACGCAGCCCCTCGACGGCCTGCGCCTTGGTCGTTCCCGCGGGGAGCATCTTGCCGACGACGCCGTCGAAGATGATGTTGGTGGCGTCGCCGAGCACTCGCGGTGCGAACGCCGTGAGGATCACCGATCCGATGATCGACAACACGACGACGCTCATCGACGTCCGGTAGGAGAACAGCAGTCCGATCAGCCGCTTGATCGACGGACCGAACGATCGCGCCTTCGCCACGACCGGCCCCGCAGCCATCGGGCCGCGGCCGGGCCCCGGGGATGCGGGGGCGCCGCCGCCAGCGCGGGTCATGCCGACTCTCCGATCGCGAGCTGCGACTCCGCGATCTCGCGGTACGTCTCGGAGGTCGCGAGAAGTTCGTCGTGTGTGCCGATCCCGACGATCCGACCGCGATCGAGCACGACGATCTGCTCGGCGTCGACGATGGTCGAGATGCGTTGGGCGACGATGATGACGGCGGACTCCGACGTCGCGGGCGCGAGTGCGGCGCGGAGGCGGGCGTCCGTGGCGACGTCGAGTGCCGAGAACGCGTCGTCGAAGAGGTAGACCGACGGTTTGCGCACCAACGCGCGGGCTATTGCGAGGCGCTGACGTTGACCACCCGACACGGTGGTGCCGCCCTGGGAGATCGGGGTGTCGAGGCCGTCGGGCATGCGCTCGACGAAGTCGGCGGCCTGCGCGATCCGCAACGCCTCCCATATCTCGTCGTCGGTGGCGTCGGGTTTGCCGTTGCGAATGTTCGACGCGACGGTCCCCGAGAACAGGTACGGGCGCTGCGGGACGAGGCCGATGGCGTCGCGCAGGGCGTTGGGGTCGAGGCGTCGGACATCGGTATCGCCGACACGAACCTCACCGGCGGTGACGTCGATGAGTCGGGGCACCAGACCGACGAGCGTGGTCTTGCCGGAGCCGGTCGAGCCGACGATGGCGGTCGTGGTGCCGGGTTCGACGCGAAAGCTGATGTCGGACAACACGGGATCGTCGGCGCCCGGATAGCGGAACTGAGCCCCCCGGAACTCCACAGTCGACGGTTGCGCGGCGAAGGGCACCGGGTTTTGCGGTGCTCCGACGGAGGTCTCGGTGTCGAGGACCTCGCAGATGCGCTCGGCACAGACCGTCGCGCGTGGCGCCATCATTGCGAGGAACGACGCCATCATCACCGACATCAGGATCTGCATGACGTAGGTGATCATCGCGGTCAGCGCACCGATCTCGATGCTGCCGTCGGACACCAGGTGGCCGCCGAACCAGATGATCGCGACGATCGTGACGTTCGTGATCAGCATGACGGCGGGGAACATCAACGCCTGCATGCGGCCGACACGCAGCGTGGCCTGGGCGAGGCTGTCGTTCGCGGTGGCGAAGCGGTCGATCTCGTAGCGTTCGCGCACAAACGCCCGGACCACTCGGATGCCCGTGATCTGTTCACGCAGAACACGATTGACCGCGTCGATACGCTCCTGCATCGCGCGGAAGCCGGGAATCATGCGCGCGATGATGACCCCCATCGCGACCGCGAGAACGGGCACCGCCACGACGAGCACCCACGACAACTGCGACCCCACTTTGATGCCCATGATGATGCCGCCGATGCACATGATGGGCGCCATCACCAGGATGGTGGTGCTCATGACGATCAACAACTGCACCTGCTGGACGTCGTTGGTGGTGCGGGTGATCAACGACGGCGCGCCGAACGTCCCCATCTCCCTGGCCGAGTAGGTGTTGATCCGGTGCAGCAGGTCGTGCCGGATGTCGCGTCCGGTCGCGAGCGCTGCCCGCGAGCCGAAGTACTGGGCGATGATGGTGCACACGATCTGGGCGATCGTGATGACGAGCATGACCGCACCGATGCGCAGGATGTACGACGTGTCGCCCTTCGCGACGCCGTTGTCGATGATGTCGGCGTTCAGCGTCGGCAGGTACAACATGGCCACCGTCGCGACGAGCTGCAGTATCACGACGGCGAGCATGTGCCAGGGGTACCGCGAGAGGTATGTCCTGATCAGGCGGGTCAGCATGTGGCGCTCACTCACACGACGCTAGCAAGGTGTGCCGACACGGTGCGAGGGAAATACCCCGGGGGCTCGCGTCAGGCGGACGTCAATGCGACTGCCGCTTCACCGGTGTAGGTGAGGTAGGTGAAGGACTCCTGGAAGTACAGGTTCACCACGTCGGCGTCGTGCGAGTCGTAGCCGATCGAGACATCCTGGCCGATCGTCAGCTCGAAATCGCCTCCACGCGTGGACAATACGAACGCTCCGGTGATCGCGGGCGCCCACACGATCTCGCCGTCGATCAGACGCTGAATGTGCTGGCGGACCGGGTAACCGTGATTCGACGTCTCGTTGACGAGGTTGTACACATCGGCTGCGAGTGCGATGGAGTACGGCCCGTCGATCGACGCGAGCTTGAGCGTCGAGAGCGCCGCGCTGAACGCCTCGGGGTAGTCACGCACGTCCTCGGGCAGCGGGATGGGGGTTGCGGTGGCCTCGGCGCGGATGCCCGAGATGCCTGCGGCGGCGTAGCCCTCGAAGATCGCGCGGTCTTCGGCCAGCGCGAGTTCGCGCGCGGCGTCGACCACCGGATCCCAATCCGAATCCTCCGCGCCGCGGTCGACGTCGTCGATGGCCTCGCGCGTGACGGTGAACGGCACCTTGAGTTCGATCAGCGGCTGAACGCTGCGCTTGAACGCCTGGATGCCGTCAGCGGGGGCGTCGATCTTGGTGCGGTGTCCGCGCGTGACCGACGACGCCTCGAGTCCGAGCGGTCCCTTGACGTCGACGAGTCGACGGCCCGCGATGTTGCGCTTGAACGACCGAGCCGCCTCTTCTTCGATGGCCTCCCAGGCGGACGCGGAGATGGGGGCGAGTTCGCGATGCAGATTGTTCATGGTGCGTCTCCTGGTAGTCGGTGTTGGTGGCGGGTTGTGTTGTCAGGCAGAAGGTGCGGAGGAGTCACGAGGGGCGCAGTGATCCGATTCCCAGCGACCCGTCGCCGGGGTCAGTCGGCTCGGGTGGTGGAACCGGCGATGCGGCGTCGAGCGTGACCGGCGCGGGTGCGTCGTGGGGAGCGTCGTCGTCGGAATCCGACTCAGCGGCGGGTGGGGCATCGGGGAGGTCGTCGAAGAAGTCGACGGTCGGGGTGAAGAACTGTGCCCCGGTGACGGCGGTGGTGAAGTCGAGCAGCCTGTCGTAGTTTCCGGCGGGATCGCCGATGAACATCTTGCGCAGCATTTCCTCGGTGACGTCGGGTGCCGAGGAGTACGCGATGTAGAAGGTGCCGGAGTCGCCGATGCCGGAGGCCTCGCCGTAGGGCATGTTGTCGCGGACGACGTCGATCTGCTCACCGTTGACGTCGTTGACCACATTGAGTGCGATGTGCGAGTTGGTCGGTTTCACGTCGTCGGACATCTCGATGTTGTCGAGTTTGGTTCGCCCGATCGCCGCCTCCTGGTCTTCGACGGAGATCGAATCCCATTCCTTGAAGTCGGTGACGTAGCGCTGGATGGCGACGTAGCTACCGCCCGCGTACGCGGGGTCTTCGTCGCCGACCGTGATCGCGTCGATCGCGGCCTGGCCGACGGGATTCTCGGTGCCGTCGACGAAGCCGATGAGGTCGCGTAGGTCGAAGTAGCGGAAGCCGTGCACCTCGTCGACGACGGTCACGGCGTCGCCGAGTTCACTCATCAGCATGCGGCCGAGCTCGTAGCAGAGGTCCATCGCGTCGGCCTTGAGGTGGAGCAGGAGGTCGGCGGGAGTCGCTGGGGCGGTGTGGACATCGCCCGCGTACTCGACGAAGGGTCGAAGCGACTTGGGGCGGTTGCCCGCGAACAAGCGGTCCCACGCGTCCGAGCCGATCGACACGATGCCCGCAAGTGCCTGCTCGGGCGCTCGGGACGATACGGAGTTGATGCGTGACCCGAGGACGTCGAACATTCCTCGGACAGCGTCCTCGCCACCCGCGTTGATCGTCAGGACGAGGAACAACGCGTGCTTTGTCTTGCGTGTCAGAATCGTCTGCGGTACGGGCACGGTTTTCACTCTAGTGCAGCGCGCAATGCGCGCCGGTGAAAGTGTGTCCTCACAAAACTCAGGTCAGGCACGCCTGGTCGTGTACGACAGTTGTCGGTTCAGCCGCGCGCGACCGCTCGTCCGGCGGCGCGGCCGGAGAAGATGCAACCGCCGAGGAATGTTCCCTCGAGCGCGTTGTATCCGTGCACGCCACCGCCGCCGAATCCGGCGACCTCGCCCGCGGCGTACAGTCCGTCGAAGACCGAACCATCTGGTCGCATCACGGCCGACTCGAGGTTGGTCTCCAGACCGCCCAACGTCTTTCGCGTCAGGATGTTCAGTCGCACCCCGATCAGCGGCCCGTGTTCAGGGTCGAGGATCTTGTGGGGCTTGGCCACGCGCACGATCTTGTCGCCGAGGAACTGGCGAGCGTTGGTGATCGCCATCAGCTGCGCGTCCTTGGAGAATTTGTTGTCGATCTCGTTGTCGCGGGCGGAGATCACGCGCTCGACATGCTGCAGATCGAGCTTGGGGCCGCGAGTGATCTCGTTCATGCCTGCGACGAGTTCTGCGAGATTGTCGGCGACGACGAAGTCGCTGCCGTTCTTCAGAAAGGCCTCGACAGGACCGGGCGCGCCCTTCGCGAAACGACTCTTCGCGGCGAACTTCAGGTCTTTGTCCGTGATGTCGGGGTTCTGCTCCGAACCCGACAGCGCGAACTCCTTCTCGACGATCGACTGCGTCAGGATGAACCACGAGTAGTCGTGGCCGGTCGCGAGGATCTCGCGCATCGTCGAATTGGTGTCGAAGCCGGGGAAGTTCGGCGGCTTGAGTCGATTGCCGTTGGCGTCGAGCCAGAGCGACGACGGCCCGGGAATGATGCGGATGGCATGGTCGGGCCAGATGGGATCCCAGTTGTGGATGCCCTCGGTGTAGTGCCACATGCGGTCGCGATTGACGAGGCTTGCGCCCGCCTCCTCGGCGATGCCGAGCATGC
This sequence comes from Gordonia sp. 852002-50395_SCH5434458, assembly GCF_001665905.1. Lineage (NCBI taxonomy): Bacteria > Bacillati > Actinomycetota > Actinomycetes > Mycobacteriales > Gordoniaceae > Gordonia > Gordonia sp. 852002-50395_SCH5434458. The sequence continues at coordinate 14,233 of NZ_LZTC01000003.1, forward strand.
GGCCGTCGACGTAGGCGGGGACGCCGGAGATCATCGTCTTCGGTGCGGGCCCGAGACGTTCCGTCGGCCAGTTCTTGCGAATCAGTTCGTGGTTGTGGCCGATGCCGCCGGTCGTCACGATGACCGCACCGCCGCGGATCTCGAAGTCGCTGATCTCGTCTCGGTTCGACGCCTCGCCGCGCCCGGCGGCCGTCGGAGCGAGCTTTGACCCGCGCACACCGACAGCGGTGCCGTCTTCGACGACTATCTCGTCGACGCGATGTCGGAAGCGGAACTCGACGAGTCCGCGACGCTCGGCGTCGAGCACGGGCTCGGCGAAGATCCGGACCACCTCGGGTCCGGTGCCCCAGGTCAGGTGGAAGCGGGGCACCGAATTGCCGTGGCCGTCGGCGAAACCGCCGCCGCGTTCGGCCCAGCCGACGACCGGCGTGATGCGCAGGCCGAGGTCATGCAGGTACTGACGCTTCTCGGTGGCTGCGAAGTCGACGTAGGCACGAGCCCACTGTCGAGGCCAGTAGTCCTCGTCGTCGCGGTCGAAGCCCGCAGAACCCATCCAGTCCTGAAGGGCGAGTTCCGCTGAATCGTGGATGCCGAGTCGACGCTGCTCGGGAGTGTCGACGAGGAAGAGTCCGCCCAGCGACCAGAACGCCTGCCCACCGAGGTTGTTGCGGTTCTCCTGGTCGACGACGATCACCCGACGACCCGCCTTGGTGAGTTCATAGGTCGCGACGAGTCCGGCAAGGCCGGACCCGACAACGATGGCGTCGGCTTGTCCTGCATCCACGTGCGCTGTGTTCACGAGAGCCTTCCTCGATATGTCCTGCTTGTGGGATCGACCCTATCCCCGGAGCCCTCGGTGAGGTAGCGCCGACGGGTATCGAGATGTGACGACCGACATGTGACAATTGGGCGCCCTGTGACCTAGTTGACGCAGCGCAGGTATGGACCGCGCGTGTGACGTGGGTAATGATCATCTGCGTGTCTCAACCGACGGTCAAGGGTCGATGTACCTTTTGCTGCTGCGTTATGCAGCCGTTACACTCTGTCGCGTTGGGGACCAACTCAGTCGGTATGGCCGCTGACCCCCATTTCCTGCCCGTATGAACGAGGCCCGTCCGGGTCAAGATCGTAAGGACTCTTCTCATATGTTGACTCGTGCGCGCAAGCGCCTCGTTGCCGCTGTGGGCGCCATGGCGGCGCTCGGCGGCCTGACCATGGCCGTGGCCCCGGAAGCCCACGCGGCCGGCCAGACCGAATACGTGTACTCCGCATCGATGCACAAGAACATCCCGGTTCGCATCGTCGACGGTGGTGGCGGCGGCCCCAAGCCCACCCTCTACCTGCTCGACGGTCTGCGGGCTCCCAACAACACCAGCGGTTGGCTGCAGAACAACACCGGCGCCGACCGCTTCATGGCCGGCAAGGGCACCAACCTGGTCATCCCCTTCGGCGGTGGCGGCAGCTTCTACACAGACTGGGAGCGTCCCGACCCCAAGCTGGGCGTGAACAAGTGGGAAACGTTCCTGACACGCGAACTGCCCGCGTACATGAAGAAGAACCACAACTCCGACAACCGTCGTAACGGCATCGCCGGTCTGTCGATGTCGGGAACGTCGGCGCTGAACCTCGCGTCGCGGCACCCGGGCTTCTACAAGGCGGTCGCGTCCTACAGCGGCTACCCGACCGTCACCTTCCCCGGCTTCACGCAGGGCATCCAGGCGTCGGTCGCGACCATGGGCGGCGACCCCAACAACATGTGGGGCTTCTACCCGGCAGGCCAGTGGTTCCAGAACGACCCGTTCCTGAGTGCCAACAACCTGGCCGGCGACTACGTGTACCTGTCGTCGGGCACCGGACTCGGTAGCAAGTTCGACAGCTCGATCAACCCGACGAGCGCGAACTTCAACCCGGTCAAGTTCTCGCAGATGGTTCCGCTCGAGGTTGCCGCATCGGTCAGCACGCGGCTCTACATCCCGCGCGTCGCAGCGGTCCCGGGCGTCAAGCTCACCACGCACGTGACCCCGGACGGCGACCACTGGTGGGACTACTGGCAGGAGAACTTCCGCCAGTCGTGGAACACCACCTTCCGCCCCGCGTTCTTCTGAGCCGCGGCCAGGTAGCTGAACGACTGAACAACTGAACACGACGAGGGCCGGCGATCGGATCGATCGCCGGCCCTCGTCGTGTGTGGGTGCTGCGTTGGGTGGTGCGGTGTGCGGGTGAGTGGTTTCGACTCGGCTGCTCGCTTCGCTCGCGGCCGCTCAACCAGCGGTAAAGGCGGCTCACCCAGCGGGGTGTGGCCGCTCAACCAGCGAGAGAAGTGGCCCCGGCTCAACCAGCGAGGGTGAGCCGGCCCGACCAGCGGCGAGCTAGCTGCGGCCTACTCGCCCGAGTCCTGCGTGCCGCGGCGGCGGAAGGCGCGGGCCTCGTCGAGCGCGGAGCGCGGGGTGTCGGATGAGTCGTCATCGACTGCGGGCACCTGGCGGGTCGGCTGGTCGTCGCCCTCCGGGGCGTCGGAGGCCGTGGGACCTTCGACGCGCGGGATGCGCTGAGTCGGGCGGTCCCACATGTACGCGTCGTCGTCCTCGTCGGCGTTCGCTTCCGTCCCGGTCGCACCGATCGACGTCGTCGCGGCGTCGTCCGTGTCGTCGGCCGCGGCGTGGCGGTTGCGGCCAGCGAGGCCTGCACCCGCGGCTGTTCCGGCGAGGGCGGTCGTTGTCGCGGCGCTGCTGCGGTCGGACTCGCGTTTGTCGAAGAAGCCCGGTTCGTCGTCGTAGACGTCGGGGTTCTCGAGGTTCTTGTCGGCGCTGTTACGTGTCCGCCAGATGATCAGAAGCCATGCGAGAAGTAGCAGTGCTCCGACGATGCCGAGGATGAGCGGCAACCAGAATCCGCCGAGCTTGAGCAGATTCATGTAGTGGCCAGCGCGATCGGCCTGCGCGTTGACGGTGCCGTCCGCCCACTGGAACGTGGCCTTCAGGGCGTCGAGCTTGAAATCGCGGACCGGTGCGGGCGTTCCGTCGCTCTGGTCGGGCGACTTGAAGTACTGGCGCTGGTCCTCGCGGCCGTTGACGATGGTGCCGGTCTCGGGCTCGACGAAGACGTGGCGCGTCGCCGATGCGTAGCGGTGCATCGTGATCTTGTCGTCGGGCTTCACGCCGCGCCCGGTGATTCCCCACCACTTCGCGGGCATCGTGAGCATCGTGCCCAGCGCGGCCTCACCCTGTGCGTTGGGCAGCGACGAGAGGTCGGTCTCGGGAACCTCGGAGACGAACTCGTAGGTCTTGACCCCGTTGAAGGTCTTCTCGCCGACGTACTTGGCAGGCTGATCCTGGCGGGTGTTGAGGTCGTAGTACAGGTACGACCGCTTCTTGACGTTGAAGCCGAACTTGTACTGGAACCCCTTACGGTCGGGCAACTGGACCGACACGTCCTTGACGTTCACGCCCTCCGGTGCGGCCTCGAGCTGCAGAGCGCTGACGGTGCCGTTGGGCACCGATGTCTTGCGGTTGACCGAAACCCTGTCGATGGTTGCGGTGAGCAGGCCGTCGTCGCATTTCAGGTCGCCGTCGGCGCGCGGGGCCGGTGGGTCCGTCTCCTTGCCGTCGGCGTCGCGGATGCGGTCGATCTGGACGGTTTGCGCCGACTGCAGAGTGGCCTGTCGCTTGTCCGAAGGCTCGATGATCACGCTTCGACGCTGCTGCGTCAGGTGTGCGTCAAGCGTGCGGGCCTTGGGCTGTGAGACCGAGCAGCGATCGAAGATGACCGCCGGGAATCGTTCGCCGGCCGATCCGTCGGCAGGAACCGTCGAGGCAACAGACGTGATATCGAGATCGAGTGGCACCACCCGCAACTGAGGCACCAGGAACGCCGGGATGGCGATCGCCGCGGTGATGCAAGCAACCCCGAGGAATGCCAGCAGCGCCAGCCAAACTCGTCTCATTCTCGACTCCTGTGCGGTTCGGCCTGGCCCGTCGTGTCGACGAGCAGGCCACGGTCAACGCTCTCACCCTAATGGTCGGCCAACGGGAATCAGCCCATGCCGGTGCGATCGGCACGCCTGTCCCGTTCGGCTTCTTTCATGATTCCGGCCATGTAGCCGTAGATCTCCGCGTCCGACATCGCCTTCCAGCGCGGTGCCAGCAGCTTCATGTACTTCTCGACGTAGAGCAGTTGCTTTCCGACGAGCACCAACTCGCGCGGCAACCGGGCGTCGTGTGCCCGTGCGACCGCCGCGAGTTGTCGCCCGAGGTCGGTGTAGCTCATGTCGCCGAGATCCGTGGTCGACAGCGGTGTGGTGATCTTGCGGATGTCAGCCCCACCCTGCGTCGTCGAACCGGGGTTACGCACAGCTCCCAGCAGGAAGATGGCGCGACCCGCCGATTCGTAGTCGTTGCGGACGATGAGGTCGACGACGAGCTGACGCAGGATGCGTCGGGTGCGTGGTGTGAAGCGTCCGACGATGCCGAAGTCGAGCAGCACCAGCCGACCGTCTGCGTCGACGAGGACGTTGCCCGCGTGGAGGTCGCCGTGGAACAAGCCGCCGTGGAACGCCGACTCGAGCAGCGACAGCAACAGGTTTCGGCACAGCGCGACCCCATCATGCCCGGCGGCGCGCACAGCGGCGACGTCGTCGATGCGGGTGGCGTAGATGCGTTCCATCGTCATGACGCGCGCGGTGGTCAGGTCGTCGTAGACGTGGGGAACGCGGACGCGATCGCCGAACTGTCCCGGTTTGAGACATTCGTACCATTCGCGCATGGCGTCGGCCTCATTGCGGAAATCGAGCTCGGCGTCGAGACCGTCGGCAAAATCCTCGACGACGTGTCGCGCCGACAACATCCGGCCGTACTCCGAGATCTCGGCGAGGCTCGCGAGTCGTTCGAGGATCGCGACGTCGGGTGCGAGGCGCTCGGCGATTCCGGGACGTTGGATTTTGACGACGACCTCGTCGCCGTTGTGCAGCCTCGCGGTGTGGACCTGGGCGATGGATGCCGATGCGATCGGCTCGGGGTCGAACTCGGCGAAGACGTCCTCGGGGGCGCGGCCGATCTCGTCGATGAAGACCTGTCGGATCTCACCGGGGTCGGCGGGCGGCACGCTGTCGAGGAGCGACTCGAACTCGGACGCCAACGTCTCGGTGAAAACACCGGGACTCGACGCGATGAGTTGTCCGAGCTTTACGTAGGTGGGGCCGAGATGCTCGAAGGTCGCGCGCACCTGCGCCGCTGCGCGCTTCCCGCTCGGTGCGCGCAGATGCACTGCGTCGAATGCGGTGTCAAGGAGGAATCTGCCGACGCCCAGCGTTGCGTGGGCGGTGGTCACACCGAGGCGCGTGACCTCGGCGATCGGCGACGCCGGGCGTAGACGCGCGTGGCGACCGTCGTCAACTGTGCTGTCCATATTCCCCCCCTGCTCGTCGTGCTTGCGGGTTCCCGCGTCGCGCCCAGTGTAGGAGGTCGGTGTCGGGAATCGGACAAGGCGTACGAACGGCCCAGGTGTCGGGTCGCGCCTCAGCCGTGCTCGGGCTCCCCTGAAACGCGGTGGTCGGCGTGGTTGAGAGCCTCGGCGATGACCCTGCCGACGTGCCCGTCGCGTAGACGATAGATGATTCGACGCCCCTCGCGTCTGGTGTCGACGAGCCCGGTGAAGCGCAGTTTTGCCAGATGCTGACTGACCGCAGTCCGCGACGCTCCGACGGCCTCGGTCAGAGCCGTGACGTCACGCTCCTCGTCGCGCAACAGCCACAGGATGTGCAGCCGAGTGGGGTCGGACAGCATGGTGAAGAGCGCTGTTGCGGTACCGAGGAGCTCGGGGTCGGGGCTGACCCGGTGCTCGAGGCTCGGGGCAGGGGTGGCTGCCTGTTTCATCGGCGGTGATCACCGTTCGTCGGCGGTTGCGGTTGCTCGGTTCATCGTAAGTGAGATCCGCGGGTGGATTCGTAGGTTCGCCGGTCGTGTGTTCGCTGTTCGGGTGGCAGTCGCTGGTCGCCAGCTGTACGCGGCGCCGACAAGTCCGAGCAGCGCGAGCGCCGACAGTGCGAGTGCACACACCACTTGCCCGCTGGTCGAGGCGCCGAGACCGGCGAGTGGATAGGTCACCAGGAACGCGGCATGCGAGAGCGAGAACTGGGCGGTGAACACCTCGTCCCGGTCGGCGTCGGTGCTGTGATCGCGCAGCACACGTGCGGTGCCGGTCGAGATGATCGACGTCGCGGCACCAAGCACTGCCCAGAGTGCGAGCAATGTGATGTACGACGACGCGCCCAACCAGACAGCCATCGCCCCGACGCCGATCACGCAGGCGAGGGCGCAGGCCAGCATCGGCCGCGAGGTTCCCGCGCATCGGAAGATCGTCGGGCCGAGGAGCGCGGCGGCGATCGACCCCGCGCCGAACACGGCGAGCGCCACCGCGACCGCCGTCGCGGAACCTCCGAGGTCGGCGCGGACGAAGACCACTGTCCCAACCATGACAAGCGCTGTGGCCGCTGCGACGACGACGTTGATCCACAACACCCCGCGAAACGAACCGCGCGCCAGCATGATCCGACAACCCGCGAGGGTTCGCCTGGCGAAGCTCTCGGCGGTGGAGGTGGGCCTTTCTTTGATGCTGCGGCGGCACGAGATGACGAGGACGGCGGACGCGGCGAAGCCGAGCGCGGTGCCGACGAACAAAGTCGAGTACGACACGACGGTCAGCAGCGCCGCTGCGATCAGCGGGCTGCCGACGGATTCGAGGTCGTAGGCGATCCGCGATGCCGCGACGGCCGACGAATAGTCGTCCCGGTCGTCGACCACACGCGCAACGGTTGCCGAGAAGGTCGGCGTGAAGGTCGCCGATGCGGTCTGCAAAGCGAACACCAGGAGATAGATCTGCCAGACGTGGCCGACCCATGGCAGACAGCAGGCTATTGCGACACGTACGACGTCTGCGCCGACGAGCACTCGCGAGGCCGGTAGGGCGGTGACGAGCGCGCGCATCACCGGGGCCATCACGACGTACGCGACCATCTTCACCGCGAGTGCCGTGCCAAGAACCCGACCGGCGTCGGGGCCCACGAGGTCGTAGGCGAGCAGACCCAACGCAACGGTGAGCAGGCCGGTGCCCAGCAGCGACACCACCTGCGCGCCGTAGAGCCGACGGAAAGTCGGATAGCTGAATGCCCGCACGGGGCGATATTAGCTATATGTGCGCATCTGCGCACATATATTCGTGCGATATATACCCTAGGGGGGTATAAAGAGGATATGGAAACGCACGGGCACGCGGCCAAGGGCGCAGAACCAGGTAGCGACGAACACATGGGCCACGAGCACATGGACCACGGCGGCATGGACCACGGGGATATGGCGCACGGGCACATGGACCACGTCGCGATGTTCCGACGGTTGTTCTGGATCATGTGCGTGATCGCGATCCCGGTCGTTGTGGCTTCGCCGATGTTTGGGTCGATCGTCGGCTACACCGTCCCCGACAACGCGGTGCGCCTGATCTCGCCGGTGCTCGGCACGGTCATGTACCTCTGGGGCGGACGGCCGTTCCTGACCGGTGCCGTGAGCGAACTACGTTCGCGCACACCCGGAATGATGACCCTCATCGCGCTGGCGATCACGGTCGCATTCGTCGCGTCGTGGGGTGCGTCGCTTCACCTGCTCCCTCACGATCTCGACTTCTGGTGGGAGCTGGCACTTCTCATCGTCATCATGCTGCTCGGGCACTGGATAGAGATGCGCTCGATCGCGCAGACCACGTCGGCACTCGATTCGCTCGCATCACTGATGCCGGACGAAGCCGAGCGCGTCGTCGGCGATCCAGGTGGTGGGCAGACCGAGACGGTCGCCCCGGCCGACCTCGTCGAGGGCGACGTGGTGATCGTGCGTCCAGGGGGCAGGGTGCCCGCGGACGGTGTAATCATCGACGGCACAGCAGAACTCGACGAGTCGATGATCACCGGAGAGTCTGATCTCGTCACCCGCAAGGTCGGCGACAAGGTGGTCGCAGGAACGGTCACCGCAGACTCGGCGATCACGGTGAGGGTCAGAGCTGTCGGCGACGACACGACGCTCGCGGGCATCCAGCGCCTTGTCGCGCAGGCGCAGAATTCGACGTCGCGTGCGCAACGACTCGCCGATCGTGCTGCGGGCTGGCTCTTTTGGTTCGCGCTTGGCGCCGCGGCGCTGACCGCCATCATCTGGACGGCGATCGGACAACCCGAGGACGCAGTCATCCGCACGATCACGGTGCTGGTCATCGCGTGCCCGCACGCACTCGGACTCGCGATACCGCTGGTGGTCTCGATCGCCACCGAACGTGCCGCCCGGATGGGTGTGCTCGTCACCAATCGGATCGCGCTCGAAACCCTTCGGCAAATCGACGTCGTCTGCTTCGACAAGACCGGAACGCTTACCCGTGGACGGCCCGAGGTGACCGATATCGTTGCGCGCGAGGGGTATTCGAAGGAGGAGCTTCTCGGTCTCGCAGCGTCGGCCGAAATGCACAGCGAGCACCCGCTCGCCCACGCCATCGTGCGTGCCGCGCAGGACGAGGGTGTGCGCACCGCGTCGTCGAAGGATTTCAGTACGCACGCCGCAACGGGTGTGCGCGCTGTCGTCGACGGTCGGCAGGTGTCCGTCGGAGGTCCGAGGCTCGTCGAAAATGTGTCTGTCCCAGATGATCTCGCCTCGGCTGCACGGGATGTTCGGGGAAACACGGTGCTGTACATCATGATCGATGACGAGGTAGTCGGCGTGATCGCACTCGCCGACGAGCCGCGTCCCGAATCGGCCCAGGCGGTCGCCGAACTCCGTGACCGCGGCATCGAGTCGGTGATGATCACCGGCGATGCCCGAGACGTCGCCGACCGGGTGGCCAAGGCGGTGGGCATCACCGAGGTACACGCGCAGGTGCGGCCGGAAGACAAGGAGCAGATCGTCTCCGAACTGCAGAAGCAGGGCCACACCGTGGCTTTCGTGGGTGACGGCGTCAACGACGCCCCAGCCCTCGCGCGCGCCGACGTCGGTATCGCAATCGGCGCGGGTACCGATGTGGCGATCGGGTCGGCCGGCGTCGTGCTCGCCGGAGACGACCCGCGGACCGTCGTGTCGGCGATCGAACTCTCACGCAAGGCGTACCGCAAGATGAAGCAGAACCTCTGGTGGGCCGCCGGGTACAACCTCATCTCTGTGCCGCTCGCGGCGGGCATCCTCGCGCCGATCGGCTTCGTGCTCCCGATGGCGGTCGGAGCCCTGCTGATGTCGTTGTCGACGATCATCGTCGCGCTCAACGCCCAACTCCTGCGTCGAGCCGATCTACACGAACCGCGAATCTCGGCGTAGTCTTCGTGGAGGGTTTTCGACTGTGGGTCGAAAACGCTCAGGGTCGACAACATCGATTCGGCGAAGGAGCACGCACATGGGGCTCGGTCTGGCACGTGCCGATCTCGTCGTGGTCGGGGCGGGGGTCGCGGGACTCACCGCCGCACTGCACGCAGCAGAGCTCGGGCTGCGCGTGGTGATCTGCAACAAAGGTGCTGCGTACAGCCCTGAATCGCTTCAAAATGCCGGATCGCTTGAACATGCGGGACCGGTCGAACACAGCACGTCGACGTACTACGCGCAGGGCGGCGTCGCGGTGGTCGCACCCGACGATGTCGACGACAGCGTCGAATTGCACCTGCACGACACCCTGGCCGCCGGTGCAGGACTCGGCGATGCCGAGATCTCACGGGAGATCCTCGCGGACGGATGGTCTGCGGTGTCGCGCCTGCTCGGATGGGGTGCGCAGTTCGATCGCGATGCCTCGGGGAGATTCACCCGTACGCGTGAGGGCGGGCACAGCGTGCGTCGGATCATCCATTCCGGCGGCGACGCCACGGGCGCGCAGATTCAGCTGGCACTGTCGGAGGCGGTCTCCTCCGTAATTCGACGCGGCGATGTGCGCGTTCTCGACGACTGCACTGTCACCCGCGTACTCACCGTGAACGGACGCGCCGTTGGCGTCGCGTACCTCGGCGCGGACGGACCGGGAGTGGTGCATGCCCCGACGGTGTTGCTCGCGACGGGCGGCAGCGGACACCTCTTTGCCGCGACCACCAACCCGGCGGGCGCCACGGCAGACGGCCTCGCGCTCGCACTACGCGCGGGTGCCGACGTTGCCGACCTCGAGTTCGTGCAGTTCCACCCGACGATGCTGTACACGCCGGGAGCGCGAGGTCGGCGCACGCTGGTCACGGAAGCCATCCGAGGCGAGGGCGGACGTCTCGTCGACGCCGACGGAATGTCGGTGACCGAGGGCGTCCATCCGCTCGGCGACCTGGCACCGCGCGACGTCGTCGCCAACGCCGTGACGGCGGCGATGGAACGCACCGGACATCCGTGCGTGTACCTCGACATCTCGGCAATCGACGACTTCGTCACACGGTTTCCGACGGTCACCGCCGGACTGCGCGCGGCCGGCCTCGACCCAGCGGACGGGCGCATCCCGGTGGTGCCGGGCGCCCACTACCAGTGCGGTGGCGTCGTCACCGACGCGCACGGGCGCACGACGGTCGCAGGTCTACTCGCGGCAGGCGAGGTAGCCCGCACCGGGCTGCACGGCGCCAACCGGCTCGCATCCAATTCATTGCTCGAAGGGCTGGTGATGGGTGTCCGTGCTGCCGATGTCGCAGCGCTGACCAGCACCGACGTCGCCGTGGCGATCGGGTCACTCGGCGACGAGGCCGGTGTCGAGCAGGTGGTGGACCGAGATGTGCTGCAGGATGCGATGTCGCGTTTCGTCGGGTTGCGCCGCGACGCGGAGGGACTCGGGCGAGTCGCGGCGATGCTCGACGATGCGAGTCCACGCGTCCTCGCGACGCGGCGCGACGTCGAAGATGCGGCGTTGACACTTGCCGCGCGCGCCGTCGTGACGGCCGCCTTGGCGCGGACCAGCTCACGCGGGTGCCATGTGCGTACCGACGAGCAATACCCGGGTGCGGATCATCACGGGACCGGCGAACAGCGCTCGCGACCCTTCCGATTGGTCGACGGCAACATCTGCGCCGTCGGGGTAGAAGTGCCGGCGCTGACTTCCGTAGACTGACGCCGGGGAGAGGGTCGGTCGACGCACCGCACGGCCGTGATGACAGTCGATTCGACTGTGACGTGCCGGGTAATCGCGAGTAGCGTCGTCGCCACACGTAAGCAGCGCGTATTCGGGCCGATGGGAGGACCGTATGGACGGCCAGGGTTGCTGGTCAACGGTTGTGTGCTCCGCGGAGGAACGTCGCGCGCTCGGTTTGAGCGGGTCGTCGGAATGGTTGCTGCAGTGTCGGCTGGCGGCCGGACACGCGGGTAACCACGCCACGGATGCGAGTGCTCGACCGCGAAGCGACAGACGTCTCTGGCTCGAGTGGAACGACTTCGACGACCGCGCTCAATCGCTCATCGAGCGCAACCCGTGCCCGGTCCCGTCGCCCGAGGGAGCGCGCTGCGTCTTCTTCAACGGACATGGCGGACCACACTTCTATGCCCGGTCGAACGGGCATGCCCCGAGCCCTCGTCCCGGCAGCGGTGGTCCCCGGCGCGCGCCCGGTGGCGATGCCCGGGAGCCCGTCGGTACACCCGATCAGCCGCAGCGCAGCGGCCCGTCGACCGGCGATCTCCCGATCGCCGCGGGTAACGCCGGGTCGCATCGCCTCGACGATCCGCGCGGGTCGTCGCTCCGCGAGGCCCCGCCCGCACAGCATCCCGTCTCGTCACATTCGGGGTCGGGGCAGTCGGCTGCGGCACACGCCTACCGCGGTGGACGGCGGTCGACCAACGCTGAACCACCCTCGACGCCTGTCTACCAAGCCAACAGGCACCAGGCTCTCGACGTCGCTGGTCAGCGGTCCGTCGAGCAGCCCCAACCGCCGTCACCTCAACCCCCGTCACCCCAACCACCGTCACCTCGACCCCCGACGCCGCAGCGCGTCGATCCGTTGCAGGGTGGTCACCCGACATCCGGGGCGCAGGCCGATCCGGTGAGTGACGCGCTACACGAGGTTGCCGCGGCGTTGTCGAAGCTCGCCGACGCTCTCCATCACGCGCGCTCCTGAGACGTCTCTCGTCTTCCGCTCTCAGCTGTTGGCTATCCAGATACCCTAGGGGGGTACCGTTTATTGTCATTTCCTGGTATACCGGTAAGGGGTATACGAGGAGAGTGACCATGACCGTAGACGCGACACCGGACGCCGGGGCCAACACAGACGCCGAGCACAACGCACACGGGTACATCACGCGCAAGGACGACTACCTCAAGCGTCTTCGACGCATCGAGGGTCAGGCGCGTGGGCTTCAACGCATGGTCGACGACGAGGAGTACTGCATCGACATCCTCACCCAGTTGTCGGCAATGACCAAGGCGCTGCAGGCCGTTGGGCTCGGTCTGCTCGAAGAGCACATGAACCACTGCGTGGTACACGCAGCGCAGGAGAGCGACGAGGCCGGCCGAGCCAAGGTCGACGAGGCAATGGCCGCGATCGCCCGGCTCGTCAAGTCCTGATGCAGCCGGCCACTACGACGATCAACCATTACGAAAGGTAACCGAACACAATGACCACGAGCACCTACACCGTCACCGGGATGACCTGCGGGCACTGCGTCGCATCGGTTCGCGAGGAGATCGGCGAGATCCCCGGCGTGAACAATGTCGACGTGACTTTGGAGACGGGCGTCGTCGAGATCTCCAGCGATCGCGAACTTGCTCGCGACGAGGTTTCCGACGCCGTGTCCGAAGCCGGATACGAGCTGGTCTGACATGTCGACGACGTACACGACGCACGGTGAGGGGCCGGCCACCGTCGTCGACCTCGACATCACCGGCATGACGTGTGCGTCGTGTGCGAATCGTATCGAGCGCAAGCTCAACAAACTCGACGGCGTCCACGCCACGGTGAACTTCGCGACGGAAAGGGCGACGGTCGACGGCACGGCCGACGTCGACACCCTCGTCGCCACGGTTAAGGACGCCGGATACACGGCCACACCCGTGCGCCCGAAAACTGTTGGTGGGTCACCTGATTCGGGGCTGGGTGACGGGATCGAGCCCGATGGGGTCGATTCGAGTCCTGCTGCCGTCGAGTTGCGGGGATTACGTCAACGACTTGTCATCTCGGCGCTGCTGTCGATACCGGTCATCGTCCTCGCGATGGTGCCGGCGTGGCAGTTCACCAACTGGCAGTGGCTGTCGCTGACTCTTGCTGCACCCGTGATCATCTGGGGCGGCTATCCGTTCCATCTCGCCGCGTGGCGCAATCTGCGGCATGGCACTGCAACCATGGATACGCTGGTGTCGATGGGCACTCTTGCCGCCTTCGGGTGGTCTTTGTACGCCTTGTTCTTCGGTATGGCCGGAATGCCGGGCATGACACACGGATTCGAGCTACTCCCCGATCGCGGAGCGGGAGCGTCGTTCATCTACCTGGAGGCCGCAGCGGGCGTCACAACGTTCATCCTCGCCGGTCGCTACGCGGAGAAGCGTGCCAAAATCCGTGCGGGGGATGCACTTCGGGCTCTGATGAACCTCGGCGCGAAGGATGTCGTGATCCGACGTTCGGGCGGTGAGGTCAGGGTCCCGATCGCAGAGCTCGCCGTCGGAGACGAGTTCGTTGTTCGTCCCGGCGAGAAGATCGCCACCGACGGAGTGGTCGTCGAGGGTGCCTCCGCTGTCGACATGTCCATGCTCACAGGCGAATCCGTGCCCGTCGAGGTGACCGTCGACGACAACGTCGTCGGCGCGACGATCAATACGAGCGGTCGACTCGTGGTTCGTGCGACCCACGTCGGTTCCGACACCGCGCTGGCACAGATGGCCAGGATGGTCGAGGCAGCGCAGGCGGGTAAGGCACAGGTTCAACGACTCGCTGACCGGATCTCCGGCGTGTTCGTGCCCGCAGTCATGCTGATCGCCCTTGCCGCACTGATCTTCTGGTGGGTCGACGGCTCGGTGCTGACCGCGTTCACCGCAGCCGTCTCGGTTCTGATCATCGCGTGCCCCTGTGCGCTCGGACTGGCGACACCGACTGCTTTGATGGTCGGCACCGGACGTGGTGCGCAACTTGGAATCCTGTTGTCGGGTCCCGAAGTGCTCGAGAAGACTCGACGCATCGACACCGTCGTGCTGGACAAGACCGGCACCGTGACCACCGGGGAGATGCGTGTCGACGCCATACACCCTGCAGCCGGGGTCACCTCGGAAGAGGTCACCACTCTCGCCGCAGCGGTGGAGAAGGGTTCTGAACATCCGATCGGTCACGCGATCGTCGTTGCCGCTCAGGATCTTCCGGTACCCGAGGTCGATGAATTCGACGCCGCTCACGGTGTCGGTGTGTCAGGCAGGGTCGGAGCCAGCAGCTTGGCCGTCAGTGGGCCCGCGCATCTCGACGTCGAACTCGACGAAGGACTTCGCAGTGCCATCGACGATGCACAGGCCGCGGGAGCGACTCCCGTCGTCGTGCTGCGCGACGGTGCGCCCATCGGTGTCATCGTGGTGTCGGACACGGTGAAACCGGGCGCCGCCGAAGCGATTTCGCGCATGAAGAAGGCGGGACTGCGACCGGTTCTGTTGACCGGAGACAACGCAGGCGCCGCCCGGCACGTCGCCGGCATCGTCGGTATCGGCACCGTGATCTCCGATGTGCGGCCCGAGGACAAGGTCGCCGAGGTCGTCCGCCTACAGCAGGCCGGCGCGACCGTGGCGATGGTCGGCGACGGCATCAACGACGCGCCGGCCCTCGCGCAGGCCGACCTCGGCATCGCGATGGGTACCGGTACCGATGTCGCGATCGCCGCCAGCGACGTGACCGTCGTCGACGGCGACCTGAACAAGGTGCTCGACGCGATCACGTTGTCGCGCGCGACATTACGGACGATCAAGCAGAACCTCTTCTGGGCGTTCGGCTACAACGTCGCCGCGATCCCGCTCGCCGCTGCCGCGCTGCTCAATCCGATGATCGCGGGCGCCGCGATGGCGCTCTCGTCGGTGTTCGTCGTGCTGAACAGCCTTCGCCTGCGGCGGTTTACGCCGCGGCGGTGATCTCGACAAGCTCGATCAGCGGGGAGCAGCTCGATTAGCGTGGGGTCGCTCGATCGGCGGGTGGGCGGCTCGATCGGCGGTGGGGTCAGCGGCGCGCGGCGGCGTGGCGGCCGGCGCGGCGTCCGAAGTACGAGCCCTCGCCTAGCTGTGTTCCGCTGGCGTAGCCCTTGCTGTCCTGTGCGATGTTCGCGGCGCACGCGCCCGCTGCGTAGAGTCCGGGAATCGCGGTCCCGGATGCGTCGAGCACCTCGCCGTCGACCGAGGTCGCCATGCCGCCGA
The DNA here is from genome assembly GCF_001665905.1 of Gordonia sp. 852002-50395_SCH5434458. Lineage (NCBI taxonomy): Bacteria > Bacillati > Actinomycetota > Actinomycetes > Mycobacteriales > Gordoniaceae > Gordonia > Gordonia sp. 852002-50395_SCH5434458. Next base: position 29,566 of record NZ_LZTC01000003.1, read on the forward strand.
GGGTGAACCCCGCGTACATCGCCTTTCCCAGACTCATGTCGAAGACCGCCCACGGGCCCTTGTCTTGCGGCGCAAGGTATTCGGGCGCCTTGTGGAAGTCCGGGTCCTCGCCGCGTGCGGCGTTCTCGTTGTACCGATCAAGGCTCGCCTGCAGCCTCCCGGTCGGAATGCCGAGTGCCTGTTCGGCTTCGGCAATCGTCTCGTAGCCGTCGACAAACGGCACCAGCGGCATGCGTGGTCGCTTCATGTGTGCTTCGTCGACGATCAGATACGCGGTCGAATCCGGTTGTTCGAGAACAAAACTCGACGTCCGCGAGTGGTAGGAGTCTTCCGCCACGAACCGATCGCCATTCTTGTTCACCGCGATCCCGGTCAGCAGAATGGCCGGCGGGTAGACAGGTGCAGTGCAGAATGCCTGATCCATGTGCTTGAGTTCGGCGCCCACCGAGACACCCATGCGGAGTCCGAGGCCGTCGTCGTAGGTGTTGCCGAGGACGTACGGCTTTTCGGTGAGCCACGGCACGTTCTCCGCGACCATGTCGGAGTTCATCACGAACCCGCCCGCGGCGATGACGACTCCCTGCGCCCTGATCACCCCGTCGCCACTGCCGGGGCTGTGCCACGCGACTCCGGCGACAGCGCCGTCGTCGACGACGAGTTGCCGAGCGCCGGTCTCGTAGCGCACCTCCACTCCGAGGTCGGCGAGACGTTTGACCAGCAACTCGACGATCATCGCGGCCCCGCCCGTGTCGCCGGGGACCGGAACCTTGTGCCCACGCGGGGCGGGAACGGCCATGGTGTTGAACGGCCACACCTTCTCGTTGCCGGTGTACATCAGACCCTGCGTCTCGGGCTGGACGACGGCCTTCTCCGGGTAGTAACTGCGCTCGAACTGAAAGCCGAGAGCTTCGAGCCAATCGAAATGCTCGACGCTGTCGACGCAGTACGCATGGATCTTGTCCGGCTCGGGGTCGCTGGAGACCGCGGTGATGTACCGCTCCATCTCTTCGGCGGAATCGTCGTGCCCGGTGGCTTTCTGGACCGCCGTACCGCCGCCGAGGTAGAAGTGTCCGCCCGCCAGTGCCGTCGTGCCGCCGGCCGCCGCCGCACGCTCGAGAACCAGAACGCGTGCTCCATTCGACGCCGCCTCCACCGCGGCGCATCCGCCCGCGATGCCCAGTCCGATCACCACGACGTCGACCTCGTCGCTGAACTGCGTCACCGCGCCGAGGGGGAGGGTGTCGGGAATCCGTGTGCCGTCAGCCATGCGGCTTAGCGTAGACCACAAACTAGAACGTGTTCTAGTGATTGAGGGTCGCGTGCGTTTGCCTTCTCCTCAGGCTTTGGAGGTATCAAGGGGTGTGTCCTCTGGACGAACCCTTACCAGACCCGACGTCGACGACAATCGTCGACCGTCGACGCATGACGGCCCCGCAGCGGTCGCCGGGCTGATCGCCGTCGGCGCAGGCCTCGCCGTTGGCGAGTTGTGTGCGGTTCCGATCTCGGAGAACAGTTCGCCGTTCTTCGCCGTCGGGTCGACGGTCGTCGACCACACGCCGCAGGCGGTCCGTGAGTGGGCGATCGGGGTGTTCGGCACCTCGGACAAGACGGCGTTGTTCACCGGGATGGCACTGATCATCGTCGTCCTCGCAGCGGCGACGGGGGTGCTCGAGCGGCGTCGACCTCCCTTCGGCTGCATCGTGATCGGAGTGTTCGCCGTGCTCGGGGTGGTCGCGGCGCTCAACCGGTCGGGTTCGAGCGGCGCCTACGTCATTCCGTCGCTGCTCGCCGGAGTCGTCGGTATCGGGGTGCTGCGACTGCTCCTGCGACAACTCGACGCCCCGCAAGCCACCAACGGCGACGAGCAACAGGACGACGAGCGACAGTCCGGGGTCCCACGGCGCTTCGTCCTGACGGCTGCGGGAATCGCGGTCGCCGCCATCGCGGTGGGCGCCATCGGCCGCAAACTGCTTGCCGACGCCGCGCGCACCGTCGCCGATCGCGCGGGCATCAAGCTGCCCGCGCCCGCCTCACCCGCGCCGCCGATCCCCGCGGGCGTCGATATCGGTGTGCAGGGAGCGACGTCGTACGTCACCGACAACGCGTCGTTCTATCGCATCGATACCGCCCTGCAGGTGCCTCAACTGACCACCACGGACTGGAAGCTGCGGGTGCACGGCCTCGTCGACGAGGAGTTCACCCTCACCTGGGACGAACTGCTCGCCATGCCCATGACTGAACGCGTCGTGACGTTGACCTGCGTGTCCAACGAGGTCGGCGGCGACCTCATCGGCAATGCCCGCTGGCTCGGCGTGCCGATGAAGGCCATCCTCGACAGGGCCGGAGTGCGCCCTGGCGCCGACATGTTGCTCTCGACGAGCTCAGACGGATGGACCGCGGGCACCCCGGTGTCGGCGATCACCGACAAGCGTGACGCGCTGCTGGCAGTCGCTATGAACGGCGAGCCGCTTCCCATCGAACACGGATTCCCTGTGCGACAAGTGATTCCGGGGCTCTACGGGTATGTGTCGGCGACGAAGTGGGTGACCGACTGGGAACTCACTCGGTTCGCCGACGCTCAGGCGTACTGGACGACGCGCGGTTGGTCGGCGCTTGGTCCGATCAAACTCGCGTCGCGCATCGACCGTCCAGCGGGCGGCTCGGTCAAGCCCGGAGAGGTGATCATCGCCGGGACGGCGTGGGCGCAGCACACGGGTATCTCCGCTGTACAGGTCCGCGTCGACCGCGGGCCCTGGCAGGACGCGCAATTGGCAACCGAGTACAGCATCGACACCTGGCGCCAGTGGAAGTTCACCTGGCAGGCGACGAGCGGCCAGCACACCGTCGAATGCCGTGCCATCGACAAGAACGGGAAGACGCAGACCGAGACCGAGGCCGACCCGGTTCCCGACGGCGCGACCGGACTCGATTCTCGCGACTACACCGTCGGCTGATGAGAGCACGGAGTGGTGCCGCCGTGGGCGTGAGGCTATTGCCGGGGTTACCCTTCGACGCAGCACACGTTGAGGGGTGGGTCACATGCGCGGGGTTGTCACTTCTGGACTCGCTGTGTGCGCCGCGGCCCTACTGCTGACCCCCGGCACCGCCGGTGCGGCTTCGCAGGGCGCGCAGGGTCCCGTCCGGCTCCCCACGGTTCAATTGCCCGGGTCCTGGTACGAGCCGACGCCGATCCGGGACAAACCCAGCTGGCTCCCGGAGGGTCTCGGAGAAGACTCGACGGTGCTCCTCATCCCCGGCACCAGCGACTTCACACCGATCAGCTCGACGGTGATCGGCGGCGCAGGCTCCCCGATGGGAGGCGACCAGTACGGCCGCACGGTCGACGTCGGGTTCTACGACGCACCCCATGGCGCGGGCTCCTACAATCCGAAAATCCCTGTCGTGCAATACCCTGCGGCATTCGGAGTCGTAGTCGGCAATAAGAAGTTCGATCTCACCGGCAACGGCACCTACAACGATTCGGTCTACATCGGTACCGCCGACGGGGTCGCTGACGCCGAGCGGGCATGGGTTGATCGCGGTAAATCGGGCACCATCGTTCTCAATGGCTACTCGCAGAGCGGGCCCATCGCGATGAACGTCGCCTACAAACTCCACCAGAAGTACTTGGCGGGAGACGCGGATGCGATCCCGGATGCCAACGTTGTCGTGGTGGTCGGCGCCGACTCGCGATTTCCCAACACCGGCATCGAAACGGTCATACCCAGCGTCATTCCCGGTGCCTACACGAACGGTCCGCGCGACGAATCGAGTACCGGCGACATTCGGGTCATTTCCTACTGCGTGCGCGGAGACTCGGTGTGCGGCTTGGGAAATCCCCTCGCGCACCCGTTGACCTCCGCCTTGTACTTCTTGCCCGGCGCTACGATCCACGGCCAAAAGGGCAATCTGGTGAACCAGTACCGGGTGGTCTCGACCAAAGAAGTCGGCGCCACCACCTACGTGGTCCTCGACGGCGGCAATCCGCAGGGGATCTTTCTGCGCAGCTTGGGCATACCCGTTCCACCAGAATTCGACGACGCGCTCGACACTCTTGTCCCCGTACCGGAGCCGGGCGAGGCGTCGAAGAATGCAGGCGAGAAGCTGCCGACACCGCGCGAGATCCAGGTTGCTCTGTACGACGCGTTGGGGCTGCAGGTACCGGTCACCGACCCCGACGCCCTCGCTGCACAGGGCAAGACGTGGCAGCCGCCGCAGAACACCAGTGCGACGCCGACCCCTGCTCCCACATCCGGTGACCAGCTCCCCGCAGCCGCCGACACCGCGCCCGCAGCGGTCCCCGAGGACCCCGTCGGCGACTTGGTTGCCCATTTAGTTCGGTGGGCAGCCGGCAACGTCAAGCAAAAGTGAGCAATTCAACGGCGTGATCTGCGTCTGCTGAGGTCATGCTATGTTCGTCGCACCGAATTTCGAGCGGGCGCGGCGTGCGGATGACCACCTCATTGACGAACGCGCCCCGACGAGGCGCCAAACGCAGTGGCCGGAGGAGTAAACCCGCGGATCACCGTGCGCTCGTACCCAAACAGATCGAGCACTGACGAAGACCAGTGCCGAAGAAGACAGAGAAGAAACTGACAACATGAGCGTGGGAGTCGTGCGCGAAACGGCCGAGGGTGAGCGTCGCGTGGCGCTCGTCCCGAAGGTCGTTGCGACGCTGGTAGGTAAGGGAGTGCCGGTAACCGTCGAATCGGGCGCCGGTGTGGAGGCGTTGATCCCCGACGACGCATACGTCGAGGCAGGAGCGACGATCGGCGATCCGTACGCGGCGGATGTGGTGCTTCGTGTGTCACCGCCGAGCGACGCCGAGATCGCCAAGCTGCGGCGCGGCCAGAAGCTGATCGGCTTCCTCGCGCCGCGCAATGCCGACACCAAGGTCGGAGCGCTGAAGGAAGCGGGCGTCGAGGCGTACGCCGTCGAGGCGATTCCGCGCATCTCGCGTGCGCAGGTCATGGACGCACTGAGCTCGCAGGCCAACGTGAGCGGCTACAAGTCGGTCGTCGTGGCAGCCGACAAGTCGACGCGATTCTTCCCGATGCTCACCACCGCGGCGGGCACGGTCAAGCCCGCAACCGTACTGGTGCTCGGCGTGGGTGTCGCCGGGCTGCAGGCGCTGGCAACGGCCAAGCGCCTCGGCGGCCGCACCACCGGCTACGACGTGCGACCCGAGGTGGCCGAGCAGGTCCGTTCGGTCGGCGCGCAGTGGCTCGATCTGGGAATCGACGCCGCCGGTGAAGGCGGATACGCCCGTGAACTCACCGACGACGAGCGTGCCAAGCAGCAGCAGGCGCTCGAAGACGCGATCAAGGGTTTCGACATCGTCATCACCACCGCGCTGGTTCCGGGCCGCCCGGCGCCTCGCCTGGTCACCGCCGCCGCAGTCGAGGGAATGAAGCCCGGCAGCGTCGTCGTCGATCTTGCAGGTGAAACCGGTGGCAACTGTGAGTTGACCGAACCGGGTCAGACCGTCGTCAAACACGACGTCACCATCACGTCTCCGCTGAACCTGCCCGCGACGATGCCCGAGCATGCCAGCGAGCTGTACTCGAAGAACCTGCAGGCGCTGATCGAGCTCATGCTCGACGAGAACGGCGCCATCACACCCGATTTCGACGATGAGGTCATCGCATCCGCATGCGTGACCGGGTCGACGTCGACCAGTTCGGAGGTGAAGGCCTGATGTACACCGGTCTCATGGCGAACATCGCCATTCTCGTTCTCGCGGGATTCGTCGGCTTCGCGGTCATCTCGAAGGTGCCCAACACGCTGCACACCCCACTTATGTCCGGTACCAACGCTATCCACGGCATCGTTGTGCTCGGCGCGCTGGTCGTGCTGGGTTCGCTTCCGGCAGATGCCAATTGGGGTACCCGGATCATCGCGTTCGTCGCGCTGATCTTCGGCACGCTCAACGTGGTCGGCGGATTCCTCGTCACCGACCGCATGCTCGGAATGTTCAAGGGTAAGAAGGAGTCTGCCAAGTGAGCGCCATCCTCGCCTCGACGGTGCTGGCGAGCGAGTCGACGGGACAGGTCTCCGAAGGCCTGGGCTACGGCGTCACGGCTCTTTACATCGTCTCCTTCTCGCTGTTCATCTACGGCCTGATGGGCCTGACCGGCCCCAAGACCGCTGTGCGCGGAAACTGGATCGCCGCAACGGGTATGGGCATCGCGATCGTCGCGACCCTGCTCAGCGTCTACAACGACGCAGGCGACGTCGGTGTCCCGACTGTCAACTGGGTGCTGATCGCCATCGGTCTCGCGATCGGTGTCGCACTTGGTATCCCGCCCGCGCTCAAGACCAAGATGACGGCGATGCCGCAGTTGGTCGCGCTCTTCAACGGCGTCGGCGGTGGAACCGTCGCGCTCATCGCATGGGCCGAATACATCGAGTACGACGGCTTCACCCAGGTGCCGCACGAGCCGAACGTGGCCGTGATCGTCGGATCGCTCTTCGCGGCGATCATCGGTTCGATCTCCTTCTGGGGCTCGCTGGTCGCCTTCGCGAAGCTGCAGGAACTGCTCAACAAGAACCTCGAGAAGAAGCTCGTCGCAGCCGCCAAGCTGTTCCAGGTCGCCAACGTCGTGCTGGCGATCGTGGCCGTCGCGGTGGCCGTGGTCATCGGTGTGAAGGCGAGCTCGACCAACGCGACTCCGTGGTACTGGATCGTCATCCTGCTCGTGGTCGCGGGCCTGATGGGTCTGTTCGTGGTGTTCCCCATCGGCGGCGCCGACATGCCCGTCGTCATCTCGTTGCTCAACGCACTCACCGGATTGTCCGCTGCCGCTGCGGGTCTCGCGCTGAACAACCAGGCGATGATCGTGGCAGGCATGATCGTCGGCGCGTCGGGTTCGATCCTGACGATGCTGATGGCCAAGGCCATGAACCGTTCCATTCCCGCAATCATCTTCGGGTCCTTCGGTGGCGGCGACGCCGGTGCCGCGGGTGTCGCGGGTGGTGCGGGCGGCACGGTCAAGGCCACGTCGGCTGCCGACGCCGCGATCCAGATGGCGTACGCCAACCAGGTCGTCGTCGTTCCGGGCTACGGTCTCGCCGTCGCCCAGGCGCAGCACACGGTCAAGGAAATGGCAGACCTGTTGGAGGACAAGGGCGTCGAGGTCAAGTACGCGATTCACCCGGTCGCCGGTCGTATGCCCGGCCACATGAACGTGCTGCTGGCCGAGGCCGACGTGCCGTACGACTCGATGAAGGAGATGGACGACATCAACGGCGAGTTCACTCGCACCGACGTCACCATCGTCATCGGCGCCAACGACGTGACCAATCCGGCGGCGCGCAACGACCCGTCGTCGCCGATTCACGGAATGCCGATCCTCAACGTCGACCAGTCCCGATCGGTCATCGTTCTCAAGCGTTCGATGAGTTCGGGCTACGCCGGTATCGACAATCCGCTGTTCACCGCGGAGCAGACGTCGATGCTGTTCGGCGACGCGAAGAAGTCGGTCGCCGAGGTCATCGAGGAGCTCAAGGCGCTGTAGCAGCCTCATGAAGTGCTTTACGATTTGGTAGCAGCGGGCGGCACATTGTGCCGCCCGCTGCTATGTGTATGTGATGGCAGTCGACGCTTCCCGAGTTCGCACGGTGATTTCGCACGTTGTTTTCGCGCTCGGAGTGCTGTGTCTGCTCGGCGGGTTGTTCTCGGGTGTGGTCAACCGCGAGGCCGTCAACAGCGCCCGGTTCGCCGCGCATGTCGACTCGATCCGGCAGGATCCCGCGGTCGCGCGGCAACTCGGGCTGCTCGTGTCCGGCAAGATCATCTCGGCGTCGCCGGAACTCGTCGCGCTGCGTCCGCTGGTGGAATCGGTGTCGATCTCGGCGGTGTCGAGTCCCGCGGCGGGGCCCGCGGTGCGAGGACTCACCGCGTCGATCCATAGGTCGATAACCCAGGGTGACAGCAATCTGTTCGTGTTGCGTCTGGCCGATCTCGGGGCGGTTACCGTCGCCGCGCTGCGGACGGTGGCACCCGACGTCGCTGCTCGACTACCCGACAACATGGATGTCACGCTCTCGGCGATCGGTGCGAGTGAATGGGATTCGGGCATCCTCGATTACGTCAGATGGGTACGAGTCCTCGCGTGGTTGTTGCCGCTGCTGGGCCTACTGCTGATTGTGGGTGCGGCGTTCATCCGACCTCCGCCCGCGGCTACGGGTCGGGCCTCGCGCATCGCCGCGGTCACCGACTCCCTTGGTGCTGCGATCATCTGGCTCGCGGCACTCGTCGCCGCAATCCTGCTCGCCTGCACCATCATTACCGCCTTCATTCCGACCGACACCCTCGACGGCGCCCTCACGGTAGCGGTCTGGCGCGAGGTCGACGGCAGGCTGTGGATCATCGCTGCGGTTGCGGCGCTCATCGGGCTGGCCGTGCGCGCGGCGTCGAGTCTCGCTCCGGTCGACGATCTCGACAGACTCGCAGAGCGTCTGCGCGAGTGGGTGATACGACGACCGTCGACCCCGGCGGCCATTGCCGCGCGTGGCGGAGTGCTGGTGTTGCTGGGCGTGCTGGCGGTGGTGCGACCGCTGACCTTCGTCACTGTCGTCGCTGTGCTGCTCGGAGCATTCGCGCTCATCGCAGGCGCGGGGGAGTTGCTGCGGGCAGCGAATCGGCAACTGCAGCACAGCGATCGGCGCCAGATCGTCGGCCGGTTGGCGATTCCGGCGGTGGCGATAGTCGGCGTAGCGGTCCTGCTCGCGACTGTCGGCGTACTGTCATGGCCGCAGCCGACCCCGGCCTTGAGTTCCGCTGTCGCCGAGAATGATCCGAACGCGTGCAACGGTCACGTCGAGTTGTGCGACCGGCCATACAACGACGTGGCGTTTCCCGCGACGCACAATTCGATGTCGGCGGCCGACGGCAATCGATGGTTTCTCGCGGAACAGGAAACCGGCGTCATGGGGCAACTCGACGACGGCGTCCGCGTGTTCCTCATCGACAGTTGGAACGGTCAGATGTCGAACAAGCCGCCGATCATCGCCAACACTCAGGACAGCCGCGCGCAGGCACTGGCAGCGGCAGAGCAGCTGTACGGCGCGCAGACCGTGCAGAGTGCCTTGAGGGTGCGCGACGCCCTCGATCTGACTCCCGTCGGACCGGTCAAGCCCTACCTGTGTCACGAGCTGTGCGAACTCGGTTCGACGGAGTGGCTGCCGCTGATGATCAAGGTGCGCGAGTGGATGGACGCCCACCCCAATGAGGTGGTCACATTCTTCGTGCAGGACATGGTCGCACCCGCCGACGTGGAGACCTTGCTGCGGCAGGCGGGACTCTACGACCGGCTCTACACCCCGACCATGGGCCAGCCGTGGCCGACGCTGCGGCAGATGATCGACAGCCGTCACAACCTGGTCTGGCTGCACGAGAACGTCGGTGGCGGCGCCGAGCGCCCCTGGCTGCTCGACGGCAAGGAGTGGACCCAGGACACACCGTATGAATTCCGGACGACAGCCGAGTTCAACTGCGATCGGAACAGAGGGTCGACCACAGCGCCACTGTTTCTGGTGAACCACTGGATGAGCAACTTCACCAGCAGGATCCGCGACGCCGGTGTGGTCAATCGCGAGGAGTTCTTGTTCAACCGGCTCGAGCAGTGCCGCGCAGAGCGGAACATGATTCCGAATTTCGTCGCGGTGAACAACTATCGGGTCGGAGACCTGTTCGCGTCGGTAAACCGGCTCAACGGGGTGAGCTAGCTCTTACTACTGCTGAGTCTCGCTGTTATCGACTTGGGATCGCAGGGAGACCCAGTACTGGACAAGTCAACCTAGAGTTACACGAGTGACTCATGTGGCCAGAGTGAAACGGATTCGACGCGGCGTCGTCGCGGTCGTCGCTGCGGCAGCGGTCGGCGGTGTGGTCGGTTCGTTGCCGGTGGTGCACCACGCGCAGGTGCAACCGACCGTGACCGCCATCGATCCGGCGTCGCTCTACAACTCCGCCCAGCAGAAGTTCGCGTCCGGTGACGTGGCTGGCGGACTCGAGTCGCTCAAACAGTCGCTGATCGTCGCGCCCGCAGACGCCGATTCACTTGCGCTGCAGTCGGTATGGTCCGATCAGGTCGACGATGCCGCCACCGGGAAGGCGGCACTGAGCCGACTCTCGATGATCAATCCGACGCTCGCGACGAGCGTCCGCAACATCACTGCCGGCGTCTCCGCCGCGGCCGCGATCGTCCCGTCCACCTCGCCCGCTCCCGCGTCGGGGCAGCAGGCGATTGTGATACTCGGCTACGGGCTCGGCGCCGACGGCACGATGGCACCCGAACTGGTGAAGCGGCTGACGGCGGGCAAAGCCCAAGCCGACGCAGCCCCGTCGCTCCCGATCGTCGTCACCGGTGGCGTGCCGAAGAAGGGCATCACCGAGGCGTCGGCGATGAAGAAGTGGCTTGTCGCCAATGGCGTCGATGCGTCGCGGGTGACGACGGAGGACAAGTCGGTGTCCACGGTGTCGAACGCACAGAACACGGCCGCAATTCTCGGTGCGCGGGGGATTGCCGACATCGTGCTGGTCACCTCACCGAATCACATTCGGCGAGCTGCGGCCGACTTCGCTGCAGTGGGACTGAAGGTGAGCGGATCTGTCACGACGCCGACCGATATGGCGAAGTATCTCAAACCCTTGACGAAAGATCAGCAGAAAGGCATTCGCCTCGAAGCGACTCGCGCCGCAAGAATTCCCACCACTAAGAATTCAGAATTACCGATCCCGAATATCCCAGGTCTGCCGAATGATCTTCCGGACACAGGACCAGGCCTTATCCCTGAAATCGGCGGCAAGATTCTTGATCAGCTTCTACAGACCGGGTCGAAAAGTTGAACAGCGCAACGACTTTCGACGATGGCGTGAACTGAATCACAATCAAAATCGGGCTGTGTAAGTCTCACAAGAATTTTATGCCTCAGGGCATCTCTAATTAACTCTGCATCTGTACGTTCGTTTCATGGCAACTACCCCGGCAGATTCTCGACGGATAGACACGGCCCAACAATCACGCGACCGATGGCGATGTGTTCTGAAATATGACGTACCGGCATCGCTGGTTGTTTTCCTTGTGGCACTGCCACTTTCGCTCGGCATCGCAGTAGCCTCCGGTGCGCCCGTCATGGCGGGGCTGATCGCGGCGGTGGTCGGTGGTGTGGTGGCGGGAGCGATCGGAGGTAGCCCGCTTCAGGTGTCGGGGCCTGCGGCGGGACTGACAGTGGTGGTGGCAGAACTCGTCGCCAACTTCGGTTGGAAGGTGACGTGTGCGATCACCGTTGGCGCGGGAATCCTGCAGATTCTGTTCGGTGTCAGCCGGATCGCGACCGCCGCGCTCGGCATTGCGCCGGTGGTGGTGCACGCGATGCTCGCCGGAATCGGAATCACCATTGCGCTGCAACAGATCCATGTACTGCTCGGCGGTAAATCGCAGAGTTCTGCACTTGCCAACATCAGCGAACTGCCCGAGCGGATCGGCGACATAAGCTGGGCAGACGTCACGATCGGAGTGATCGTCATCGTGGTGATGGTTGGCTGGAAGTATCTTCCCGCACGTGCACGCAAGATTCCGGGACCGCTCGCGGCGATCGCGCTCGCGACCGTGTTGGCAGCTGTGCTCAACCTCGACGTCGAGCGGGTACGTCTCGACGGCAACTTCTTCGACGCCATCTCGCTGCCTGAACTGCCCCATGGCAATTGGGGTGGATTCGTTCTCGGCGTGCTCACCGTCGCACTGATCGCCAGTGTCGAATCCCTGCTTTCTGCCGTTGCCGTCGACAAGATGCACGACGGTCCGCGCAGCAGATTCAATCGCGAACTCATCGGGCAGGGCAGCGCGAACATGACGTCCGGACTCCTGGGCGGGCTTCCGGTCACCGGCGTGATCGTGCGGAGCACCGCGAATGTCGCTGCCGGAGCGCGTACTCGGTGGTCGGCGGTTCTGCACGGCGTGTGGGTCTTCGTCTTCGCGGTGTTCCTGACGGCACTGGTCGAGCAGATCCCGCTGGCTGCGCTCGCCGGGCTCCTCGTGGTGATCGGCATGCAACTGGTGAAGTTGGCGCACATGAAAACCGCCCTGCGCACCGGCGATCTGTGGGTGTACGGCGTGACCGTTGTCAGCGTCGTCTTCCTGAACCTTCTCGAGGGTGTGGCAATCGGCCTTGCCCTCGCTGTGGCACTTGTCCTGTGGCGGGTCATCCGAGTCGAGATCAAGTCAGGACCGGTGGCGACCGGCGAATCGGACGAGTGGCTGATCGCGGTACGGGGATCGCTGAGCTTCCTGTCAATGCCGCGATTCAACAGCACTTTGAGCAAGGTTCCCGACGACGTCCCGGTCACATTGGAATTCGACGTCGACTTCCTCGACCACGCGGCGTCGGAGATGATCTCCGACTGGGTGCGTGCGCGCGAGGCCACGGGCAACGAGGTCACGATCGTCGAGCGCGGTCGAGCTCGAATCGAGCATGCACCGCTCGCTCCGCCCCGTCGACACACCGGCGGCATCGTCGGTCTTACCCCCTGGCGCAGCCAACGGATCCCGGTCGACGACAAGGCGGTCGCCGACGTCCCGGCATCGCTGCGGTCGATCATGGCGGGCGTCACCGACTATCACCGCGAACACGCCGACGTGCTGCGTGGCCACCTGCAGGATGTTGTCGACTACCAGCAGCCGGACGCCTTCTTCCTCACCTGTGCCGACTCGCGCATCATGCCGAATATCATCACCTCGAGCGGTCCTGGCGACCTGTTCACGGTGCGCAACGTCGGCAATATCGTCGGAGGGCCCAACGGCGGCGCCGAATCCATCGAGGCCGCACTGGATTTCGCGATCAACGAGGTCGGCGTAACCGCCGTGGTGGTCTGCGGACACTCATCGTGTGGTGCGATGCGAGCGGTGCTCGACCAGAGTCGTGGCCGCGAATCGTCCTCGGATGCGGCGTCGAGTTCGCCGATCCGCTCGTGGCTGGCCCAGGCCGAACCGAGTAGGACAGCACTGCAACTCGGGCATCCCGCTGGAAGGTCGGCCGCCAGAATGGGTTTCAACGATGTGGACCAACTCGCGGTGGTGAATGTCGCCAAGCAGGTGGAGATTCTGAGTCGCCATCACCTCGTCGGGCGGGCAGCGGCCGAGGCGCGCCTGCGAATCATCGGACTCTACTTCGATATTCGTACCGCACAGGTCTACGAGGTCACCCAGACCGGTATCCACCTCGCAGGCGTCGGCCATCACGTGAGTGGCTTGCTGGACCGCGAAGGCGCTAGAACATCACCGAGCGAAAGTGTGTGATCAGCCGTCCGGCGTCGTCGAGTACATGAAAGGCGATGCCGGGCGGCTGGCCGCGGTTCACGATGTCATGGCCCTCGAAGGGCAGGTTCAGCGTCGACGAGACGCCGGGTGCTACGCACAGCGGGCGGTCGGCGAATCGGGTGACCGCCGGTGTGTGTGCGTGTCCACACAGGAACGCGACGATGTTGGGATGCGTGTCGACGAGGGCCGCGATGCGCTCCTCGCCGGTCTGGCGGATGCTGTCCATGAACGGCATCTCCAACGTGACCGGCGGATGGTGGAATGCGACGAACACCGGGGTGTCGGGTCCGTGCGCGGCGATCTCCGCAGACATCCACGCGAGCGTGTCGTCGTCGATGTAGCCGTCGTTGCGGCCCGGGATGGAACTGTCGACCACTACGAACAAGACGCCGTCGACGAGGCTCGACGAGTTGATCGGCGCAGATGATTCGGCCCGCAGAATGCCTGCGTTGAACGCGACGCGCTCGTCGTGGTTGCCCTCGGTGATGAGGATGGGCAGCGGGCTGTCGATGACGAGGGATGCCTCGCGGTACTCGCTCGGGCTGCCTTCGTCGGCTACGTCACCGGTGATCAGGAGGACATTGATGCCGTCCGCGCGCGCGTTGATATAGCTCAACGTCGATTCGATTCGGGCGCGATTGAATCGGGTGCCGTTGAAATGCAGGTCGCTGATGTGCGCGACAACGAACACTGGCTCTCCCGGGGTTGGACACCACTGAACATAGCCAACAGAGTTCCCGATCGCGAAGCGAGGTCGGTGGGCGTGGCGAGAGACTCACTTATGGCGCCCATATGACCGATGACGGCGATCGTGTGCAACGTGGCATTCGGTGCAAAGTTCGCATTCAGGGCCGCGTCGCCATTCAGTGCAGCGTATGTGCGAACAACTTCCGAAGCTCGGCGAAGTGGTACTCGGAGGCGTCGTGGTTGTACGACGCGGTGTCGGCCATCGTGTAGCCGTGCTCTGCGCCCGGATACACGGTCGCGGAGTGAGTAACTCCCGCGGTGATGAGAGCGTGCTCGAACTGGGCGATCGCTTCGGAGGGAAGCGAACGATCGCGGTCGGCGTGCACGGCGAGCACCTGGGCGTCGACGTCCGCGAGGCGCAGATGCGGACTGCCTGACGACTGTGTGACCAACCCGCCCGTGTGGAACATGCCGAGAGCTGCGACGTCGTCGGGCCGGGTCGCCGCGGCCAGCAGGGCGAGTCTGCCGCCCGCGCAGTACCCCGTCACGCCGATCGGGCCTTTCGAGACGCCGGGTGTGGCCTTCAACGCGTCGATATATGCGGAGAGGTCGGGTTCGGCGAGATCGTCGGTCAGAGCATGCACGCGCGGCATGGCCACGCTGAAGAACTCTTTGCGCGCGTCGGCGTCGAGGAGCTCGTCCTCCGGCGATGTTTCCTCCGCGGTGCCCCAGCGGTAGAAGACATTCGGAACCAGCACGACGTAGCCCCACGACGCGATGCGGTCGGCCATGCGGCGGGTCTGTGGGCGCAACCCGATGGCGTCGATGATGAAAAGCACGCCGGGGTAATCGGTTTCCGGGTTTTCACCGGCGGGATCGTCACCGGCGGGTCGGACGAGGTATGCCTCCGCGTCGCCGTCGGCGGCCGCGACGGTGATGTGCTTCCCGACGGTGTCGTGGGTGATGGTCATCTTCGGTGTCCTCTCGCTGGTGCGGGTGGGCCTGTCATCCGGTGTTTGTCAGAAGTTGTTTGCCAGAGGTTGTTTGTCAGAGGGTTTTGTCAGAGGTCGCCCGGAAGCTTGTCGCGGCGGATTCCGCGCCAGCTCGGGTGGCGGAGGTGGCCGGTGCTGGTCCAGTCCATGAACCTGACCTCGCCGACGATCTTCGGTAGCACCCAGGTCGCGGTGGACGCGACGGGGCGGTCGAGCTTCTCCAGGAACGGACTTCGTGAGATCTCCAGTGGCTTGAGTTCTTCTGCAAGGCTTTTCAACGACGCCTCGGTGAATCCGGTGCCCACCCTGCCTACGTAGCGCAGGCCGGTCTCTTCTGGCAGCCCGACCAGCAGTGACCCGATGGCACCCTCACGATTGCCGCGACCGAGTCGGTAACCGCCGATGACGACCTCGATGTCGCTCCAGTTCTTCTGCTTGCGCCACTGGCTACTTCGTCGTCCCTGTTGATATGTCGACGTCTTGCGTTTGGCGATGACGCCCTCGAGTCCGTGGTCGCGACTATGGCGCACGGCAGCCGAGCCGGGAGCGGGTAGCAGCGGCGGAATCTCCACGTACGCAGACTCTTTGAATGCGGGCGCGAGAGCCTCCAGGAGTTGTCGACGCTCCGACCACGGTTTACGCAATAGCGATGTGCCGTTGAGGTAGAGGATGTCGAAGAGGTACAGCTTGAGCGAGTACGTCTCCGTGGTATTGCTGCGTGAGGCAAGCAGGGTGAAGTTGGTATGCCCGGCGGAGTCAACGGCAACGACCTCGCCGTCGAGGACGACGTCGATGAGGCCGAGTTCGTCTGCCGCCGAGCGCAATTCGGGGAAGTCGTCGGTCATGTCGATTCCCGATCGCGAGGTGAGGCGGAAGTCTCCATCGATGGAGCGCAACAGAATTCGATACCCATCCCACTTGCCCTCGAACGCCCAGTCCCTGCCGTCGAGACGTTCGACAGGTTCGTCGGTGGCCAGCATCGGGCGCGGGTGTGTGAGGCTGTCGGGGAGGATGGGCCGCGGCTCGTCGCTCATCAGGTGCGCGAGCCAGTTCTTGTCGCCGGTCTTGATGAGCGCGTAGCGGCCCTGGATTCGCTCGCCGTGAAGGCGGACGATGACCTCCGACTCGCGCCACTTCTCGGTCTCGTATGTGCCGTGATCCCAGATCTCCACGTGCCCGGCGCCGTACTCCCCGCCGGGGATGTCGCCGGAGAAGTCCGCGTAGTCGAGAGGGTGATCCTCGGTGTGTACGGCCAGCCGGTTCTGACCCGAATCGGTCGGCAGGTTCTTCGGCACGGCCCAGGAGACGAGCACTCCGTCGCGCTCGAGCCGGAAGTCGTAGTGCAGGCGGCGAGCGTGATGTTCCTGGATCACGAAGATCGGTCCTGCCGACGCCGCGCTCACCGTGTCGTCGGAGTCCTCGGGGTCGCTCTCGTCGTCGCTGTCGGACGACTGGGCGCGGCGTCGACGATGCTCCTCATCGCCGAAGGGTTCCGGGGTTTTCGACGCATCGCGCTTGGCACGGTAGGTGCTCAGGTCGACGACCGGGCGCGCGCCGGCGTCCTCGACTTGCTCCTCGGAGTCGTCTGCGGAGTCCGCGGAGCCGCTGGTGGTTGTCGTCGCGTCGTCGGTGTCTGGTGAGTAGGGGTCGTCGAGGCCGTCGAGCAGATCGCCGTCGGCGGCGCGCTCGAGCACCTCGCCGAAGTGCAACTGTGTCAGTCCCGGACCGGCGAGTTCGTCCCACGTCCGCGGTGCGGCGACCCAGGGCTCTTCGCGACCGCGCATGGAGTACGGCGCCAGCGTCGTCTTCGACGCGCTGTTCTGGCTCCAATCGATGAAGACACGGCCGGCGCGTTCGGATTTCGACATCGTGGCGGTGATCGTCTTCGGATGTGCCGCCGCGAGCGTCGAGGCGATCTCACGTGCAACGGTGCGTGCGGAATCCGGCGCGACGGGTCGGTCGAAACGCGCGTAGACGTGAATTCCCTTGCCGCCGCTGGTCACCGGATACGACGCAAGGCCCGCGCCGTCGAGCATCTCGTGCATCATGAGGGCCACCTGCGCGCATTCGTCGAGTGACACGTCGGGGCCCGGGTCGAGGTCGAGGACGAGTCGATTCGCGCGGATCTCGCCGAGTCCCTTGGGGCCGGACTTCTCCGGATCGGCCTGCATGCCGGGCGGCGGGACGAGCCACTGGGGTGTGTGGAGTTCGAGCGCGGCCATCTGTGCCAGCCATACGAGAACGGCTGCAGAATCGGCCATCGCGTAGGTGATGGTGCGTCCGCTGTGTGCGACGGCGTGGCGGGGAATCCACTCCGGAACGCTGCTCGGTAGATCTTTCTCGAAGAAGGGCGTCGACTCGACGCCATTGGGCCAGCGTTTGCGGGTGATCAGCCTGCCGCGCAGATGCGGAAGCATGACGTCGGCAATGCGGGTGTAGTAGTCGACGACGTCGACCTTGCGCGTGCCGGTCGCGGGATACAGCACCTTGCCCAAGTTGGTGAGAGCGATCGTGTGACCGTCGATCTCCAGGCTCTGGGAGGGCGCCATGAGTTCATTGTGCCCAGAATCTGGTCGCGTGCCCATATCCGGTGTCGGTACGCGGCCACTTTGCGACGTGACCGATGGCACAATGGTGCCCATGCGCTCGATCTGGAAGGGCGATCTGAGCTTTGGCCTGGTCAACGTGCCCGTCAAGGTGTATTCGGCGACGGAGAGTCACGACCGCAAGTCGTATCAGGTCGATTCGTCCGACGGCGCCCGCATCCGTTATCGCAGGGTGCGGGAGGGAACCGATACCGAGGTCGACTACTCCGACATCGCCAACGCCTATGAAACCGACAGTGGCGAGTCGGTGATCCTGACGAAGGACGACCTTGCGAGTCTGCCGGTGCAGAAGAGCCCGGAGATTTCGATCGTCGAGTTCGTACCCGTCGACCAGGTCGACCCGATCTACTTCGACAAGCCCTACTATCTCGAGCCGTCGTCGAAGTCTCCGAAGGCATACGTGCTGCTGGCGAAGGCGTTGCAGGAGACCGACCGGTTGGCGATCGCGTCGTTCACCCTGCGCAACCGCACGCGCATGGCGGCGCTGAGGGTCATCGAACCCGGCGTGATGACCCTGCAGACGCTGCTGTGGCCCGACGAGGTGCGCAAGCCCGACTTCGACTTCCTCGGCGACGACGTGCAGATCCGCGACCAGGAATTGAAGATGGCGTCGTCGTTGATCGACTCGATGGCCACCGACTACGACCCGGACGAGTTCTCCGACACCTACCAGGACGAACTGTCGAAGCTGATCGAGGCGAAAGCCGAAGGCGGCGAGGCATTTCCGGAGAGTGATGAGAAGGAAGAAGCCGCCGACGAGGACTCCGACGTCGCGGATCTTCTTGCCGCACTGCGTGCTTCGGTGAAGGACAAGGGAGACGCGAGCGGCGGTTCATCGGACGCTGCCGACAAGCCGCCCGCAAAGAAAGCCGCGGCGAAGAAGGCGCCGGCAAAGAAGGCTGCCGCCAAGAAAACTGCAGCCAAGAGCACCGCAGCCAAGAAGACAACAGCCGACAAGACAACGGCCGAGAAGTCCACAGCAGCCAAGAAGACGACCCGAAAGCGAGCGGCAAGTTGAGCGACGTACTGGATTTGCTCATCGTGGGAGCAGGGTTGGCGGGGATCGACGCCGCCTACCGTGTGACGGAGCGAAATCCGGGCTTGCGGTATCGGATCGTCGAACAGCGTGAACGTATCGGTGGCACGTGGGATCTGTTCCGCTATCCGGGAGTGCGGTCGGACTCCGACATCTTCACGCTCAGCTTTCCGTTCCGACCGTGGCGCGGAACCAAGACCATGGCGTCGGGTGCCGAGATTCGTGACTATCTCGAAGACACCGCCCGCGACACCGGGATCTACGATCAGATCGACTTCGGCGTCACGGTCACCGCAGCCGACTTCGACACCGCGTCCGACACCTGGACTGTCACGACCAATGCGGGCGGCGAAACCCGCACGTACACAACGCGATTCCTCTATCTGTGCACCGGCTACTACCGATACGACGAGGCCTACACCCCCGACTTCGCCGGCACCGAGGACTTCTCCGGAACCATCGTGCATCCGCAGTTCTGGCCCGAGGATCTCGACTACGCGGGCAAGAACGTCGTCGTGATCGGCAGTGGCGCAACGGCTGTCACCCTCATCCCGAGTATGGCCGACCGCGCCGGTCATGTGACGATGCTGCAGCGTTCGCCGACGTACCTGTTCCCCGTCGGCTGGCAGGAGCCGACGACGCCCTGGATTCAGCGGTTGCTGCCGAGGCAGTGGGCACACGACGTGATCCGGTACCGCAACGCACTTGTCACGCTGTCGATCTACCTGTTCGCGCGGCGGTTTCCGCGTACGTCGCGAAAGCTGCTGCGGCAGATCGCGATCCGCAACCTGCCCAAGGGATACGACGTCGACACGCACTTCCGTCCGCGGTACAACCCGTGGGATGAGCGATTGTGCATCATCCCCGACGCCGACTTCTACAAGGCTCTCGGCTCCGACCATGCCGACGTGGTCACCGACCAGATCGACCGGTTCACGCCCGGCGGGATCAAGCTGGTGTCGGGCGAGGAGCTGCCCGCCGACATCATCGTGACCGCGACCGGACTCGAACTGCTCGCCTTCGGCGGCGCGCAGCTGTCGATCGACGGCGTCGAATTCAAGCCGCACGAGAAGTTCGCCTATCGCGGGTACATGCTCAACGACGTACCGAATCTGGTGTGGTCCATTGGCTACACCAACGCGTCGTGGACGTTGCGCGTCGATCTGACCAGTAAGGCGGTCGGTGATCTGATCGCGTACATGCGGGCGCACGGATACACGTCTGCGGCGCCGACCGTCGGGTCGGCGACGCTGCCGGAGCACATGTTGTTTGCACTGGATGCGGGCTATGTCCGACGCGGCGCCGTCGCTCTCCCCAAGTCGTCGGATCAAGCGCCGTGGCAGGTCCGGCACAACCTGGTACTCGATGCCATCGATTCGCGTCGCTACGAGGTCACCGAAGCGATGGAGTTCCACACCGTCGGCGAGTCGGCGGCGAAAAGCGCTGGCTGAACGGGTGCGCTGACGGGCATCCTCGGGAGGTGACCATCACCGCCAGCGAGTCCCGGCTGCCGCGCGCTCTACGGCCATTGGCCGGCGCGCAGTTCCGTCGGCTCGTGGCTGGCCTCATCTTGGCGTTGTTCTCCGACGGCGTCTGGGCCATCGCGCTGGTATGGCAGATCATCGAACTCGGTGGCGGCCCGACGCAGGTCGCGTGGGCGTCGGGTGTGTCGGCGGTGGGCATGATCGTCTCGACGCTCGCGGGCGGAGTGCTCGCCGACCGGGTCTCGCAACGATCGATCATCGTGGCGCTCGAAGTGGTCAAGATGGGTGTGTTCGGACTCGTCGGAGTGCTGTCGATCTTCGGGGTGCTCACCCTGCCGATGGTGGTGATCGCCGCGTTGCTCGGTGGAGTCACCACCGGTATGTACTACCCGGCCTACTCGGCGCTGCTTCCGCGGATCGTCTCGGCATCGGAGTTGCAGGCCGCCAACGGAATCGAAGGGTTCTCCCGGCCCGTCGTCTTTCAGGCGATCGGCCCGATGGTTGCTGGATTGATCGTGTCGGTTGCCGCGCCGGGACCCGCGGTCGTCGTTGCCGCGGTCGCGAGTATCTGTTCCGGCGCGTGCTATCTCACGATGAAACCGCTACCTCAGCGTCGAGAAGCGTTGCGGGGCAACCCGGCACGATCGGCGGTCACCGATCTGGTCGAGGGCTTCGGATACGTCCTGCGGACTCCGTGGCTATGGGCCACGTTGTTCTTCGCGACGCTGCTGGTGCTGGCAACGATGGGTCCGATCGAGGTGCTCGTTCCCTTCGCGCTGCGCGAACGCGTAGACGGTGGCGCGGGAGACCATGCGCTCGTCCTCGCCGCTTACGGGGCGGGAGCGGCGATCGGTTCGGCGTACTTCGCGTCGATCAGGATGCCTCGGCGATACCTCACCGTCATGTTCGTCATCTGGGGTCTGTCGAGCCTGTCGCTTGTTGTCATGGGCGTCGCCGAGCACACCTGGCTGTTCATCGTCGCCGGTGCATTGCTGGGATTCGGATTCGACGCCCCGTCGGTGCTGTGGGGAACATTGCTGCAGCGGCGGGTGCCGCCTGAGCTGTTGGGTCGGATCGCGAGTCTCGACTTCTTCGTATCCGTCATTCTGATGCCGGTGTCGATGGCGATCGCCGCACCGCTGAGCAACGCCATCGGGCTCACCGCGGTGTTCGTGATCGGCGGCATCCTGCCTGTTCCAGCCGCAATCGCCTTCTACGTCGCCGCGCGACTCTGGCGCGACGAGATCGAGCATCCGTTGGACGACGCTGTGGTGGTGACGGCCCCGAGCGAGTCCTGAGTGGGATTGCGACAATGGATGCCATGCGCGAGATTGTGACCCTGGCTGCCGCCGCCACCTGGCGTACCCCGGTGATCGCGTGGCAGGGGCTACGAGCCAAGCGGAGCGTCGTCCGATTGCCGCAGGCCGAGGGCGACTTCGGGACCGTCGGCGACGCGTCGGATCCGAATTGTCTGCGCCTCGTGGTCCTCGGCGACAGTCTCGCCGGCGGCGTCGGGGTCGACAACCACCTCGACACCCTCGCCGGCGGAGTCGCGACACGGCTCGCCACCAGAGAGGGCCGCTCGGTGCAGTGGGTTGTTGCCGCACGAACTGGTTTCACCGCTGCGCAGGTGATAACACTGATCGACGACGCCGTGCTTGCACAGGCCGACGTCGTGGTCGTGTCCGTCGGGGCCAACGACGCGAAGAACATGCACACGGCCCGTCGGTGGCGTGACGAGCTGACTGCTTTGCTCAACGCCGTGTGCGCGGCGGCGGAGCGGGCCGAGATCGTGCTGCTGCCGGTGCCGATGCTGCAGATGTGCCCGGCGCTGCCGGGTGCGCTGGCCCAGACGCTGGGCATGCGTGCCGCGCAATTCGACGCGATCGCAGACGACGTGGTCGCCGGATCCGGGCGAGTCCGCAGAATCATGCGCTTCGAGCCGTCCGGCGACGGATTGTTCGCCGCCGACGGATTCCATCCCTCCGCGGCGTTCCACGCGATCTACGCCGAGCAGATCGACGCCGCGCTGAGCGCTACCGATGGAGATTCTCCGGCGCGTCGCTGAGTCCTCGGCGGCGTGCATTCTTTTTTCGAGCGAATCCCTCGTGCCTTCGATCTATCACTGATAGAGTTTGGTTCGTTGGAAGTTAACGACGATAGAAGAAATCCTCTTGGAAGGAATCGCGATGCTCGCGACCTCGATCGGACTCATCCTCAGTTGGGCCGGCGCGCTGATGATCATTGCAGTCGGCTGCGCTTACCTGGCGAGGAACGAGAAGAATGCGGCCGGTTTCGGACTGCCGACGCCTCCGGCTCCGGACGCACGGGGCTGGTGGCAGGTGAAGGGCATCCGCGACGTCGTGACCGGACTACTCGTCATCGTCTTCACCTTCGTCGCACTCGACTACCTCGGTGTTCTGGTCCTCGTGCTTGCCTTGATCCCGTTGGGGGACATGGTGATCGTGCTGACAAATCGGGGCAGTAAGGCAGCCGCCTACGGCATCCACGGCGCGACCGCACTTGCACTGATCGTCGCCGCAGTTCTGCTCTTTCTCTGATCCGACAGTCAATCAACAAGACAATGGAGACCACGATGACCACCACCGCACCCGTATTCCGCAGCGCCAGTGACGATGTCGTCGGCAACGAGCGCGCGTCGATGCACCTGCTGTTCGACGCATCCGACACCGCAGGCGCGCTGAGCTCACTCGAAGTTCGCCTCGACGCGGGTGTCGACGGCGCCGCGCCTCACTTTCACCGGCAGTCGTCCGAGATGTTCTACGTCATCGAGGGTGGCCTGCGCCTGATGGCCGGTAATGAGATCGTGACAGTCGAAGCTGGTGCGGCAGTGTCGATTCCGCGACTCATGCCGCATGCCTTCGGTGCGGTGCCCGACGCTGCGGCACGCGTCCTGATCGTCCTCACGCCCGGCGTCGAACGATTCGAGTACTTCCGACTGCTTTCGCGAATCCAGGCGGGCGAGGCCACATTCGAGGAGTTGGCGGCTGCGCAGGAACCGTACGACAACCATTTCGTCGACGCGCCCGAGTGGTGGAGTGACCGCCACAGCTCACGTGGTTGAGGAGTCGGTGTCCGGCGGCGCGATGAGATGGCGACGAGCGCCGTCGACGACGAGGTCGGTGAGAGTGCGCAGCAACGACGACCCGAGCTTCCAGTACTGCCAGTAGAGCGGCACGTCGACGTGGAGGTCGGTGAAGGTGACCACCCGGCCGCTGTCGAGAGCATCGGCGATCTGCGCCAGAGGGACTGCACCCCAACCCATTCCGGCCTCGATGGCACGGTGGTACTCGGTCGAGGCAGGGATGTAGACGGCGGGCGGATCGAGTCGCTGTCCCGACATCATTCGGAGCACTCTGCGTTGCAGCTCGTCGTTGCGATCGAACTGCACCATCGGGGCCTTGGCGAGGGATTCGTCGTCGACGCCGTTGGGCATCCAGGTGT
The DNA here is from genome assembly GCF_001665905.1 of Gordonia sp. 852002-50395_SCH5434458. NCBI lineage: Bacteria > Bacillati > Actinomycetota > Actinomycetes > Mycobacteriales > Gordoniaceae > Gordonia > Gordonia sp. 852002-50395_SCH5434458. The sequence goes on from NZ_LZTC01000003.1 coordinate 53,158, forward strand.
CGAGGAACTGCCCGGTGGCGACGGGTAGATAGCGCATGATGCCCAGCGGTCGCAGTGTGGTCCCCCGGATGGGCAGGGGATCGGAGGTGATGGCGCCCATCACCTCGCCGGTCACCAAGCGCGAGCTGTTGACTGCTTCGTCGTCGCGGATCACTTCGACGGCAACAGGGTTCTCGCGGTGGAAGCGCGCGAGCGTGGGGAGGAGCCAGGTCGCGAGCGAGTCGGCGTTGGCTGCAATCGGGAGATGGACGCGCGGGCGGTCGGTGAGTGAGGCGGTCACGGCGTCGTCGAGGTCGCCGGTCAGTTCGAGCTGAGCCTCGAGGGCGAGCAGATTCCACTGCTTGGCCATCCGTGCGAGAACCTCGCCGTCGCGCGTCGCGGTGATCGGCTTGGTGCGACGGACCAGGATGCGTCCGACGGAGACCTCGAGCGCCTTGATGCGTTGGCTGACCGCCGACGGTGTGATGTGCAGTTGCTCGGCCGCGGCGTCGAACGTGCCCGCGTCGAGTACCGCTGACAGCGTGCGTAGTGCGTCCGATCCGAGATCCACATAAGAGAGTCTAATGTTTCGACAGAAACATTCGCTGTACTTGTCAGCGACGTGCTCTTACGTTCGTGTCATGACGACATATCTCCTCGCGGCCATGATGGGGTTGCTCACCGGAGCGGGCTTGATCGTGGCCATCGGGCCGCAGAACATCTTCGTGCTGCAGCAGGGTGTGCGCCGTGTGCATGTGAATCCGGTGATCGCGGTGTGTGCGCTCTCCGACGTGGTGCTGATCGTCGCGGGGGTCGCGGGACTCGGCGCGTTGGTGTCTGCGCATCCTTCCGTGGTCACCGTCGCGAAGATCGCGGGCGGGGCGTACGTCATTGTCTTGGGTCTGCTGGCTGCGCGACGGTGTCTTCGGTCGAGCGAGGCCATCACGGCCAACGCCGACGAGGTGCGCACCGCGTCGCGCTGGGTGGCGATCGGGTCGGCGCTCGCGCTCACGTGGCTCAATCCGCACGTGTATCTCGATACGGTGCTCACGATGGGGGCGATCGCCAACAGTCACGGAAATGCGAAGTGGGCGTTCGCGATCGGCGCGTGCGCGGCGAGCGTGCTGTGGTTCACGCTGATCGGCCGCGGCGGGAGCAGGCTCGCCCCGCTGTTTGCCAAACCCCGGGCGTGGAAGATTCTCGACGGCATCGTGGCCGTGATCATGGTGGGCATGGGCGCTGCGCTGCTGTTCTCGGCGTGAGGTGGTCTTTTTCCGTTGATTGAGCCGGCCGCGAGCGGGCGTGGCCCCTTCTCGCTGATTGAGCCGGCCGCGAGCGGAGCGAGCTGCCGAGTCGAAATCACTTTGGTGGTCTCGACAAGCTCGACCAGCGGGTTCAGCTCGACCAGCGGGTGCGGTTTGACCAGCGGGTGGGCCGTTTCCGCTGATTGAGCTGGCCGCGAGCGCAGCGAGCTGCCGAGTCGAAATCACCAGCGGGTATGGCTCGACCAGCGGGGCTCAGGCCAGCCCGAGGCGGTAGGCGTAGGCGACGACGGCCGCGCGGTCGCGGCATCCCGTCTTGGCGAGGATGTGGTTGATGTGCGTCTTGACGGTGCTCACCCCCAGGACGAGTGTTCGGGCGATCTGTTGATTCGACAGCCCCTCCGCGATCAGCGTGATGACCTCCGACTCGCGTTCGGTGAGGCCGTCGGGGTTGAGCGCGCGTGGATTGCTCTGGTTTGGCGTCGCCGATGTCCGAGACAGCAAGGCGCGCATCGCCTTTTCGTCGAGCAGTGAGCGGCCTGCCGCTGCCGAGAGCAGCGCTGACTCGATCGCCGTGGGGTCGGCGTCCTTGTTCAGGAAGCCGACGGCACCGGCGTCGAGTGCCTCGACGATCGTCGCGTCGTCGTCGTAGGTGGTCAATGCAACCGCGCGGGTCGTGGCCCCGGACGCGACGAGTCGTCGAATTCCTTCGATCCCACCGATTCCCGGCATCCGGAGGTCGGTGAGAAGCACGTCGGGAGTCTGCTCGGCCACCAACGCGAGAGCGTCCTCGGCCGACGACGCAACGCCGACCACGTCGAGAGAGTCGAACAATCCGAGCATCGAGCGCAACCCTTCGCGCACGACCGTCTGATCGTCGGCGATCACCACCCGTACTGTCATGAACCCACCTGTACCGTCATGAACCAAACCGGACCGTCAGATCGAAACCCTGTGCGGTCGTGCCGTATTCCAGCGATCCACCTGCCGCTGTGATGCGTTCGGCCAACCCGGTCAGCCCGTTGCCGCCGCTGGTGTGGCCACGATCGACGAAGGTCGACGGGTCGCCGACCGAGCGCACCCGAACGAGTTGCGGTGTGAACTCGATACGTATGGGTGCGCCTGCGGCGTGACGCATCGAGTTGGTGAGCCCCTCCATCAGCACCGCGCGCACGTCGTCGTGCCAGATCGCTGGCACAACGTCGACATCGCCGGACACTTCGACGTCGAGCCCCGCACCGGTTCGCAACTGCGCCAAGGTCTTCGGTAGCCAGTGGTCGAGTGGCTCCGACTCTCGCGTTGCGCTGTCGCGCAGTGATTCGACGGCGGTCTTCGCCTCACTGAGGCCATCACGCGCCAACGCGGTTGCGGTGCGCAGCTTTTCGGTCAGTTCCGCAGACGCGGACTCGCGCTCAGCCTGCAGAGTGGCGCCCTGCAGTGTGACGATGAGGCCCGAGAGTGTATGCGCGAGAACGTCGTGGAGTTGTGCGGAGATCTGGCGTTGCTGCTCGGCCAAGGCCGCCCGGGAGCGTTCGGCGGCAATGATCTCGCGTTGGGTTGCGGCAAGCTCTGCGGCTTCGCGTTGACGGCGCCGCAACTGCATGAAGGCGAAAACCGCTGCCGCACTGGCGACATTGATGCAGACAGCCCAGGCGTTGTGGGTCTGCCACCACATCAGTATTCCCAGCGCGGTCAGCGATGGCGATGCGATGAGCGCCGACACGAGGACCGTCGTTTGCGACATCGCCGCCGCGGCAACGCCGATATAGGGCAGCCAGACCGTCGCGCCACCGTGAAATGCGAACGCTGCGACAACCGACGCCGCCACCGTGGCGATGGCGTGCAGGGCCGAGGCCTGAGTGCTCCAGCTCCGCGCATTCTTGTCGCGCAGCACCGAACGCAATAGCAACACCACCAAGACACAGGTGGCTATCCAGCCGATGGCGGTCGCCCAGATCGGCTGCTTGCCGGTGTCGGCGAACGCTGAGACCAGCACCGAGACCGCGACGATCCCGCGGATCAGCAGGCGGTCCGTCGCCACCGGATCTTGACTCGTTGTCACATGGCAACCGTAATGTCGACGTCGGAGATCAGGGGCGTAGGAGTAGCACGATCCACCCGATCTCCACCCGGGTTCCACCCTCGGGTTGATGTTTCGCCTGCTTCGCGAGCCGATGCTCAAAGCATGAACATTGCAAGCACAGCAGTCATCACCGTCCTGGTCGTCGTCTTCATCCTGTACCGCCAGACGCGGGAACAACCACTCAAGGACAACTTGTTCAAGCTGCCGTTGATCATCGGGATCATCGGCGTCTTCGAAACCGCGCAGTATCTCGGCGGCGGACACCATGTCACTGTCGGCGCGACGGTGGCGGTCCTCGTCGGCTTCGTCGTCGCGGCGATTCTGGCGGTGCCGCGAGCGCACAGCATGCAGGTCTACCGCAATCCGGCAGGCGTGATGGTCCGCAAGGGAGGTGCGCTGACCATCGTGCTCTGGGTGGTCGCGATCGCGGCACATGTCGCCATCAGCCTGGTGGTGCCCGCCTTCTTCGGCGACGGCATACAGCACGGAATGGGCGGACTCGACGGCGCGAGCATCATGATCTACCTCGCGATCAGCCTCGGCGCGCAGGCCGCGGTCACCAGCGGCAAGGTCGCCGAGCATCACCGGACACACAGCGCGATGTCGCGGTGAGCGGGTGGTCTCGACAAGCTCGACCAGCGGGGGACGCTCGACCTGGGGGTGGTCTCGACAAGCTCGACCAGCGGGTGCAGCTCGACCAGCGGGTGCAGCTCTACCAGCGAGGGGACGCTCGACCTGCGGGGCGCCTCAGCTCCGACCCGCCGAGACGGCTTCGCGCGTCTCGGCGGGTTCGTCGTCGATCGGGATCTTGCGGATCTCGGTGCCCTCGATGTCGACGTTGGGCAGGATGCGGTTGAGCCAGCGGGGAATCTTCCACGCCCAGTCGCCCATCATCGTGATCACGGCGGGCACGACGGCCATGCGGATGATGAAGGCGTCGAAGAAGACCGCGGCGGCCAGTGCGAAGCCCATCATCTTCGCGATCGTGTCGGGCGCGAGCATGAAGGCGGAGAACACCGAGATCATGATGACCGCAGCGGACGCGACCACGCGCGCTCCGTGCTGGTAGCCGACGATCACCGAATCCTTCGCCGACAACCCGTGCACGTACTCCTCGCGCATTCGTGTCACGAGGAAGACCTGGTAGTCCATCGCGAGTCCGAACACCACGCCGATCAGGAAGATCGGCAGGAACGAGATGATCGGCTTGGTGTGTTCGATCAGTCCGAGGTGGCCCTCCTGGAAGATCCACACCGTCGCACCGAACGTCGCACACACCGAGAACAAGAAACCGATGGTCGCCGTCAGCGGCACGAGCAGCGAGCGGAACACGATGGTCAGGATGATGAAGGCAAGCCCGACCACCACGATGAGGAACGGCAGCAGCGCGCTGCTGAGCTTGCTCGAGATATCCGACATGATGGCCGTCTGGCCGCCGACATTGACGGTTGCGCCACCGGGTTTCGACGATCCGTAGTCACGTATCTGATCCATCAGCGTGTGCGTCTCGGGGCCCGAGGGAGACTTCGCCGGAGTGACCGAGATCAGCGCGGCCGTCGCACCCTGTTGGGGGTTCTGCTTGTTCTGGCCGTTGCCGACCCAGACGATCTGCTCGGGGTTGGCGACGTTCGGCAGGGTCTTCACCTGAGCGACAACCGCATTGGCTGCGGGAGCGATATCTCCGTTCGACGCGTCACTGACGACGACGAGTAGCGGCCCGTTCACGCCTTCGCCGAAGCCGCGTTCGAGGAGCTTGGTTGCCGCGTACTCCTTGTCGCCGGTCGAGTCCATGCCGAGTTGCATGCTCGACATCGGGATCGCGGCGATGCCGAGCAGCACGAGACCGACGAGTGCGACGGGCAGTGGGAACCGGGTGATGAAGCGGGCGACGCGTAGACCGTTGGACGGTTTCGAATCCGGTTCGTCGCCGTGACGCAGGCCGGGAATGCGGGGGCTGAAGGCAAACCTGCCGAACGCGCCGAGCAGTGCGGGGATCAACGTGATGGCACCGAGCACCGCGACCACGACGGCCAGTCCCGCCGAGATACCCATCTGCGTGATGAAGGGGATGCCGACGACGCTCAGCGCACACACGGCGATCACGACGGTCAGACCAGCGAACACCACTGCGGAGCCTGCGGTTCCCACGGCTCTGCCCGCAGCGGCCTCACGCGACCCGCCGAGATTCAGCTCGGATCGATACCTCGACACGATGAACAGCGCGTAGTCGATGGAGACCGCGATCCCGAGCATCGTGATGATCGTGGTGGCACTCTGCTGGACGTCGAAGATCTTGGCGCTCAACGTGACGAGCAGCATGGTGATGCCGACACCGAAGATGCCGGTGACGATCGGGATGAACGCGGCCACGATGGACGCGAACGCGATGATCATGACGATGAACGCGATCACGAAGCCAAGCAGCTCAGACACCCCGCCCTGCTGAAAGACCTGCATCAGCGAGCCGGTGCCCTCGACCTGTAACCCGTTGCCGCGGAACTCGGCGAGCAGATCCTCGAACTGCGCCATGTCGTCGTGGGTCAGTTCGTTGGCCCGAATGTCCTGCCTGATCTGGATCAGCCCGACCTTGCCGTTGTCGCCGAGAACCTTCGGGGCGATGGCGGGATTGGCCTTGGCGGCCGTCACCGGATTGACGACGGTCTGTGGCTCGATGACCTTGGGTAGCGTTCGAGCCTTGGCGACGAGTGCGTCGATCTGGCCCATGTGGTTCTCGAGACCGTCGTCGGCTTCGACGAGAATGCTGGTCGACGAATTCAACTGCTGATCGTTTGCCGCCGGGAAGTCTTGCTTCATCACCGACATCGCGCGATCGGAGTCGGTGCCGGGGAGCTCGAAATTGGTGGCGAAAGTCGGTTTGAGTACGCCGACGAGAGCACCGAGAACGATCAATACGACGATCCACGCGCTGATCACGATCCACTTGTGGCGGAATGCCGAACGTCCGAGCTTGTACAACCAGATAGCCATCTGAACCCTTTGATATCCCCGACTGGTCGCACGCCAGAGTAACGAGAGTCGACCTCGGATGCTGTCTGTGACTACGGTCATGGCCGCCGATAACGCGGTGTGAGGCGGGTCATACGCTGTGGAGTATGCCGTCACCACTCTTCGGGCGTGCCCGCCAGAACGACATCTACCAAGCGGGAGTACACGGTCGTACACCCGTCGTACCGACCGATTTCGACGAACTCGAACGCCGAGCGCGAGCGGAGATGTCCGATCGGGCCTGGGCGTACATCGCCGGCGGGGCAGGCGGGGGTCGAACGATGGATGCAAACCGCAGGGCTCTTGATCGACGCGCAATCGTGCCGCGGGTGTTGCGCGACGTCTCCGAGCGGACGCTGGAAATCGAGCTGTTCGGCGACCGGCTACCCGCACCGATCCTGTTCGCACCCGTCGGAGCAGGAGATCTCGTCGCGCGTGGGGCCGACAGGATGATCGGTCACGCCGCAGCAGAACTGGGACTTCCGTACATATTCTCCAATCAGGGCGGGGTTCGGATGGAGGACGTCGCCGCGGAGATGGACCTCGTACGGCCCGGCGCGCCGCGATGGTTTCAGCTCTATTGGTCGACCGACGACGACCTCGTCGACAGTCTGCTGCAGCGTGCCGAAGGCGTCGGAGCGTCGGCCGTCGCCGTAACTCTTGATACGACGATGCTCGGTTGGCGACCACGTGACCTCAACATCGGTTCGTTGCCGTTCGCGCGCGGGGAGGGCATCGCGCAGTACACCTCGGACCCCCGATTCAACGAGATCGTCTCCGAGCGTGCGGCCCAGGGGAGTTCGGAACGTCCCGAGATCTCGCTCGGCGCGTTGCGCACCCTGTTCAGCATTGCGAAGAACACCCCGGGATCGCTGCTGCGCAACATCATTCGCCCCGAGCCGCGCGTGGGAGTGCAGACCTTCCTCGACATCTACTCGCGACCGTCGCTGAGTTGGACGGAGATCGACAGTCTGCGCGAGCGCACGTCGCTGCCGGTCGTTCTCAAGGGCGTACTGCACCCCGACGACGCGCGGCGTGCCGTCGACTCGGGTGTCGACGGCATCATCGTCTCCAACCATGGTGGCCGTCAGATCGACGGTGCCATCAGTTCCGTCGATGCTCTCGCCGCGATAGCGCCTGTCGTCGATGGGAGGATCAAGGTGCTCGCCGACTCGGGAATCTATTCCGGTGCAGACGTTTTCAAGGTGCTCGCGCTCGGCGCCGACGCGGTATGTATCGGGCGTCCGCATATGTACGGGCTCGCCCTCGCAGGTGCCGACGGTGCTCGCGATGCCGTTGCGAACATCATCGCCGAACTCGACCTGACACTTGGTCTGGCCGGTCACACGAGCGTCGACGAACTCACGCCGGAGGCGTTGGCGACGCTCGTGTGAGGGCTGGCGGCCGCGGATAGGATCTCTCTATGAGGCACCACCGACGCGATGAGCCGTGTCGATGTTGGTGATCCGCGACCTCGGTGAGCTCGTCGCCGAACGGGGAACCGATCGGTGCGACATCGGTGGCGCCAAACCACGGACGATCCTTGCCGTGCTGTGTGCGCATGCCGGGCATCCGGTGTCGGCCGCGACGCTCATCGCGGAAGTCTGGGGTCCGGATGCGCCGGAACGGACTCAGCGCGCGCTGGAGTCGCAGATCTGGCGGCTCCGCAAGGCACTCTCACCGCGGGGCGAGGCCTCGGTGATCGTCACCGACCGGGCTGGATATCGCCTCGACCTCTCCGCGGCCACCGTTGATTCCGTCGACTTCGACTCCGCTGCGAGCGCGGTACTCGACGAGTCCGGCACCGCGACCATCGACGACCTCGACGATGTGCTGCGGCGCTGGCGTGGCGAGCCATTCACCACTGCGATCTCCACACCGACCGTCGATCAGGCACGGCGACGATTGATCTCCGTCCGCGCGGCGGTCTTGGCCCGCCGTGCCGATCTCCTTCTCGCCGCAGGCGAAGCCGACCGTGCTCTCGGAGAAGCGCAGGCATTGATCACCCTGGACCCGCTCGATGAGCACGCATGGTCGGTCAAGATCGCGGCGTTGGCGGCGGGCGGTCAACGGGCCGAGGCGCTCACCGCCTATCGCGACATCCGGGAACTGCTCGCCACCGAACTGGGCGTGGAACCGGGCGCGCAGGTGCGTGCCGCGCAACTGCACGTGCTCGACGACCACAGTCGCGCGGTGCGACGCGTACGGCTGCCGTCGCAGCACACGTCCTTCGTCGGGCGAGAGACCGAACTCTCCATGGTGGTCGGCCTCCTCGACGCCGAGCGTGCCGTCGCCATCACCGGCATCCCCGGCGTCGGCGCGACACGCCTCGCGATCGAGGCGGCAAGGCGCGCGGCGGATTCCTTCGACGACGGCGTCTGGTACATCGGTCTGCGCGGCGATGCCGACGTCGCGACGACGATCACCGAGACCATGCGGATTCAGCCATCGGCTGCCGCGGGCACCGCCCTCGATCAGGTGTGCAACCACCTGTCGGCCATGTCTGTACTTCTCGTCCTCGACCGTGTGTCGGAGTCGGAACTGGGTCGAGACGGATTGGTAGACAAAGACATTGACACGATTTTACGACGCTGCGCCGCCGTGACCGTGCTCGCGGTCGGCGTACCGAGCGGGGTCGACGGTGAACACGTGGTGACCGTCCACCCGTTACCGACAGAGGCACCCGGCGATACGATGCCGCCGGCACATCGTCTGCTCGTGGACCGGATTCGAAGCGCCACTGGCCAATTCGACGTCGGGGCGGACGATCGGGGCGACCTCGACCGGATCTGCCGCGCGATGGGCGGCCTCCCACTCGGCCTGGAGCTCGCCGCTGCCCGCACCGTGACCTTCTCGATCGGCGAGGTGGCCGATCAACTCGACACCGCGGTGCCCGAACCCGTGACGCGGGCGTTCGCGCTCGCCTTCGACGCGATGGACGACGATCTGTTCGATCGCTTCACCCGGCTCACTGCACTGCGCAATCCATTCACCGCAGTGCTCGCGGAAGCGGTCTGCGACAGTCCATCGATCGCCGATGACCTGAGCGAGTTGGCGCGGCGCTCACTGTTGTGGCGCATACGCGGGACCCGTTACCGTCCAACGCGTTTCACGATCCCGCACAGCGTTGCCGACCACGCTCGCGCGAAGCACCCGGACAAGTCAGCAGCCGCGTCGCAGGCGCGTGACGCAGCGATCGTCGAACTCTTGGCAGCCACTCCGATGCGTATCACGGCGCATTCGGCACGTGACCTCGCCCGCGTCGACGACGATCACAGCAGTGTGATGGCATTCCTGGAATCGGTCGTGATCGACCCGGTCCTCCTCGATTCGCACATCGACCTCCTCGAACGACTCGGCGCCTACTGGTTCTTTCGCCGGCGGTTGGCTGACGGGATCCGAGTTCTGCGTCTGGCGTCGGCCACTGTCGCCAACGGTGCATGCACTCCGCGGACGTCGGCCATGGTCGCTCTGGCGCTGGGTTCGGCACTCGCCTTCAGTCAGAACACCGACGAGGCGCACCAGCACCTCACGGCGTACACACCAGAAGAACTCGAATCCCTCATCGTGCCCGGCGACCGTGACCCGGACACGCATACAGTCCGCCTTGCTCTGGCGTCGTTGGCGGCATGGACCGGCGACGACCACGCCGTCGCGGCCGACTACGCCGAGTGGGCAGCGACCACCATCGAAGGACGAGACGTCGACACCGCACCAACGGTCATCGCTGCTCAGGCCCTGTGTGCGGTGATCGCCGGTGACATCGCGCAGGCTCTCGACACGGCGCACACAGCGCTCGCCCTCGGCACCGAACGCGGCGATCCGCTTGCCACCTATCTCGCCGCCGTGATGCTGGGCATCGCGGCACTGGTCTCCGGCGACACCCGAATGGGCCTGCGATGGAATGACCAGGCCTTTCGTTCCTACCTCGAATGCGGGGGCGTCCAGATCTGCGATTCGATGGAGCAGCGTGGCAACCATCTGTCGGCCGCAGGCGAGATCGGGCGTGCGGGTCGGGCATTCGCGGTTTCGCGTCGCTACGCCGTCGATGCCGGACTCGAGTGGCCACGGAGTCCGTTCACGCGCGATTCGTTGCGCACTTGCCGGGAGACCGATCCGACGGAGTTCGAGAATGGGTGGCACGCCGGGTGGGGCGATGCAGGCGACGCACTGAGCACCAACGATCACCAGGCCTTTTCCGGGATGTGAGCGTTTTGTGAGGACCTCGGGGTCTCGTAGGTGGCACCACACGACACCAGATCCCGGAGGTTCAGATGACGCAGCGACTGGCATTCGCCAACGAGGAGTTCGACGGTCAGTTCGGCCGCACCCTGATGGCGGCGGCCGTCGGCGCAGCCGATCTGGGTGAGGCGTACACGACTGCCGGAGAGATCGGCGGAAAATACCACCCGCAGCGGTGGTACGAGCGGTGGTTGGCTCGCGCTGAGTCGGTGCGTGACGCGGCAGAACAGGCACATGCCGGAGGTCATCTCGTGACAGCCCACCAGTGCTACCTCAGGGCCTCGGAGTATTACCGCCAGGCCTATTTCTACCTGCGCACCGACCTCGACGATGAGCGGCTCCACGAGGCCTACCAGGCTCACTGCAAGACCTTTGCGCAGGCAATGGCGCTGTTGCCACATACCGCCAGCCCTGTCACCGCAGCCGAAGTGGCCATCCCCTTCGTCTCGTCGGGCGATCGGATCGACATCCACGGCTGGCTGTTTCGGCCGGTCGCAGACGATCGTCGGCGGCCGACCATCGTCATGCCCTGTGGCTACGATTCCACCGCCGAATCGGGGTGGGGCTTCGCGCAGGGCGCCTTGGCCCGCGGCTACAACGTGCTCTCCGTCGAGGGACCCGGACAGGGGTCGACGCTCATCGTCGACCGCGTGTACTTCCGACCCGACTACGAGACAGTGCTTTCGCAGATCCTCGATTGGCTCGTCACAGCGCCCGGCGTCGACGACCGCCGACTCGTCGCCGAAGGACGCTCATTCGCCGGCTACCTGGTACCCCGCGGCGTCGCGGGGGAGAACCGCATTGCTGCGATGATCTGCGATCCCGCGCAGCCCGACATGGGTGCCAAGATTCCCGCCGGGTGGAAGGGTCGAATCGCGGCGCCGCTGATGACCGTGCTGAGCCGGGTCAGTCGCGAACGCGCCGACTTCTTCGGCTCCCGCATGGCTTGCCACGGGGTGCGAACCATCGCCCAGTACTTCCGCGAGCTGAAGACCTTCAGCATGCTCGACCGGGCGAGCGAGATCAGTTGTCCCACAATGATCGTCGAATCTCACGGCGACCCGGTCGGCGGGCAGGGCAAGCTGCTGTTCGACGCACTCGACGTCGAGTCCAAACAACTCTTCGCTCCCGATGCACGTACCGGCATCTCCGGCCATTGCGGTGGTCTCGGCCAGCGCGTCTGGGACGGCGTCGTGTACGACTGGCTCGACGGTGTACTCGCCGGCAGCGTCGACCTCAGACCAGTGGTCGGCCGGTGCGGATACGACGCCGCACGTCTGCGAGCAGAACGTTGAACGGGAACTGCTGCAACGGTTTCGGAAGGTGGCGCACGACGCGTCGAACAATCGCGTTGTGCACGTCGAAGATCGTCTGCTGCCGCGGGGTGAACTCGACGTCCATCTTGTCGCGGAAGTCTTCGGGCAAAAATCCGATCGTCATGATGTACGACCACCAACCGCCGAGCCGTGACACGACCGGGCCAGCGAACTCCATGCGCGCGATCGCCAGCAGATGCTCCCGGATCGGCGGATCGATCTCGAGGGTGGAAACGGTGTTCTGCCAATAGGTTTCGAAGTCCGCGCGAGTTGCGGGCCACATGTGCTGCGGCACCTGCAGGGTGGTGCCCATGACCGCGCCCGCGCGGTAGGTCTCCTCCGAGATGATCGACGGATCGCCGTAAATGTGTTGGACGTCTTCCCATCCCTTGTACAAACAGGCGGCGACCCAGAGTTGCAGTGCCGGATCGAACGCGTTGTAGGCGACCGGACTGTCGGCAGTGGAGTGGACCCTGGCGTGTGCCCGACCGACCGCCCGCCGGTACGCCCTACGGTCCGACGGCGAACCCATGGCGGCGACGGCGAGGTAGCTCAGCGTGGTCCTCGTGCGTTTGACCGGATGCTTGAAGAGGTTTCCCGAGTCGACGCGACTCTCGTAGACGCCGTAGCCGACGGCCGGCATCGCGAGTTGCATGATCACGTTCGCCGGGCCGGCGAGTGCTGCGGCGCCGAGCATCGTGAGATCAGAGCTGTCGATCTCGTCGCGCGCAGTTGCTTGGTGGTCGGACTGCGTGTCGGGCACCGTCATCGCAGCGGCTCCTATCTGGTAACGGCCGTTGCCTGATTCAACGCCGGTATTGCGGCAGATGTCAAGATGGTCTGCGTGAGCGAAGAACTGCGGACCTACAGCGGGGTGAAGGGCGATGAGCGCGTTGCGCGTCGACGCACCGCCCTCATGGATGCCGCGCTCGAGGTGCTCGGCGGGCAGCCGCCGCAGTCGGTCACGGTTCGTGGGGTGTGTGGCGCGGCATCTCTCAATCCTCGCTACTTCTACGAGAGCTTCGAGACGGTAGACGCGCTGGTCGCAGCCACCTACGACCGCGTGATCGACGAGATCTCGCACGATGCGCTCGCGGCCTTCGCCACCGGCGACGACGTCGGCGACAAGGTTCGTGCCGCCGTCGCGACCATCGTTTCGATCATCGACTCCGACCGTCGCAAAGGACGACTGCTGTTCTCGCCGATGCTGACGAGTCCCGTCCTTGCCGCCAAGCGACGCGATTCGACGGCCGTGTTCGCGGCCATCACGCTCGACACCGCCTCCGCGGCACTGCACACCGCTCCCACTCCACAGGCCGTGGGGGCTGCGCAATTCCAGGTCGGAGGACTCGCACGCCTGCTGTCTTCGTGGCTCGACGACGAGGTGCCGCTGGGTCGAGACGAGGTCGTCGACCTCAGCGTCGCATTGATGATGTCGCTGGTGCCTGCGGTGACGCGGAGGGGATAGGGATATGTTGGATGCCATGAGTAGCGGCGTCGACGATGCGGAAGTGGAGGAGCAGACCGGGCGTTGGCGCGATTTCGGTGAGCCCGAGTTGCCCGTTCCGCTCGCGGCTGCGCTCGCGGCTTTCGCTGAGCACGGCTACCACGGCACGTCCGTGCGCGAGATCGCCGCGCGGGCAAACCTGTCCGTTCCGGGGCTCTATCACCACTATCCGTCGAAGCAGTCACTACTGCAGGGCCTGCTCGACAGGACGATGACCGACCTGCTCGCGCGGTCGGAGCAGGCCGTTGCCGAGGCTGGGCCAGAACCGGTCGACCAGTTCGACGCGGTCGTCGAGTCGTTGTTGCGCTTCCATATGTACCGGCGTGAGCAGGCATTCGTCGGATCGACCGAGATTCGTAGTCTCGACAGCTCGTACAAGCAGACCTACATCGGTCTTCGTGACCGTCAGCAGCGGATGGTCGACGAGATCGTGTTCGCCGGGGTCGAGGCCGGCGACTTCCGCACGAGCTATCCCAAGGATGCCGCGCGCGCGGTCACCACGATGTGTGTCGGCGTCTCGACCTGGTTCAAGCTGGACGGCGAACTGGGACCGGACGAGCTGATCGCGCGCAATCTGGACTTGTCGAGGGCGACCGTCGGATACGTTGAGCGCTGAAGCGCTTCGCGGCTCGATGGGTTGACCTGAGTCGACGGTCTCTGGCAGTCTTGGCCACCGAACGAACGCTCGGTCGGAGCGATCGGGCGTGGAGTTCGAGTCGAACCTGCGTGGCACCCCGAGGATGGAGACCCTGATGGCAGTGGAACTGGGCTATTCGCCCGAGGTTGACGATCTGGTGAAGAGGACGACCGCATTCATCCACGAGGTCGTGCTGCCGATCGAGAATGCGAACGACGGCGACATCACCGCGGCGGGCGGCGACGATCTGCGGCGTGATCTCAATAGCCAGGCCAAGGAGTTGGGTATCTTCGCTCCGCACGCCCCCGTCGAGTTTGGTGGTCACGGACTCTCGATGTCGGATCGGGTGCCGGTCTTCGAGGCGGGCGGATACTCGACTTTCGGGCCTGCCGCGCTGCACATCGGAGCGCCCGACGAGGGCAATGTGCACATGCTCGCCCACATCGCCGACGACGAACAGAAGCTCAAATACCTTGCGCCACTTGCGAGTGGCGACGCGCGTTCGGCGTTCGCGATGACCGAGCCCGCGCCGGGAGCCGGCTCGGATCCCAACCAACTCCGCACCGAGGCGACCAAGGTCGACGGCGGCTGGAAGATCAACGGCGAGAAGCGATTCATCACCGGAGCCGAGGGCGCAGGCTTCTACATCATCATGGCGCGCACCGCCGGGGCACCCGGCGACCGTGGCGGGGCAACGATGTTCCTGGCGCCCGGAGACACGCCCGGTATCGAGGTCACGCGCCACATCCACACCACCGATCGCGCGATGATCGGCGGCCACTGCGAGGTGCGATTCACCGATGTCTTCGTCCCCGATGCCGATGTGCTCGGTGAGGTCGACCAGGGTTATCGCTACGCCCAGGTGCGGCTGGGTCCGGCGCGCATGACCCACGTCATGCGCTGGCTCGGAGTGGCGGTGCGCTGTCACGAGGTTGGCGTCGACTACGTCGCACACCGCAACGGATTCGGCGGTACCCTCGGCGATCTCGGCATGATCCAACAGATGGTTGCCGACAACGAGATCGACCTCGCGGCGTCGCGTGCACTGTTGGTCAAGGCTTGCTACGAACTCGATCAGGGGCGTCACGCGTCGTCGGAGACCTCGATCGCCAAGACCTTCGCCGCAGAGGCCTATCTGCGAGTCGTCGACCGTTCGATCCAGATGTGCGGTGGGCTCGGCGTTTCCGACGACCTGCCGCTCGCACGGCTGCAACGCGAACTGCGTCCGTTCCGCATCTACGACGGTCCGTCCGAGGTGCACCGCTGGGCCCTTGCGCGCAGAGCCGTCGGGCGTGCGCGCAAGAATCGCGCGTCGACGCAGCCGGGAGAGAACGCATGAGCACGGCGGAGCTGGTACTCGAACCGCAAGTCCTGCAACGTTTTCTGGTCGACAACGGAGTCGACGTCGCGGGGCCGCTCGACGTCGAGTTGATCAGCGGCGGAAAGTCGAATCTCACCTTCATGGTCTCCGACGGCGTGCACCGCTGGGTTGCGCGCAGGCCTCCGACAGGCGGCCTCACGCCCTCGGCGCACGACATGGGCCGGGAATGGGCTGTCACATCGGCACTTTCGCGCACCGACGTCCCGGTTGCCACGCCGGTCGCCTTCGACGCCGACGGCTCGGTGCTCGGTGCGCCGTGCACCATCGTCGAATTCGTCGACGGGACGGTGATCCGGACCGGCGACGACCTCTCGGCACTTTCCGACGACGAGGTGGCACGCAATGCGGAGGGGCTGATCTCGACCCTCGCCGCGCTGCACGCCGTTGACTTCGAGGCGGTAGGACTCGGGGAGTTCGGTAGGCCAACGGGTTTCGCGGGTAGGCAGGTGAAGCTGTGGGCCAGGCAGTGGTCGCACGTCCGCGGCAGGGATCTGCCCGACGTCGATCGGCTCGTCGACGCACTCGGTGAGCGAGTGCCCGAGCAGGCGCGTGCGACCGTCGTGCATGGCGACTACCGCGTCGACAACACGATCCTCTCGACCGACGACCCGGGAACTGTTGCCGCAGTGGTCGATTGGGAGATGTCGACGCTCGGCGATCCGATCACGGACGTCGCCCTGATGTGCGTCTACCGCACGCCGATCTTCGATCGGGTTCTCGGCTTCGACGGCGCCTGGACCAGTGACCGCTACCCGTCGGCCGATGAGATGGCCCAGCGGTACGCGACACTGACCGGGAACGACCTCGGCGACTGGCCGTTCTACCTCGGGCTGGCCAACCTGAAGCTGGGTGTGATCGCCGAAGGCATCAGTCATCGCGCACGTGCGGGCGCGGCGTCGGAGGGCGCAGAGCACGCAGCCGAGGCGACGGGCGAATTCATTGCCGCGGGGCTGGCCGCGCTGGGCTAGCGTCGGGCCGAAACGTTCAGCGGAACGTCGGCGTTCAGCGGAACGTCGCGATGCCGCCGTCGCGGTCGACGAGGTGGGCGTGTTCGTTGAGTGACATCACCGAGGTCCCGCTTCGTCCGACGAGGAGTTTGGTCACCGATGCGTTGACCATCGTGCGAGCCATCGCAGGCCAGCGGTGCGGCGGCACTCCCCACAGTTCGGCGATCACCTGAGTGATGGTGCCCGCCGACGACACGACGAGGACGGTCTGTCCGCTGCCTGCCAACTCGGCAGCGCGTTCGCCCGCGCCGGTGACCCGCGAGCGGAACTCGGGATAGGTTTCGCCGGAGCCGGGTGGTGTGGTCGCGCCCTCGGCCTCCGCCATGCTCGTCTGGTCGATCCAGTGCGCGAGGCCTGCGTCGAGGCGCTGCTGATACGACTTCTGATCGGCGAACTCGTCCGGGGTCGCTGCGCCGACGAGCGCGGGCAGTTCGTACTCGTTCCAGGACGGGTCGACGATCGGTTCCGGGGCGGAGTCGAGTCGGGCGAGAACGCCGGCAAGCGTCTCGGTCTGTCGGGCGAGGTCGCCGCTGATCGCGGCGGTGACACCGTTGATCTGTGCGGACAGCAGGGTTCCGGTGAGGCCCGCCTGGACCCGACCGGTGTCGGTGAGGCCGGGGCCGGGGTTGCTCACGGCTGCGGCTGAGTCGTCGGTGGGCGCGTCTCCGGTGGGCGCGCTGTCAGCGACCCCGTACGCGGACGGGTTGGCCTGGCCATGTCGTACGAGGTAGATCACTCCCATGGTCGTAGAGCCTATGCGGTCGAGGAACGATGACTTCCGGGTGGCGTACAGGTCGGTCTGTGTATGGCGTCAACGTTGTTCATCACGCTGCCCGTCGACGACACTGCGCGCTCGCGCAGGTTCTTCGAGAGCATCGGTTTCCGCACCGACGAATGGTTCTGCGACGCCGGAACAGTCTGTCTCCCGATCAACGAGCGCACGATGCTGGTGCTGCTTGCCGCCCAGCGGTTCGCGGGGTACTCCGCGGCGGGTCGGGGCGCGCGGTTCTGTGCCGGCACGTCGCGCGAGGTGGTCCTCGCTTTCTCGGCATCGTCGCGTCACGAAGTCGACGACATGGCCGACACCGCGCTGGCGAACGGCGCGACCGCGCTGCGTGAGCCCGACGACCACGGCTTCACCTACAGCCGCAGCTTCTGCGATCCCGACGGCCACGCCTGGGAGATCGTGTGGATGAACCCGGGCGCGATTCCCGAGGCGGGGTGATCTCGACAAGCTCGATCAGCGGTGGGGGCTCGATCGGCGGGTGGGCGCCCCTTTCCCGCTGATTGAGCTGGCCGCGAGCGGAGCGAGCTGCCGAGTCGAAATCACCTGGGGTGGTCTCGACAAGCTCGACCAGCAGGTGCAGCTCGATCAGCGGGTGCAGCTCGACCGGGTGGGGTGATCTCGACAGGCTCGATCAGCGGTGGGGACTCGATCGGCGGGTATGGCTCGACCGGCGGGTGGGGTGGTCTCGACAGGCTCGACCAGCGGGTGAGGGCTCGATCAGCGGGTGAGGCGCTCGATCAGTGCCAGGGGCTTGGCTCGGTTCGGGGCGGGGCGATCTCGACAGGCTCGATCAGCGGGGCGGAGTGGCGGGCAGGCCGAAGCGGGCGAAGTCGGTGGCGAGGTCGTCGCCGAAGAAAGCGACGACGTGCGTGACGCCGGGTGCTGAGTCGGGGCCCGCCTTGCCGAGTTCGAGAACCTGGAGTTGGAACGGGCGGTGCACGCCGTCGGGTTCGCGCATGTAGAGGCCGAATGCGGGTTGCCCGTTCGCGATGGTCGGTATGAGGATCTGGTCGCCCGCCTTCTCTGCGGGGCAGTTGTGTCGGATGAGCGTGCCGATCGCAGCCGGACCCTGGTACCAACCGGTGAAGGGCGGCATTTCCCAGATCGCCTTGTCGGTGAACATGTCGGCGATGGCGTCGACGTCGTACCGCTCGAACGCCGAGACATACCGTGCAAGCAGTTCACGTTTGGCGTCGTCGGTGATCTCTTCTGTCGAATCGTGCTGTGGCGCAGCATTCTTGAGTTGCTCGCGGGCGCGCTGCAGAAGGCTGTTCACGGTTGCGGTCGTGACGCCGATGGTGTCGGCCACCTCGGCGGCTCGCCACTGCAGCACGTCGCGCAGGATCAAGACGGCTCGCTGCCGCTCGGGCAGGTGCTGTAGCGCCGCGATGAATGCGAGGCGGATCGACTCGCGTGCGCCGACGACGTAGGCGGGGTCGGCGTCGTCGCCGGGAGAGATCTCGTCGACGGCGCCCGCGTACGGCTCGAGCCAGGGGACCTCGCCGTCGGTCTCGAGTGTGTCGGTGGGGTCGAAGGCGTCGCCGCCGAGCCCCGAGGGCAGCGGCCTGCGTTGCTTGCTCTGCAGTGCGGTCAGGCACGTGTTGGTCGCGATCTTGTGCAGCCACGTCCGTACCGATGCGCGGCCGTCGAACTTGTCGTACGCGCGCCATGCCCTGAGGTAGGTGTCCTGGGTGAGGTCTTCTGCGTCGTGGTGCGACCCCATCATTCGATAGCAGTGGGCCAGGATCTCGCGGCGCAACGGCTCGGTCGCGGCGTGGAATTCGGCGTCGCCCGTGGTGGACGACTCGCTGGAAAGATGCGCAGTGGTGGCGGTCTGCGGGGGCATGTGATCAAGGTTACGACAGGGCACCGACAAGCTCTACGGTTGAAAACGTTCGGTAGACGCGCAGGTCGGGTTCCTATCCCGATCGAAGTGGAACGCGACTTTTGCGCGCAGTGCGTCTAACCCGCGACGCCGCGCTCTCGGCGGCCTATTCTCGCCGGTGGACGCCTCTGCCGAGCGCGCGAAGTGGTCTGTGACCTGCGGCAAGGCTTGTGCAAGGGAGTTGCGGCCCGCTGCGATCAGTTGCTAGCTTCGTGCTCATGACGAGCGAGCACGACCGCGCCTTGGCGCAGATCTCAGAGGTGACCTACGTGATCACCGCTCTGGGTTGTCGTCTGCCGTTCGCCCGTGTGCTGTGTTGTCGCCGAATGCGTTGATCCGAGTTCTTCACTCCTCACCAACCTTCCGCATTCCACGCGAATCCTCCGCGATCATCGTCGACCGCCTGCCGTGCACATCGTTGCCGGACGCATAGACCAATCGCTCGCGGCGCCACGATGTTGCGCGCCACGGATTCGCTGCACCGACACCGCTGCACCGACACCTAGGGACACCAACTCATGACCGCAACCGTTGATCAGCCCATCCGCACCGCTACGCTTTCCTCACCGGTCCGACGGCCGGCCGCACGTCCGATCCCACGCAGGTCGACGCCACGGCCGACGCCTGTGCCAGGACTCGAACCACGTAGCGTCCGGAGAGGGGGGCGGCCGATTCAGATCGCGACACCGCGCCTCGAGCTCTCCGACAAACCCGCAGCGCTCGTTTTGCGCACCGCTCGACTCTCCGGCCCGATTTTCCGCGACGACGCCGCAGAGGCAACAGGATTGTCGATCTCGACCGTGAATCGCCAGGTCGGCGCGCTGCTGAAGGCGGGTCTCCTACGCGAACGCGCCGACCTCGCGCCCGCCGGGGCCATCGGACGTCCGCGCCTGCCGTTCGAGATCAACGTGACCGACTTCCTGACTCTCGGTATCCACATCGGATACAAGGTCACCTCAATCACCACCCACGACCTGCTACACCGCGTCGTCGGTGCCATCCAGATCCCGACGCCGATCGCCGAGACCCCCGAGCAGACGCTGACCGCCATCGGCGACAGCGCACGTCGCTTCGTCGGCCGCTGGTCGAATCGTCGAGTGTTGTGGGCCGGTGTCGCGATCGGTGGCCGTGTTGCCGAGGGCGGCTTCGTCGACCATCCGCGTCTCGGGTGGTCGGATGCCCCGGTGGGCAACATAATCGCCGAAGCCGTCGGGCTGCCCGTCTCGGTGGCGTCGCACGTCGAAGCGATGGCCGCTGCCGAACTCGTGGTGAACCCCAGCGACAAGCGCTCGAGCTTCCTCTACTTCTACGCGCGTGAGATGGTCGGCATCGCGTTCAGCGTCGACGGCGCTGTGCACACACCGACCGCGGGCCCGCCGGTGATCGGGCACTTTCCGACCGGGGCGACCACCCTGCTCGACCCGCGGCACACCGGTCGACTCGAGCCGACCGCCAGTGACACTGGCGTCGTCGAGGCAGCGCTCGCACTCGGACTCGACGTGACCGACATCGAGGGTGTGCACGCGCTCGCCCGCGGCGGTGACGCGACCGCTCGCGCGCTCCTCGAAGAGCGCGCGACGGTGCTCGGCCGTGCGGTGGCACTGATGGCCGACATCTTCAACCCCGACCACATCATCCTCGGCGGGCAGGCGTTCACGGACAATCCGTCGACGCTGCCGCTGGTTGCCACAGCGATCCGCGAGACCTCGGTATCGCCCAAACGCGATGTCCGTGTGTCTCATTCGGGTGTGACGGTGCAGCAGCAGGCGGCGGGAGCCGTCTCGCTCGACGCCGTCTACGGCGATCCGCTCGAGGCGCTCGCCGCGACAGCATAAGCCTTGCGTTGGTGCTCAGTCGGTGGTGCGGCGCGCGTAGTTGCGCAGCGCGAACGGCATGAACAGCAGCGTGAGCACGACGGCCCAGATCAGCGTCGACAACTCCGGGTAGCGCAATGGGAGTGCGGCGTCGGCTCCCGCAGCGGGTCCGTTGCCCCAGAGCACGCGCATCGCCTGGATGAGTGATGAGATGGGGTTCCACTCGGCGATGGTCCGCAGCCACGGCTGCATCGCCTCGGTGGGCACGAACGCGTTGGAGACGAACGTCAGCGGGAACAGCACGGAGAACATGAACCCGTTGACCGCTTCGACCGAGCGCAGCCATGAGCCGATCATGACGCCGAACCAGATCATCGCGAATCCGAACACCAGCACCAGCAGGAAGCCGAGGGTTCCCTCCCAGACCGATGTGGTGATCCGCCAGCCGATGATCACGCCTGTCAGCGCCATCACGACGATGCCGATCGACGAGTGCAGGAGGCTCGCGATGCTGCGTCCGATCAGCACGGCCGATCGTCGGATGGGCAGCGACCGGAAACGGTCGATGATGCCCTTCTCGATGTCGGCGGTGATACCGGTGGCGACGATGAACGCGGTGAACACGATCGTCTGACCCATGATGCCGGGCAGCAGGTACTGCTTGTAATTGATTGCCGGGTTGCCCGCGCTGATCGCCGGTCCGAAGACATAGGCGAACAGCACGACGAACATGATCGGCTGGATCGTCACGTCGGAGAGCATCTCCGGCATGCGTCGAGTATGGATCATGTTGCGCTTCACCATGATCCACGCCTGTTGCCAGACGTTCGTCGGGTGGATCGGCGGGCGTTCGACCAGTTGGGATGTCAGCGATGTGGTGCTCATCGGATGTCTCCGCTCGAGGTGGGGGTGGCGTTGTCGGTGGCTTTGTCGGCGTCGGGATCGTCGTCGGTGATCTCGGCGCGGTGGCCGGTGAGGGAGAGGAAGACGTCGTCGAGGCTCGGCCGGGCGAGACCGATGTCGTCGACGGTGATTCCCGACTCGTCGAACCAGCCCGCGATGCGGGTGAGGTCGGCGAGGCCCGAGGCCGACGACGTCAGCGTGCGTGCGGTCTCGTCGATAAATACCTCGCCGCCGTTGCGGCGCAACAGATCTTGCGCCGCAGGCAGTGACGCGGCGTTCGACACGGTGATGACCACACTCGCCGCGCCTGCGCGTTCCTTGAGTTGCAGCGGGGTGCCCTCGGCGATGACGCGACCCTTGTCGATGACGACGATGTTGTCGGCCAGTTGGTCGGCTTCTTCGAGATACTGCGTGGTGAGCACCAGCGTGGTGCCACCCGCCACCAGGCGCCGGAGAACGTCCCAGAGCTCGGCGCGGCTGCGTGGGTCGAGGCCCGTCGTCGGCTCGTCGAGGAACAGGACCGGGGGCGCGGCGAGCAGGCTGACGGCGAGGTCGAGACGTCGGCGCATGCCGCCGGAGTAGGCGCGGACCTGTTTGTCGGCGGCGTCGGTCAGCGAGAACTGTTCGAGGAGTTCATCGGTGCGTGCTGCCAATGCTTTTCGGGTGATGCCGTACAGGCCGCCGACCATCCGCAGATTCTCGCGGCCGGTGAGGATCTCGTCGACCGTGGCGGCCTGACCGGTGAGCCCCATGTTGCGGCGCACCATCTCCGGGTCGGTGCGGACGTCGAATCCGGCGATGCGGGCGGTGCCGCTCGTCGGAAGCGAGAGTGTTGTCATCATCCGCACGATCGTCGTCTTGCCTGCGCCGTTGGGACCGAGCAAACCGAGAACCGAGCCCGTGGGCACGCTGAAGCTGACGTCGTCGACGGCGGTGAAGTCGTCGAAGCGTTTGACGAGATTGGTGGCCTCGACGGCGAGATCGAGGACGGCGTCGGGGGCGGTGGGTCGCGGGCCTGCGGAGGCTGGGGGTGCTGGCTGGCTCATGGTTCCTCACGGTATCGGGCGAGTCGGACATCGGCGACTGAGTTTCTGGGGCCGGGTGGTGTGAACGGCCTACGGGTGTCGACTCGGGAGGGCGCCGAAACTCATCGGTCGATCCTCAAGTGCGTGGATCAATAGCTCACTTCTCCGCTATTGCGGTTAAACTCGCTCAGGTGACGGCGATCAAAGTGCGCGATGCCGCGACGCTACTCGGGGTCAGCGACGACACCATTCGACGCTGGCTGGCCTCGGGTGAGCTCGAGCCGGGCGGAGGCGAGGCTGTCGCGACCGTCGACGGCGTAGGCCTCGCAGAGCTTGCGCGTCGCAGGTCGCGCGTACCCGATGACGACGGCACCGGCGTCCTTCGGTCGGCGCGCAACAGGTTCACCGGTCTCGTGACGGAGCTGATCGTCGACACCGTGATGGCTCAGGTGACTCTGCAGTGCGGGCCGTTCGAGGTCACGTCGTTGATGAGTGCCGAGGCCGCGCGCGAACTCCAACTCGAGCCCGGCGTCGTCGCCACCGCGGTGGTCAAGGCGACGACGGTGATCGTCGAACGTCCCGATCCGAACAAGTGACCCGCGTGCGCGGGAGAGAAGTGAGAACTGCTGTGTCATCTCGTGCTGGGTCGTCTCGTGCTGTACCGGTTCGTCGTCTACTCGCTGTCTGCGCGGCGCTCATCGCCGTGATCGCCGCCGTCGCCGGGTGTTCGTCGGACAGCAATTCGTCGGGCAGTGCTTCTTCGAGTGCTGACGGGCAGAAGGTAACTCTCAACGTGTACGCCGCGGCGTCGTTGAAGAAGACCTTCACCGAGCTGGCCGACGCGTTCGAGAAGGCGCACTCCGACGTCGACGTGAAGCTCAACTTCGCGGGGTCGTCGGCGTTGGTCACCCAGATCAACCAGGGCGCTGACGCCGACGTGATCGCCACCGCGGATGAGCGGACGATGCAGAAGCTCGGCGACGAGGCGGTCGACCCGGCGATCTTCGCCACCAATACGTTGGTGATCGCCACGGCTCCGGGAAATCCGAAGCAGATCAACGGATTTGCGAGTCTGAAGAATGCCGACGTGAAGACGGTCGTCTGTGCGCCGGAGGTCCCGTGCGGGGCGGCGACGGTGACGGTCGAGAAGAACACGGGTGTCGAGCTGTCGCCGGTGAGTCAGGAAACGTCGGTGACCTCCGTGCTGACGAAGGTGACCTCCGGTGAGGCCGACGCCGGTCTCGTGTACGTGACGGACGCGAAGTCGGCTGGTGACAAGGTTTCCACCGTCGACGATCCGGCCTTCGCCACGGTGGTCAACAAGTATCCGATCGCAACGGTCAAGGGCACCAAGCATTCCGAGCAGGCGGCACAGTTCAAGGACATGGTGACGGGTCAGACGGGTCAGGAGATCCTGGCTGCCGCAGGCTTCAAGCCCGCGACCTCCTGAGCAAGCCATGCGCCGGATTCCGCTGTGGGTGTATGTCCCCGCCATCCTCGGAATCTGCTTCATCCTGATCGGTCCGCTCGCGATCATCGTACGGATGCCGTGGGGGGACTTCTGGGGCTCCATCACCTCGCAGGCATCTCTCGACGCTCTGCGGCTCGGCGTGCTCACCGCGGTGACAAGCACTCTGATATGCGTGATCCTCGGCGTGCCGATCGCCTTCGTCTTCGCTCGGTTTCAGGGGGCCGCTGTCCGCGTGCTGCGCGCAATGGTGTTGCTGCCCTTGGTGTTGCCACCGGTGGTCGGCGGTATCGCGCTGCTGTACGCACTCGGCCGCTACGGAATCGTCGGTCAGTATCTGGACCGGGCGGGTATCCAGTTGGCGTTCACCACGGCCGGTGTGGTTGTCGCGCAGACGTTTGTCGCAATGCCGTTCCTGGTCCTGAGTGTCGAGGGCGCGTTGCGGTCGGCCGGAGCTGACTACGAACAGGTCGCAGCGACGCTGGGCGCGAGCCCGACCAGGACTCTGTGGAAAGTCACACTGCCACTGGTCTTTCCGGCGCTGACAGCAGGTGCGGTACTGGCCTTTGCGCGAGCTCTCGGCGAGTTCGGCGCGACCATCACATTCGCGGGTAACCTGCCGGGAACCACGCAGACGGCACCACTGAAGATCTACCTCGACTCGATCAACGATCCGATCGAGGCTCTCCCGCTGTCTCTGGTGCTCATGGGGGTCGCGCTGGTCGTCGTCGTCGCTGTGCATCTACGACGGACCCCGGCGGTGGGTGCGTGAGCGGCCTGCGTGCGTCGATCCGTTGTGCGACGCCGTTTCTCGAGATCGACCTCGACGTCGCGGATGGGGAGACCTGCGCGATACTCGGACCCAACGGATCGGGTAAGAGCACCACCCTCGCCGTGCTGGCAGGGCTGCGCCGCACCGACGACTCGACGGTCGACTACGACGGCCGCAGTCTGCAGGACGGGAAAAGCTTTGTGCCACCGCATCGCCGGTCGGTGGTGCTGCTCGCTCAGCAGCCGCGTCTGTTCCCCCACATGAGCGTCGCGCGCAACGTCGCCTTCGGGCCGGAGTCCGCGGGTTTGTCGCGGAAAAAGGTTGCGGCCCGTACCGAACGATGGCTCGCCGCGGTCGGTGTCGCCGAGTTCGCCGACCGTTCCCCGAAACAACTGTCGGGTGGACAGGCACAGCGCGTCGCGATCGCACGCGCTCTCGCGACCGAACCCGACGTACTACTCCTCGACGAGCCGTTCGCTGCGCTCGATGTGGATGTGGCACAACAGATGCGCACCCTGTTGCGGTCGCTGATCACCGAGCGGAAGGGCTGCACGGTGCTCGTCACACACGACCTCGTCGACGCCGTCGCACTCGCCGACGATGTCGTGATCATCGAGCATGGCCGGGTCGTCGGACGTGGTCCGACACGAGAGGTGTTGCGGCGACCGGAAACAGCGTTCGCCGCCGCACTCACGGGTCTCAACATGTTCGTCGGGACCTTTCAGGCGCCCGCAACCGTCATCGGAGTCGACGGCGGCAGCGTAACGGGCGTGTCGGCAGACGCGAGCAGGCCTGGTATCGGAGCGGTGGCCACCTTCTCACCGCGCGCGGTGGCGCTGTATCTCGATGCGCCGCAGGGAAGTCCGCGCACGGTCTTGAGCGGAACGGTCTCGGAGGTCATGCCCCAGGGTGATCACGCGATCGTGCGCTGCGACGTTGCCGGGCAGGTGGTCTCGGCGGAGGTGACATGGGGCGCCGTCGGAGATCTCGCACTCGGTGCCGGCCGCGAGGTCTATCTGGTCATCAAGGCGAATGAGGTGCGCGTCTACGAGGCGACGTCTTCGGCCGAGCCGTCGGATGTGGACTCAGACCCGGACTCGGCCTCGTCTCCTGACTCTGCCTCGTCTCCTGACTTGGCATCCGATTCGTAATACTTGTTGGCGTCCAACACCTTTGCGCGCAGCCGCCGGTACCCGCGGACCGACAGCGGGGAGATCGACCGCACGTAGAAGCGGTCATCATCGGCGAGATCGTCGGCCACCGGCTCGCTGATCAGAGTCGTGCCCGGTCGGGCCGAACCGCACAGGCGTGCCGCGATGTTCACGGGCTCACCGAAGACATCGCCGAGTCGGGAGAGTACCTGCCCGCGCGCGAGTCCCACGCGCAGTGCCGGGATGGGTTTGTCGTCGCTGAGGTGGTGTATCGCTAGCGCTGCCTGTGCCGCGGCCTCCGATGAGGTGAACGTGAACATCACGCCGTCGCCGAGGGTCTTGACGACGTGGCCGCGGTACCGGGCCACCACGTCGAAGGTGCGGTCCTCGAACGTCTCGAGTAGATGCTCGAGCTCGTCGAGAGGGGTACGTCGAGACAGGCTGGTGTATCCGACGATGTCGGCGAACCCGACGACGAGCTCCATCCGCTCGTCGGATTCGCGGGATTCGTCGCGGGTCATGGACATGTCGAGGTGCCTGCGCCAGATCAACTGCTGCATCACGCCCAGGGCATTCGCCATCTGATCGCGGGTCCATGGAACGTCTGGATTGCGTTCGAGTTCGGTCAACTGGTCGGCCTGCCACTCGGCGAGGCGCGACATCGTCTGGCCGATCGCACGTGCGGTGGCGACCTGCGCGATCTCGGGCATGGTGTGTTCGGAGTCGGCAAAGAGTCCGAGTGCCTTCACCTCTTCTGCCGTGAAGATCTTGTCGGGTGTCGACTGTCGCGCGAAACCGAAAGCGTTCCAGATCTTTTCGGCATACTCGGGAGAGAGTCCCAGCTCTTCCACGAGTTCGTCGCGCGTGTATCGCGGCTCGGGAGCGCTCAGTCCCGAACGTTCCTGGTCACTCACGGACGCCCCCCGCCCATGCCGTGCTGCTGTGCATGAGTCAACGGTAGCGGTTCGCCGACCTCATAGTCCCAGGACGCCCTTCATCAGGTAGGCCATCTCGGCGGCGAAGTCGGGGCGGGCGGTGCCGCGGCGCATGCGCACGGCGTCGTTGACGATCGACAGCGCGGCGTGGACCGCGACCGCGCGCTGATCGGGCCGAACGTCGGGTTGGATCTGGCCGAGGAGATCGATCCAGCGTCGGACGTAGCGGCGCTGGACGTCGAGTAGCTCGGCCGCGGCCTCCTGCCCGGCGAAGACCGCCGAGCTGTTGAACGCCACGGAGAGGTCGGGCGTGGACGTGATCACGGTGACGTAGGAGTCGACGAGGAGCCCGAGGAGTTTGGCGGGGTCGGCGGTGGTCGACTGCGCGGCCATGACACCGGTCTCGAGTCGCATGGCGCTGCGTTGGCCGATGCCGAGCAGGATGGCGAGCTTCGACGAAAAGTGTTTGTAGACACTGGGTCCGGTGATTCCGACGGCGGCGCCGATGTCGTCGACCCCCACGTCGGCGTAACCGTGATCGGCGAAGAGCGCGGCCGCGGCGTCGAGGATCTCGTCACGCCGCGACGACGAGAGGCCGGCGATGGTGGGCTCGGCAGGTAGGTCGGGTGCGGTCGCGGGGTGCAGGTCGAGCAGTCGCTCGGTGAGTACGACGAGTTCGGCGCGCGCACGGGCCGCTGACATCCGCGAGTTGTGTACCGCGAGGCTGCCCGCGACGCTCAATGCCGCCCAACCCAGTGAGCGGGCCTCGCGGTCGGACAGGCCGGGACGCTCGCTGACGATCGCAGTCGCCCAGCGTGCCAGGACCTGCTGGGTGCGCAGGACCATCTGCTTGTTCTGGTCCTCCGACAGATAGTTGCTCGTCCACCGCCACAGCGACACCGATTCGGGGTGGTGCACGCCGAGGTCGCAGAGCGCGTTGATCAGCTCACTCAGGGGGCGCTGACCGTCGCCGAGGGTGCGGTCGGTGCATGCCTCGAGGTCGTCGACACCCGCGAGCACGGCCGCGGACAGCAACGCCTGCTTGTCGTCGAAGTGTCGATAGACCGACGGCGCGGTCACGCCCGAGGCGCGGGCGATATCGGCAACCGAGACATGCGGGTAGCCACGATCGAGGAACAGTGCCGCGGCATGGTCGACCAACTGCCGTTTGCGGTCGGCAGGCCGTGAGCGACGTGACTTCTGAGTAGACATTGTTAATCGACCTTAGCTCAGATCTGTCCGCTTCCGCGACTAGTTGACCACCTGCTATAGCCAAAGAAGTGATCCCGCGTTAGCCTCGTAGGGTAACCATCGCTGGTTCATGTGAAAGGAACATTCGTGCCTGATCAAGCATTCATCTACGAGGCGATCCGTACGCCGCGTGGCAAGCAGCGCGGTGGCTCGCTGCACAGCATCAAGCCCGTCGACCTCGCGTCCGGCCTCATCAACGAGGTTCTCGCACGTCACGGCAGCCTCGACCCGGCCGACATCAACGACGTCATCCTCGGCGTCGTCTCGCCGGTCGGCGAGCAGGGCGGCGTCATCTCGCGTACCGCAGCTCTCAACAGCGGCCTGCCCGAGACCGTCCCCGGCACCCAGATCGACCGCTTCTGCGCGTCGGGCCTCGAGGCCACCAACCTCGCAGCGGCCAAGGTCGCGTCCGGCTTCGACGACCTCGTGCTCGCCGGCGGCGTCGAGTCGATGTCGCGTGTCCCGATGGGCAGCGACGGCGGCGCACTCTTCATGGACCCGACCACCGCGTACGACAACTACATCGTGCCGCAGGGCATCGGTGCCGACCTCATCGCGACGATCGAGGGATTCAGCCGCGAAGACGTCGACGCCTTCGCAGCAGAGTCGCAGGAGCGCGCCGAAAACGCTTGGAACGGTGGATACTTCGCCAAGTCTGTGGTTCCGGTCCGTGACATCAACGGCGTGATCGTGCTCGATCACGACGAGCATCGTCGTCCGGGTTCGACCGTCGAGTCGCTCGGCAAGCTCAAGCCCGCGTTCGCCGCGCTCGCCGAGATGGCAGGCTTCGACGACGTCGCGCTGCAGAAGTACCACAGCGTCGAGAAGATCGACCACGTTCACACCGGTGGCAACAGCTCCGGCATCGTCGACGGTGCGTCGCTGGTCCTCATCGGTAGCGAAGAGGCAGGCAAGCGCAACGGGCTCACCCCGCGCGGTCGCGTTGTCTCCTTCGCGGAGATCGGTTCCGAGCCCACCATCATGCTCACCGGTCCCACCCCGGCCACCGAGCTGGCGCTGAAGAAGGCCGGACTGACCGTCGACGACATCGACGTCTTCGAGCTGAACGAGGCGTTCGCGGCCGTCGTCTTGAAGTGGATGAAGGACCTGAACATCCCGCACGAGAAGGTCAACCGCAACGGTGGCGCCATCGCCATGGGTCACCCGCTGGGTGCAACCGGCGCGATGATCTTCGGCACCTGCCTCGACGAGCTCGAGCGCACCGGCGGCCGCTACGGCCTGATCACCCTGTGTATCGGCGGCGGCATGGGCGTCGCGACCGTCATCGAGCGTCTCTGACCTACAGAAGGACTTTCAAAAGCAATGAGTGACAACATGATTGGCTGGGAGAAGGACGCCGACGGCGTTGTCGTCCTCACCATGGACGACAAGGCGCAGGGCGCCAACACGATGAACGACACGTTCATCGCCTCGATCGCGGCTACCGTCGATCGTCTCGAGGCCGAGAAGGACGACATCACCGGTGTCGTCATCACCTCGGCGAAGAAGACCTTCTTCGCAGGCGGCGACCTCAAGGACATGACCGCGGAGCGGACGCAGTCCAAGGAAGAGATCGCCGCGTCGATCACCGAGCGCACCAACGGCATGAAGACCGTGCTGCGTCGCCTGGAGAAGCTGGGCAAGCCCGTTGTGGCGGCCATCAACGGCGCTGCCCTCGGCGGTGGCCTCGAACTCGCGCTGCACACCCACTACCGCGTCATCGCCGACGTGAAGGGCGCCGTCGTCGGCCTGCCCGAGGTCACCCTCGGCCTGCTGCCCGGTGGCGGCGGCGTCGTGCGTACCGTCCGCCTGCTCGGTATGCAGAACGCGCTGATGGGCGTGCTGCTGCAGGGTCCGCGCTTCAACGCGACCAAGGCCAAGGAGACCGGCCTGGTCGACGAGGTCGTCGGATCGGTCGAGGAGCTCCTGCCCGCCGCGAAGGCGTGGATCAAGGAGAACCCCGAGGCACAGCAGCCGTGGGACAAGAAGGGCTACAAGATCCCGGGTGGTGCACCGACCAACCCGTCGGTCGCAGCCAACCTGCCGGCGTTCCCCGCTCTGCTGCGTAAGCAAATCAAGGGCGCGAACATGCCTGCGCCGCGCGCCATCCTGGCCGCTGCCATCGAAGGTGCCTACGTCGACGTCGACACCGCCGACCTCGTCGAGACCCGTTACTTCGTCTCGCTGGTCACCGGCCAGGTCGCGCAGAACATGATCAAGGCGTTCTTCTTCGACCTGCAGACCATCAACAACGGTGGCTCGCGTCCCGAGGGCTACCCGAAGTGGCAGGCCAAGAAGGTCGGCGTGATCGGTGCCGGAATGATGGGCGCCGCAATCGCTTACGTGTCGGCCAAGGCCGGTATCGACGTCGTCCTCAAGGACGTGTCGCTGGAGAACGCGGAGAAAGGCAAGGGCTACGCGGTCAAGCTCGAGGAGAAGGCACTCTCCCGCGGCAAGACCACCCAGGAGAAGAGCGACGCGCTGCTCGGTCGGATTCAGCCGACCGGCGATGCCGCCGACTTCAAGGGCGTCGACCTGGTCATCGAGGCCGCTTTCGAGTCGGTCGAGGTGAAGAACAAGGTGTTCCAGGAGATCGAGGACGTCGTCGAACCCGACGCAGTGCTCGGCTCGAACACCTCGACGCTGCCGATCACCATCCTCGCCGAGGGTGTGAAGCGCTCCGAGGACTTCATCGGAATCCACTTCTTCTCGCCGGTCGACAAGATGCCGCTGGTCGAGATCATCCGCGGTGAGAAGACCTCGGATGCGGTGCTGGCCAAGGTGATCGACTACACGCTGCAGATCCGCAAGACCCCGATCGTCGTTCACGACAGCCGCGGGTTCTTCACCAGCCGCGTCATCGGTACGTTCATCAACGAGGCCATCGCCGCCGTCGGTGAGGGCATCGAGCCTGCGTTCATCGAGCACGCGGGCACTCAGGCCGGCTACCCGGCAGCACCGCTGCAGCTGTCCGACGAGCTCAACCTCGTCCTGATGCAGAAGATCCGCAAGTCCAGCGAGGACGGCGCGAAGGCCGAG
The DNA here is from genome assembly GCF_001665905.1 of Gordonia sp. 852002-50395_SCH5434458. Classification (NCBI taxonomy): domain Bacteria; kingdom Bacillati; phylum Actinomycetota; class Actinomycetes; order Mycobacteriales; family Gordoniaceae; genus Gordonia; species Gordonia sp. 852002-50395_SCH5434458. The sequence continues at coordinate 84,608 of NZ_LZTC01000003.1, forward strand.
GGCAAGGAACTGCCTCAGCACGGCTCCTTCGAGGTCATCGACTACCTGGTCGACGAGGGTCGTCCGGGCAAGAAGGAAGGCGCGGGCTTCTACGAGTACGACGAGAACGGCAAGCGTGTCCGGCTGTGGCCGGGCCTGCGCGACCACTTCAAGTCGGGCAGCACCGAGATCCCGTTCGAGGACATGCAGGAGCGCATGCTCTTCGCCGAGGCCCTCGAGACCGTGAAGTGCTTCGACGAGGGAGTCCTCGACTCCGTCGCCGACGCCAACATCGGCTCGATCTTCGGCATCGGCTTCCCCGCGTGGACCGGTGGCGTGATCCAGTACATCAACCAGTACGAGGGTGGACTGCAGGGCTTCGTCGACCGCTCGCGCGACCTGGCCAAGAAGTACGGCTCGCACTTCGAGCCGCCTGCCTCGCTCGTCGAGAAGGCCGCCAAGGGCGAGAAGTACTGAGCTTCTTGATCTAGCCGGGTCCCTGATCTGGCTGAGTCTGAAGTGACCCACACGAGGTGGGGGAGGAACTTTCCTCCCCCACCTTTGTGTTCGCTACCCAGTCGGCGGGATTCAGCGCACAGTCGACGGGATGAGGCGCCCAGTCGGCTGAGGGAAGTGGGCTTCAGAATCCGCCGCAGACGAGCGGCGAGAATTGTCAGACCTCGTCTGTATGTTCGATGTATGTCCTTGGAAACCTTCCCCGACCCGGCCGACGCGGCCGACGCCACAGGCGTGCCCGCGCCGCAGCCGCCGGTGCTCGCGCGTGTTGCCGAGGACGAATCCCTGTCGAAAACCGATCTGGTCGAGGTGATCGCGCACTGCGCGTCGACCATCGCATCGGCACAGTTCCGTCTGTTGACGGCGATCAGCCTCATCCACGAGGAACACGAAGAAGACTACGGCGTCGAGATCGGCGAACTCACCGACGGCCGCGCCGACTCACCAGAACAGTTGCGCGAGTTCGCTGCTCGCGGACAAGCTGGCGACGACCCCCGCGCACAGTACGGCCCAAATGGTTTGGAACGCACCATCGCCGACGTCGGCGCCGTGTTGTCGCTACCGCCGGGTCGGGCACGCGAACTGATCATCGACGCCCACGCCCTGCGCTACCGACTCCCCTACACCTCCTCACTCCTGGCCTGCGGGCGCATCGATCTGCAGCGGTTCCACATCGCTGTCGCCCGCACCAGCCTGTGCGGACCGGACACCATCGACGAGGTCGACGCCCGCCTCACCGCAGCACTCTCGGCACGCGATCATTTGTCGACGACCCGTTTTGCTGCGCTCGTCGATTCTGTTGTCGCCCAGGTCGATGCCGA
>NZ_LZTC01000004.1:0-61512 GCF_001665905.1 Gordonia sp. 852002-50395_SCH5434458
TCCTCGCGCACGTCGAGGAGAACGCGGCCGGGCTCGTCGGTGAAGTCGTCCGGCAACTCGGTCACCGGTACCTGTGGAATGTCGCCCATGCTCACGTTTCCATGTTGGCACATCGCGCAGGGGCGGAACTGCCACCTCGCCTGAACCCGACGGTCACGGTCTCGTCGAGGCTCGCTGATGCTTCGAGCGTGTCCGTCGTGCGCGGGACGCGCAATTTGACAGCGTGCGGACGCGCGAACGCCATCCACATCCCGCTATGTATGTCTGCATAATGCTATCCACATGCCGGTTTGACAAGCGTCGCTTTAGACAACTCGGACGAGTGTCAACCTGTGAATGAGGCTGTGGATTTGTGGACAACTCGAGCTCGGGTGTCCACAACGTGTGATGCCTGTCACTAATCAGCAGGTCAGCCAGCATATTCTCTTCACATCAGTGAAATTGTCGGCGCCGTCGTAAACGATCTGGTCAAGATCACAAGCCCTGTGGATAACGTGGGGACAACTGTGGATGGTTTGCTCAGCGAAACTCGATCCGCTGAGTTTTCTCCACAGCGGATAGAACTCCCGAGACGACAGCATCGGTCAGCGCAGCTGCACCCGACGGGCCGCTGAGCAGCCGAGCGAGGATCGGCTTCGGGGCGGAAATCACCGTGATCTCGACGTCGGGGTAGCGTTCTGCCACCACCGACCGCATCACTCCGATGCCGTCGACGAGCCCGACGTCGCGGGCCTTCGCGCCGATCCAGATGTCGCCGTTGAACAACTCCTCGTCGGTACCGGCGAGCTTCTTTCCACGCCGCTGCTTGACCCACGCGATGAACGCTTGGTGCAGCTCGGACTGCATTCCCTTGAGCCATTCGACGTCGTCGGCGTTCTCGGGAGAGAAGGCATCGAGCCTGGCCTTGTTGTCGCCCGCGGTGTAGAGCCGACGCTGCACCCCGAGCCGGTCGATCACCTCGTTGAAGCCGAAGCCGGACGAGACAACGCCGATCGACCCGACGAGTGAGGTGTGCGCGGCGAAGATCTCATCGGCCGCGCACGCGATCCAGTAGCCACCGGACGCCGCGATGTCTTCACAGAACGCCAGAACCGGCACGCCCTTCTCGGATGAGAGCTGTCGGATTCGCTCGGCGATGTACTCCGACTGCGCGGGCGAACCCCCCGGCGAGTTGATGACGATCACGACGGCCTTGACGCGCTCGGTCTCGAAGGCGCGTTTGAACATCGGCTCGACCGAGTCGATGGTCATCCCGCGACCCGCCCCGACATGTCCGATGACGCCATCGAGGCGCACCACCGCAACCTTGTCTGCGCGGGACTTCTGGAACTTCTTGACGATCTCGCCGAGTGGCCCATTCATTGGATCGAGTCTAGTGCGCGAGTCCGACACCCCCCGACGCGACGCTCGAGCCGACCGTAGACTCTGGAGCCGTGGACATCCGGTGGCTCACGGCGTTTCTGGATTTTCCTGCCGACCAGTTCGGCGACGAGGTCACGTTCTGGCGTGCGATCGCCGGCAGTACGGTGTCACCGCCACGCGGCGACCACCGCGAATTCGCAACCCTCGAACCGTTCAACGGTGACCCGCACCTGCGTGTGCAGCGGGTCGGGTCCGGCCCGGGCGGCGTGCACCTCGACCTCCATGTCGACGACCCGAGGACATCTGCGCTCGAGGCCGTCGAACTCGGCGCTCACATTCGCGACGACCTCGGCGAGCTCCTCGTGCTCGAATCGCCCGCGGGGTTCATCTTCTGCCTCGTCGACTGGGCCGGCGAGTCGTCGAGGTCACGACCCATCCGATGGCCCGACGACACGATCAGCATCATCGACCAGGTGTGCATCGACGTGCCCGCGAGTCTGTTCGACCGTGAACTCACCTTCTGGGCGCGGCTCACCGGCAGGCCGACGCAGCCCGTCTCACGGCCCGAATTCGTTCGGCTACAACGCGATCCGCACCTGGCCGTCGGAATCCTGCTTCAGCGAGTCAACCCCGACGGCCAGATGTCGGCCACCGGGCACGTCGATCTTGCAACGAACTCGGTGCAGCAGGAGGTGGCTCGCCACGAGGACTGGGGTGCGCGGGTCGTCGAACGTTTCGACAATTGGACGGTCATGGCCGATCCAGTCGGGCGGCCGTACTGCATCACGTCCCGCAATCCGCGTACCGGCGACTAGCACGACTCGAGCCGGCCGAGCGGTGTCAGCGGCTCGCTCTGAACTCACGCAGGCGCTCGACCTCGGCGTCGAGTTCTGCGCGCTGCGCCCGGGTCAGTTCGGAGAACAGCTCTACGTCGACGTCGGGTCCGTCGCCCGGGCGCCACGTCCCGGCGAGCCGGCCGTCGACAAGCACGAACCCCGGCGAGCGGCCGTTGGGTGTGACGGTGCGTCGGTAGGCGGCGTCGTCGGCGATCCGGTAGCGGTCGGCCTGTGCGACGAGGATGTGGTCGAAGGGTGCGATCAACCGCACCGGCGCCGGTTCGTCCGGGTCGGCGAGTGCGAGGCCGTCGAGGTCGAAGAGGACCTCACCCGCGGGTCCCTCCAGTTCCACGAGTTCCCAATCGGCGGCCATCTCGTCGAGCAGTGGGCGCAGGCGCGTGAGCCCCGACCACGTCGCGATCGCCTTGGCCGAGGCAGGACCGAAGCCGCGAAGATACAGGCGTATCAACTCTTTTCGAGCGTCGTCGCCGACGAGGGCCGGCTCACCGGGACCGATCCAGTCGTCGAGGAGTTGATAGGTGGGCGCGCCGCTGCCCTTCCACAATCCCCGCGGAGGCACTTGGACGAGCGGCAGTCCACACCGCGCATGGGCGGAGAGCGCAGCCGGATCTTCGTCCGGATGCCGTTGCGCCAATAGGCTTTTCAACTCGGCACCGCCGAGTGCTCGACCGCGGAGTAGCTCCGCGGCGTCGGCGTGAACCGCCTCGGGCGTCGACGAGACGAGCGCGTGGCTTCGGTTGGAGCGCACTCCGGCGTCGATCGTGTCTTGTGCCAGCGCACGAATCCATCGTGCGTCGAGACCGTCGAGCAAGAAGACGGTGCTTCGCAGTAGCGCGATCCTGACCACTTCGCGGTCGGTGAGCAGAGCGTCGAGCTCGTCGGGCTGAAATTCGTCGATCCGCGACGCGAGCGCATAGAAAGCGCTCGACGGATCCTGCGATTGGATACCGACGATGCGGTCGATGACCTCGATGGCGTCGTCGTCGACTCTGGTCAACAGATGCTGCCGCGAGAGCAGGGTCCGGTTGGCCTGCCTCGGCGTGATTTGAGTCATAGCGTGAAGTGTGTCTACTATTCTGGCTAATCGCACATCGCTGTGATGCCAGTCACTATTCTTGGTTCTGGCGTCGCACCGGCAACGCGCAGCCGCACACGATCGACAACTCGGGACGAGGTTCTCCATGGCCGTTAACGCTTCGGGACAATCACGGGTGACGCGATCGCGTCGCGGTGTTCCGAGCGCGGCCTACAACGTCCGACAGTCGTGCATCACCATTGGACTCAGCGTCGTCGCGTTACTGGTGCTCCTCTTCGCGCTGATTCTCTACTGACATCAATCCCATTGGGGCGCAGCCCTTCTCGTTGGCGTCCGGCTCACATAGGCCTTCTGATACTTCAACCCGACTTGAAGTTAGTTGGGTCGTGTTTGTTGCATTCCCCCACTGTCTGCGGAAGGCTGGAACTACCCGCGCGAGCGTCCACAACACTCAGTGAAGGCCCCGCGCGAGCCCAAGAGCAGTAGCCGAAGCAGTGCCCGACGGTATGAACGCTCGCAGGTTGAGCACAGACTCGAAGGTTTGAGCAGAGAGAGGAAACCCGTGGCTGAATACACCTTGCCGGATCTTCCATACGACTACGCGGCACTCGAGCCGCACATCTCCGGCAGGATCATGGAGCTCCACCACGACAAGCACCACGCGACCTATGTGAAGGGCGCCAACGACACCCTCGCCAAGCTGGCCGAGGCTCGTGAGGACGGCAGCATCGCCGGAAAGGTCTACGGACTCTCGGCGACCCTCGCCTTCCACCTCGGCGGTCACACCAACCACTCCATCTTCTGGAAGAACCTGTCGCCCAACGGTGGCGACAAGCCGGAAGGCGACCTCGCCGCCGCGATCGATCAGCAGTTCGGCAGCTTCGACAAGTTCCAGGCGCACTTCACCGCCGCTGCCACCACGCTGCAGGGTTCGGGCTGGGCGATCCTGGGCTACGACACCATCGCAGGCAACCTGGTGATCCTGCAGCTCACCGATCAGAGCGGCAACATCCCCGCCGCGATCATCCCGATCGTTCTGCTCGACATGTGGGAGCACGCCTTCTACCTCGACTACCAGAACGTCAAGCCCGACTACGTCAAGGCATGGTGGAACGTCGTGAACTGGGCCGACGCCGCTGAGCGTTTCGCCACCGCGACGAAGCAGGGCCCCGGCCTGGTCGTCCCGGCCTGATTTAGCAGGTAAACACACGCGAACCACACGCGGCGGCCACCTTCGGGTGGCCGCCGCGTTGCGTTGCGGGCGTTTGGCGGCCGAGCTGATCTCTCGCTGGTCAAGCGGCTCCGCCGGTCGAGCTTGTCGAGACCACCCACTCGTCGAGCTCCCACCGCTGGTCGAGCTCCCACCGCTGGTCGAGCCTGTCGAGACCACCCACTCGTCGAGCACGTCCCCGCTGGTCGAGCTTGTCGAGACCACCGCCCCGCAGTCGACTGTGCCCGCGAAGGTGGTTTCGACTCGGGTGCTCGCTGCGCTCGCGCCCGCTCAACCAGCGGAAACAGGGCCCACCCCGCGGAAGTGACCTCGACAGGCCAGGCCGCTGAACCCGGGTCGACGCCGCCGATCAGTATGACGCGCAGCCCGAAAACCGCGGCCCAATGTCATACGGATCGGGCGTGGGGCTGGTCGAGTTCCCGTCCGCTCAACCAGCGGGAGTGATCTCGACAGTCGAGGCCACCTACAGCACGACGGAGAGCGTGATCGCCACGGCGCAGACGAGCGCCAGCAGCACGAGCGCGATCACGTCGCGCCGGTGCGGGCCGGCCGTCGTCGCGGTGAGTCGGCCGGTGCCGCCGCGGGCGGTGATCGCCTCCGACATCTCCGAACTCCGACGCAGCGCCGACGACATCGCCGCGGTCACCATGTCCATGATCCCCATCTCGGCCGACGGGTGATCCGACCGCCCCGATGTCGGGCGAAGGCGGTGGACCGCGACGAGTAGTCGGATCTCATCGATCAGCAGCGGCAGGCCACGTAGACAGAGGGCAATGCACACGGCCCATTCGTCGACCGGCATCTTCAGCTTTCGCAGCGGCCACATCAGCCGTGAGAGAGCAGGGGCGACCTCGGCCATCGGGGTCGTCCAGATGACCAGGATCGAACTCGCGACCAGCACCAGCCCCAATGCGGTGGCACGGAGGAAGAGGATGATCGCCTCGAGACCGAACGACGCATTGACCCCGGCGCCGACGGCGATCAGTCCCCAGAACCACCAGGGCGGTCGGGGAAGCGCACCGACGGGGATTCCGGCGATGATGGCGGTGACCAGCATGACCCCGGCGACGAGCCCCAACGACGGCCAGGTCGGCAGCACCACGGTCATCAGCCCCAGCACGAACACGCCGATCAGCTTGGTGCCCGCCCAAAGTCGGTGAATCGGAGAGTCGCCGGGCACCTGCCGCAGCGGGATGGTCCGCATGCTCATGGCATCCTCCATTGCGTCGGGCTATCTGCGCCAGCGGGGCTTCCTGGGCCTGCCGGGTTCTCTGGCCCTGTGTAGTGATCTGGGCCCGCCGGGTCGTATCCGGGCGCCGGGTCGGGCACCAGTGTTCCGTCGGCCAGGCGCACGCGTCGGGTACACAGTTGGCCCAGTGAGGCGAAGTCGTGCGAGATGATCACAATGGTCATCCCGCCGGCGCGAAGTCTCGCCAGCAGTGCCACGACGTCGTCGCGCGCCACGGGGTCGAGACCTGCGAGCGGTTCGTCGAGGATCATCACCTGGGGCGCTCGCGCGATCAGTCCGGCGAGCACGACACGTCGCATCTGCCCGCCGCTGAGCGCGTCGACCCGACGGATCGCCATGGTCCGTGGGAGGCCGACGGATTCGAGCGTGTGCGCCACCTCGGTCGTGCCGATCTTGAGACCGCCCACCGCCATGATGTCGTCGCCGACGTTCTGCTTCTGCAACTGCAGCCGCGCGTGTTGGAACGCCAGCCCGACCTCGCCGACGTGCTTGCTCACCGGCTCACCCTGCCCAGGTCGTTCCGGGAGGTAGAGCAGGCAACTGCCCTCGGTCGGCTCGATGAGTCCTGCCATGATCCACGCGAGAGTTGTTTTGCCGGAACCGTTTCCGCCGACAATCAACAGTCCCTCGCCCCGATGCACCGTGAGGTTCACATCGTGGAGTGCGTTCACTTCCCACGGCGATCCGCGCAGATACGTGTGTCCGACGCCGCTCAACGACAGCACAGGTTCGCTCGTCGGCTCCGGCCCCGAGACCACGTCCCCGCTCGACGCCTCGTGCCACGACGCGTCGAGTTCGAACCTCTTGGCGGCTCCCGCCTCGACCTCGTGCAACTCCGACAACCAATTCGGGCGATACGGCACGATGCGACCCGCCACGAGATGCACGACCCGGTCGGCGGCGACCGCCTCGATCGCCCTGTGGGTGATCATGACGACGGCGATACCGCGAGTGCGCGGAAGATCGCTGAGTACCTCGAGGAGTTCGGCGCGACCGGCAGGGTCGACCATTGACGTCACCTCGTCGGCGATGAGCAGCGCAGGATCGCGAGCGAGAGCAGCCGCGATGGACAGCCGCTGCTGCTGACCGCCGGAGAGGTCGGACGTCTCGCGGTCGCCGAGCCCCGCCAGTCCCACCTCGGCCAGCAGACCGTCGACGTCGACCTCGGTTCCCTCCGGCAGTCCCCATACGACGTCGTCGGCAGCGCGCGCGCCGAGCATCTGCGTCTCGGGACGCTGCAGCACCATCGCCGTTCCGCGGTGCATACCGAGCCCCGCGGCGCCGGGCCTGTGCACCGCTCCGCTCGTCGGGCGCCGACCCGCCAGGATCTTCGAGAGCGTCGACTTGCCCGACCCGTTTGCTCCCACGACAGCGATGAACTCGCCCGGTTCGATCCGGAGCTCGATGTCGGCGAGGACTTCGGGTCCACCCGGCTGGTAGGAGAACCCGACGCGGTCGAGCTCGAGTGGCAGGGGTACCACCGGCCGATCGTCGTCAACGGCGTCGTCGAGGGTGTCTTCGCTGGGGATGTCGGCGAGCCGATCGATCACCGCACCCAGAATCCACCAGGCCACCACCATCGTGATGAAGGTTCCCACGCCGCCCATTACCCAGATCCAGACCCACCAGTACTGCTCGATGCTGTGGCGTAGCCCGTTGATGCCGTCGGCCAACGGCTGCGCCGACGGCACCTTCTCGACCCACTTGGCGAGTCCGCCGATGGTGTTCGTCGTCGCTTTGATCACCAACTCGCGCAGCGGCACCAGCACCAGCAAGACGACGACCGACACACCGCCGATCAGAGGAGCCGCTAGCGCCGACACCCCCAAAAGCGTCGGCCAACCGTGTCCGCGTCGTTTGATCTCGCCGACGATGCCTCCGACGACTGCAGCGGCGAGCAGTGCGGTCGCCGCCCTGGTTCCGGCCATCGCGAAACTCACGGCCGCGGTGGATACGGTCGCCGCGACCATCGCGCGGGGCCGAGTACGGGCCCCGATCAACGCGAGCGGAACAGGCGCGAGCACACGAACAGCGCTGGCCAGCGGGATGACCGATCCGATGACGACCGCCGCGACAGCAAGGCCACCGAAGATCGCGATCCAGGCGATCTCGAGCGGACGCAACGCGCCGCGAGTCTTTGCGTCGGGCATTTCGGACGGTGAGTGCACGTATCCATAGTGCCTGGTGACCCCGACCACGCCTGGGCCGCGTCTGCCGTTACTTCGTGTAAACGAAGCGTCACAACACGGCGCTTCGACTGGACGACGCCGCGCAGTGGGTGGATTCTCATCTCACGAACAGGGAGGTCAGAACATGCAGTCCTCTGTCCCGATCGGACTCACACCGGTTCAACAACACGGGCATCTCAACGGAATCCTCATCTCCGGACGCTGGCCGGAATCGACCCTCGAGTGGACCCAGACGCTCGTCGCCTCGGTGCGGATCGCGTGCCGCCCCGGCTTCCTACCCACCACGACGATCTTTCGAGTCGTCGAAGAACACCCCGACGACCTCGACGAACCCGCCGTGGGCATGATGGTCGCGATCGGAAACGTCGTCGACGACAGCTTTGTCGAAGCAGGCCGGCTCGACAGCAATCCACCCGCGTTGGTGATGCTGCATCCGCCGTCGCGCACCCGTCCCTCGCTTCCCGAATGCGCCGACGTCGCGTCGGGTTGTGTGTTGCTTCCCGGACTGCCGGAACTCGGACTCGAACACCGTGCCGGGTGGGCCGAAGCCGAAGCCGACGGCACGGTGGTCAACCTGCGCAACAAAGTCGGGATCGACCCCAACGCCGACCCCGACACCGCTGTCCTGGCGATGCTGCTCGTCGCCTGAGAGAGTCCGAACGGCCGTTTGACGGGTACCCGAACTTCGGATTTTGTGCCCCCTACCTGCACAAATGCGGGTTTGCGATCTGTTGCAATCGCAGTTGAGGTCTGGCTAACCTCGACTTCATGATTGCTGCCCTCCTGTTGAGCTTCGGCGTGATCTTTGTCGCCGAGCTGGGCGACAAGTCGCAGCTGATGGCCATGACGTACGCCCTGCGTTACAAGTGGTGGATCGTCCTGCTCGCGATCACCGTTGCCACGACCGCCGTCCACGCGGTCTCCGTGTTCTTCGGCCATTTCCTCGGCCTGTCGATCCCGACGAACGTCATGTCGATCGTCGCGGGTATCGCAATGTTGATCTTCGGCCTCTGGACGCTTCGCGGCGACAGCCTCGACGACTCCGAGCAAGGCAAAGCCGATCGCGTCGGCAAGTCGGTGTTCTTCGCGGTGATGTCGTCGTTCTTCCTCGCCGAACTCGGCGACAAGACGATGCTCGCCACCATCACACTCTCAGCCCACAGCGACTGGCTCGGCGTGTGGATCGGTTCGACGATCGGCATGGTCGCCGCCGACGCGCTGGCCATCGCTGTTGGCGCACTCCTCGGCAAGCACCTGCCCGAGCGAACCATTGCGATCGGCGCGTCCGTGCTCTTCTTCGGGTTTGCCGCATGGCTTCTCTTCGAGGGTCTGCGCGATTCGTCGTCTGTCACGGTCATCGCAACGCTGTCGGCTGTGGTTGCCATCGTTGGAATCGGTTCGTACTACATCCACCGGGTCCACCGCGCGGCGGCGCTGGCCGCAACGGCACCCGCAGCAGAACCCGCACATAGCGGGCATGCATCTGACCAGGAGTGATACCGCAAAGCCTGTAGTTTCCCGAGCGATCGGTCGGTTTTAGTAGGGGTTCCTACTAACTGTGCTGAGCCCACCATTTATGGTGAGGCAGATCAGCTACCGAACGAAGGGAAACCCCGATGGATATCTCCGGCTCTTCTGTACTCGTCACCGGCGCCGCATCCGGACTCGGAGCCGCGACGGCCGCCCGGTTCGCTGCCGCGGGCGCACAGGTCTTCGGCCTTGATCTGCAGCCGTCGATCGACAAGGCCGAGCCGACCGATGGCATCACCCTGATCCCCACCGACGTCACCGACGAGGCGCAGGTGCAGTCGGCCATCGACACCATCGCCGCGGCCGGTGCTCCACTTCGTGTTGCGGTCAACTGCGCGGGGGTCGGCTGGGCGTCGCGCATCCTGACCAAGGATGGTCCGCACGATCTGGACCTGTTTCGCAAGATCATCGATATCAACCTCGTCGGCACGTTCAACGTCATGCGGCTCGCTGCCAACCAGATGAAGGACGAATCGACCGTGGATGACGACGGCGCACGCGGCGTCATCGTCAACACCGCATCGGTGGCGGCATTCGAGGGCCAGATCGGTCAGATCGCGTACGCGGCGTCGAAGGGCGGCGTTCACGCAATGACGATCTCGGCGGCGCGCGACCTCGCACGCGTCGGCATTCGCGTCTGCACCATCGCGCCGGGAACGATCAGCACGCCGATGCTCGCGGGCATCACCCCGGAGTTCCAGAAGACGCTGGCCGAGGCCATTCCGTTCCCGCACCGCCTCGGCGAGCCGGCAGAGTACGCCCAGCTCGCGGAGTTCATCGTCGAGCACAACTACCTCAACGGCGAGACCATCCGAATGGACGGCGCACTCCGGATGGCGCCTCGCTGAGCTGCACCGACCGTCTTGTGCGGGGTCAGTCGCGAGCCTCGACCCCGCGCACGGCTGGCGGCCGCGGCCCATGGCCAGGATCGCCGGACCCTTCGAAGTAGTCGGCAGGATCGTCGTCGGCGGGATCGTCGCGCCCGGAATCCTCGACGACGAACCGTGACAGTCGGATGAGGGGTGCGGCCTCGGCGTCGAGTCCGGTTCCGTCAGCGGGCACCATGGGGCGCACCGGCCCCGACGCTCCGCCTTCGTCGCGGTAGGCCTCGACGGCGTCGCGCAGCATCGCGACCTTCACCTCGTCGTCGACGTCGTCGAATTCCTCGGGAACCAGCGGGCTCAACTGCGTGAGCGAGTCGCGAATCTCGATGACCTGACGGTGCAGGCGTCGCGTCGGCGATTTGCCCGCCTCAGGCAGCACGACCTCGGGGATCGCGCTCGTCACAAGGCTCCACAACGGTTCGAGAGCTGCGACGGCACGCCGATGACGACGCCGTGCGGCCAACTCGGTCCACCGCGAATGCAGCATCGGAAAGCTGATGCCCAGCAGGAATGCGACGATCCCGACGATGTCGAGCGTCCGCACCGCGATCAGCGAATTGACCGCTCCGACGAGACCGCTCGCACTTCCGACGACCGCGAGTACCTGCAGGACGGACGCAAAAGCGAGCAAACCGAAACCCGTGAGGAGCAGCGCGAGCGAGAACCGGAGGTACCCCTGCGACACTCGATAGAACTTGAACACATTGCGCACGCACGCACCGAATCCGTACGCGAGATACGCGCTGGCAATGATGTAGAAGAGCGCAAATCCCCAGTTCTTGAAGCTCCACTCGCTGACCGACGACGTGCGCAACGAGTCCGGGGTGAACACCAACGCAACCTGCAGGCCGATCAGTGCGACGACAAGTGGGAAGGCTTCGTGACCGGCACGCCGCTCGCGACTGGCGCGAGCGGTGGGGAAGAAGAACACGATGACCAATGCCGCCACACCGAGTGCGAGCAGGGCGTAGTACAACCAGCGCGAACTACCCGCATAGACGTGTTCGTCGAGGAAGTGCGCGCTCGTCCTGGTGCTGACCACGAACGCCAGCGTCAGCGCAGCAATCGCCACCGTCATCGCGATGGCCTGCAGGCCGCCGCTACCCCGCCTGATCTTGTCCAGACGCCAACACAGCGCAAGCACGAAGGCGACGAGCGCGACGAGATTGATCACGTCGGTCATCTGAAGTCACCTCACAGCCAGCCTTTATGACCCCCGAGGAGCCGCTGTAGGCCCCGCACTTCCTTGTTGTCGGCCGTCGTCCCGACGCTGTTACCCGCCGACTGTGCCCACGTCAGAATCATAGAAGCCAACGTCTCGGCTTCCCACTCGCGGTCGTCGGAATAGCACGTTCGACGCAGCGCGGCGTCGGATTCGTCGCCGGAAGCCGCCAATGGCCCGGTCAGTGACGCCTCGCCGAGCATCTGGTGACCTGCGATGAGATGACCGAACTCGTGCACGATGATCTGATCTCGGTGCAACGACGACGTGTTCTCCTGATAGAAGAAGTAGTCGGCGTCTTTGGCCGCCAACCAGACACCGTTTGGCATTCCCGCGGGTAGCGCGTACGGGAGTGGCCGGATCGGACGTCCCCGCCGCTCGCCGTACCGCTCGCAGAGCTGGCCGACGTCGAGCGGAAGGTCGAGGTCGAGGCCGTCGAGCGACCGGCGAACCAGTGCCCACAGCGCCCGCTGACTGCGGCGGGAACCCTCATCGACCGACTTGTTCGACGTCACGATGCCGCGGGGACGTCAGTACTAGTCGTCGTTGGACAAGCCGACGACGCGAAGGCGCGCCTCGATGGCGTCTACCTCGTCGTCGGTCAAACCGGCAGCGACGACGTCTGGCGGATCCTTCGGCAGCCCCTGCTGCTCGCGCAGAACCTTGATCAGCTCGTTGACCACTGTCACCGAATCACTCGACAGTCCGGCCAGTCGGAACGCCGCGAGCTGGACGTCGGTGTCGGCCTGAAGCCGCATCAAATCGATCTCGTCGCGAGTACGTTGCGCTGCGCGATCTTCGAGGAAGTAGTGGACATCCACCCCGAAAGCTGCAGCAATTCCCTCGACCGTCCTGAACGACGGCGACTTGGCCTTACCCGAACGAAGCTGACTGAGGTACGACTCGCCCAGCCCGAATCCGCGCTCCGTACTCCTGGCTGCGATCGCCTTGGCGCTGTACGCGCGTCCGTTGGGTCCTGGCACCGTACGAAACAGCTCTTCGAGCCGTCGAGCAAATAAACCCGGATCGACGGACGTGGAGCGTTCGTCGGACCCACCCCTACCGGCGTCACCCATGGGGTTATCCGTCCCTTGTGAAGTCATTCAACTCTCCGAAAGCCGACATTTGAACTTGCAAACATTAAAGCCCGACACGCATCCCCAATGCAACGATGGGCATGCTAGACGCACAACGTCCCCCCGTGTGCGAGCTGGCAACCAGCCACAACACCATTACCTTAACGCCCTGTGGCATTATTCACAGTTTGATCACGAACACCTCCCCGCGGGTGAACATTTCATCTCGATCTGATCACAGGATCCGCCGTTATGTGGACCACGGTACCGTTTACTCGGCCGATCACGACGTGAAACCGACAGGAGCGCAGTATGACGCATCGCGTCAGCAGCAACCGCCGCCCGAGGCGGCCGCGCACCCCTGCGTTGATTCTCGCACTGTCCGCAGCACTTCTCTTGGCCATCGGCAGCGGCATCGGCTGGGCCGACGGACCCGACACCGACTCGGGTTCCCGACACGGCGGCTCCGACCACTCCAGCTCGCACGGCGGCGGTAATCACGGCGGCGGCAATCAAGGCGGCGGCCACGGCCACCATCACACCCACACGCCGAAACCGACGGCCACAGTCGACCCCACGACCGGCGAGAACTCGACTACCGCGAATCCGACGACGACCGACGGGTCGTCGACAACGCCGTCCATCCCCGGCACCACCACGGACCCGAGCACCACCACGGACCCGAGCACAACCACGGACCCGAGCACCTCAACCGACCCCGGCGCCCCAACCAAGCCCGGCACCACAACGAGCACCAAGACCTCGCCGACCACCGCGACAACCCACGCCGGCTCGGGTGCGGGCCCGGGCGGCAACCCACCGCCCAGCCCACCCGGAGGTTCCGGACCGTCGAATCCCGGTCCCGGCCGCAGCGCACCCGGACCGGCCGCGCAACCTCCCGCAGCCGCGTTCGCGGTCCCGATGGCCGCGCCGCCCGCCGCTGCGCCCGCGCAGCCCCAGAGTCCCTCGACCGGCGGCGGATCGTCGGCGAACAGCTCGCAGCCGGGCAGCACCTCGAGCACACAGGGTGGTGGTTCGGCGTCGACCAACGGCAGCGGCTCCGGCCCGGCCGCCGCGCAGGCATCACCGGCGCCGGCGACGTCGGGTGGCATCAGCCTGAGCAGCTTCACGGGCTTCATCGCCGATATCGCGCCGGGCGCACTGCTGCTTCTCGGCGCTGTCGCGCTACTCGGAAGCGGTTCGTTCCTCGACGCCCTCCGCTCGACTCGCGCCTGAGCGTCGGAAAGCGAGTAGGTCGTCGGCGAACGGGAGCTCGTCGACGGCCGAGCCGTCCATCCACTCGCGTAGGACCTTCGTGGCGAGCACGTCGTCCTCGTTGTATTCGAGCAGGCGGGAACGCTGACTCAGGTCGACGTCGACGCCCCCGATCCCGACCGCCCGTCGGTACCAGTCCATCGACGCCTCGCCCCCGGCCTCAGCATCGCGCCACCCGAAACCGGCAACGGGCGCAACACGTTTGAGCCCCTTGCCGTTCGGTGCGACAAAGTTGCGTCCCACCGCCTCGAAGATGTCGACCCACTCGTCGGACGCGATGAACTGCTCGACCTCGTTCGGCGTCGGCACACCCGGCTGATCACTGAACCTCTCGGCAGACGCGCGCAGCCACCTGTTCTCGGCCTGCTGCGAGTAGCAGTACGCGGCGAAGGTCTTGCCTGCCGCGTGGGCGTCGGCGCGCTCGGCCATCAACCACGTCCAGAACTCGGCGAACGCCCGGCCCTCGTCGGCCGTCGGCAGCGGTGTCCAGGTGGCGAATCCGCGATAGACGACGTCCCGACCAGGGTCGGTGTTGTCGGTCAGCAGCGTGCCCCACAGATACGCGCCGTCCTCGCCGAAGCTCTCCATGTCGACGTCGACCTCGACGTCGGCCCGCGCGACAGTCGGCTCCTCGACGCGACGGACGAGCGGAATGTCGGCGAGCCACGCAATCGCGCAGATCACCGCGTCGTCGAAGCTCTGGTTGGCGGGCCAGTCTGCCGGCGGGTCGCCGTCGAAGCGGGCGAGTTGATCGATGGTCGTGATCCCGACTGCGCGCAACGCGTCGCCCTGGTTGCCGTTGGCGACGAGGCTGACATCCCGACGTTCCTCCAGCTCAGGGCCACACCGACCCCACCACGGGCACCCGCGGCACTCACCGATCCGACGCGGCGTGGTCGCGATCTCCCCCGCCGCGACGCGCTGCCTACGGTCGAATACCTCGCGATAGTCGGGCAGCGACGTCCCTACCCTGTGCACGACGATGCAGTCGGCGTCGAGTCCGATGACCCCCGCGCGCAACTCGTCTTCTTCGACGTCGGGCGAGAGTCCCTCGTCGAGGAGCATCTGCGTCAAATGCGCCAGTCGTAGCTGGTCGCGGCGGTTGCTTCGGGGTGATCGGAACGGGTCGGGCGCCGGAATCCACCCCCACAGCGGACTGGTGACGAGGGTCGGTACCTCGGCGGTGTGCAGACGCGGGTTCTTCGCCGGATACGTCACGCGATGGTTCACCACGATGATCGGGATGTAGCCCGACGCCGCGTCGTCGGCCTCGCCGACGCGCAGCAGGAGCTCTGAATGCCCTCGTCTGCCGTGTTCGCGGTCTGTCGGCAGCGTCGCATTCCAGATCCACCGCGCACCCGACGAGCAAGCCTCTCGGGTGGCAGCAACGCGCTCTGAGTGTGGCCCGTCGCCGACGACAACAAACGTGTTCGACGGTTCGCCGCTGTGGAGTCCGAGGAGAAAGTCGCGGATACGCTCACGCCGTAGCTGCGCGGACTCCTTGCGACGGGCGGCCTCGGGGGTGTCTGCACGGCCGCGGACGAGGTCGGGATGGCTGAAGTCCAGGGCGACCCGATGCTCGCATCCCGCCAGGTCGCGCGGATGCAACACGGCCGCGGCCACACCCCACCTCGATTCTCACCGGCTCATCAGACATCTGGGCTGTCGATCACACCGCCGGTGCGACGGATGTGATCGGTCTGTATCGAGCCTATGCAATGCTTGTAGCAAACTGGCGCAGGGAAAGGTGCCCGCATGGGATTGTTCTCGTCCGACGGTAAGACTCGTGCTCAACGACGCGCAGAAACCAAGGCACTCAAGGCCAAGGCGAAGCTCGACGCGAAGCTGGCCGCGAAGGACAGGCGCAGGGCGTCCAAGGAACTGCGCAAGTCACGCAAGAAGATCGTCGAGAAGGAACTCAAGGCACAGCGCAAGACCTTGAAGGCCGAGGCAAAGGCGGCTCAGAAGGTGGCCAAGGCCGAGGCGAAAACCGTTGCCGCGAAAGCGAAAGCCACTGCCGACGCCAAGCCGTTCAGCCCCGCGAGCGTCAAGCGGTTCCTCACCGTCACACGCCTCGTCGCGCCCATCGCAGTGCCCGTGATCTACCGCCTCGCCGTCGCCGGCCGCGGCAAAATCACCGAACTCCAAGCCAAGCGCATCGGCGTGTCGCCGGCACAGTTGGTCAAGTACTCGGGCAGCGGCGCGCCCCTACTGGCCCGCATCGAGGCCCTGCGCACGTCACTGCAGAAGGTATCCGCGCAGGACACGTCGTCGGACACCAAGCAGTTCGTCGACGCCATGACCGCTCGCCTCGACAATCTCGCCATCGCCGTCGACGCCGCCGAGCCGATGCCGGCGCAGCAGCGCAAGACCGCACACAGGGCGGTCGAGAACGAGTTGAGCGCCATCGACGCCGACATCATGGCCCGACTCGGCGTCCGCACGTAGCAACACCGCACGCAACCCTCGCGCGGCGTCGAACATCACCAACGGCTCGAACATCTCCAACTGCTTCGACGCCGCGCTTACGATGAGGACCATCCAGACCGACCCCAGGGGGCGTCCCGACATGACAGACCCGACTTCCGGCGAAACACCGTCCGACGACGCGTCGCGCACACCTGCCGCCGACGAGACGAACGACGCCGCCAAGAAGGCCGCGCCCGCGCAAGCGTCGCCCGCCGAGAAGTCGACTGCGGATACGTCTCCTGCCGAGAAGTCCCCTGCTGATGAGTCCTCCCCGGCCTCTCCCGCGGCGAAGAAAGCAGCGCCCGCCAAGAAGAGCACTCCTGCGAAGAAGGCGCCTGCAGCCAAGAAGAGCGCGCCGGTAAAAAAGGCGACCACAGCGAAGAAGACCACCGCGGCAAAGAAGAGCGCCCCGGCGAAGGGCGCCGCGACTCCGTCTGCGGCAAAGAACGCAGCAAAGAAGGCACCGCCGACCAAGGCCGCGGAGAAGAAGGCTCCCCCGAAGACAACTCCTCCCGCGGCTGCTGCGGCGGACGAACCGACCTTGTTCGAGGCGGATGCGCAATCGACTCCGGCTTCCGAGCCCCCGGGTGTCCAGGAGTCTGCGCCGGCCCCAGCGCCTGCGGCACCGGCACCGGCGACATCCGATCCCGTTGCCGAATCCGACGCCGCGAGAGCGGGTTTCGCGCGCATCAGCTCGGGGCGGACAGAGGTTCCCGCGACGAACCCGGCGATGCCGATCGCATTCGGGGCGATCAGCGGAGCACTCGCGGCGCTCGCGATCGCACTACTGGTCGTGCTGCGCTGGCGACGGCACCGCCAGTAGCTTCTCAGTCCGTCAGCAGAGTCTCAGTCCTGCAGGGACTCCACCCGCGCGGTGATCGCGTCGGCGATCGCCTCGGGAGCACGCTGCGGCATCCAATGGTCGACGCCTGGCAAGACCACGAATTCGTATGGGGCGTCGATGAATTCAGAGCACGCGCGCGCCCCCGCCTTACTCAAGAAGCGATCCTTGTCGCCGTAGAGGTAGGTGGTGGGCACCCGCACCTTGTCTCCTGCCAACGAACCGATCGACGAGAACCGCATTGCGCGATACCAGTTGATCCCTCCGGTGAGTGCGCCGTAGTCGACGATCTCGCGTGAGAGTCGTTCGGAGAAGCCGGGATACATCTCCAGTCGCCCACCCGCGCCGCCGCCGTGCTTCGCGCCGTACGCAATCAACTTCTCGGGCACCTTGGGCAGTTGGAAGAACCCCATGTACCACGATTTCAACGCCTGGCCGCGGGGCATTGCACGCAAGAAGGCACCGGTGTGTGGAACGGCCAACGTCGTCAACGTGGCCACCCGATCAGGGTGACGGGTTGCGACCGCATACGAGACCGCCGCGCCCCAGTCGTGCCCGACAAGGTGGAAACGTGGCGCGTCGAGCGCATCCGCCAACGCGATGACGTCGTCGACGAGTTCGTCAATTCTGTAGTCGCGCACCGACTGTGGCCGCGCGCCAGGCGAATAGCCACGCTGATCGGGTGCGACGGTGCGCAATCCGCGCTCATTGAGCAGCGGTGTCACGTCCTCCCAACACGACGCCCGCTCCGGAAAGCCGTGCAGCAGTATCACCGGAATGTCCGACGCCGCACCGGGTATCGGACCGGAATCGACGACGTCGAAGGTCCATCCGTCTCGGCTGAACTCGGTGATCTTCTCGGTCATGGCTCTCCAAATGCTCGGTCGGCTTCTGCTCGGCGTGTGTCCGCATCGCCTGACGACATCGGCGACCCACCCCCGCGCTCGGCGCGAAAGGTGGGCCGCCGATGGTGCTTTGACCCTACGTCAACTCGTGGCGTGTCACGTCAGCTTGTAGACCGTGGTGCCTCCGACCGTTGTGGCAGTGAAGTTCTGGGCCACCCAGGTGGAGATCGCGGAGTTGCCTCCGGGGCCACCCTGACCACCGCCGATGTAGTACGCGATCTTGCCTTCCTTCACGTACTGCTTGAACTCGTCGAGCGTCGGTGCGGGATCGCCGCTCCACCCGCCGATCGCCATGACGGACTTCCCCGTCGCGATCTCGATGTTCGCCGCCGACTGCGAGCCGTTGGTCGCCGCCGCCCAGGTGCTGTTGGTGTTCTGGAGCAGTTTCACCAGTTCGGCATTGGTCGACGACTCGCCGCCCGGACCGCCCGTACCCATGCCGCCACCGAACGAGCGCGTGCTCTGGGTTCCGCCGTTGGACTGATTCCCGCTGTTCGACTGAGTTCCGTTGGGAGGCTGACCCATTCCCGGCTGTCCCGAACCCGACTGCGCGGTGCCGTTCTGCGCTGTGCCATTCTGCGCGCCGCCGTTCTGTGCGCTGCCGCCTCGCGAGCCGCTCGGACCGCCCCCGCCCGGTCCGCCCATGCCACCCTGAACGCCGCTCGTCTGTACTGCTGTCGGGATCGACCCGTGGTGTGCCGTCGCGGCCGTGGCGATCGAGAATGCCGCTGTCCCTGCGAATCCCGCGATCGCTCCCGCGATCACCGAAGCCACGAACAGCTTCTTGAGTCCGAGCGCACCTCCGGCGAGCACGCCGATCACTGCGAGCACGGCCACAGCGCCGATAACCCACCTACACCAGACCGGACCCCATTCGTTGCGGTTGAGCAGGACGATCGACCACCATGCTGCCAGACCGATCATGGCGCTCAACGCGATTCGGCCGTCCCAGTTGGCTCGACGACGCCACGCGAATACTCCACCGAGCGCAACCATCGCGGCAACAGCAGGCGCCAGCGCCACCGTGTAGTAGGGATGGATGGTGCCGCTCATGTAGCTGAAGATCATCGCGGTGATCAGCAACCAGCCACCCCAGGCGACAACCGCGCCGGCCTCGGTGCGATGAATACCGTTGCGATAGTTGAAGATCGGGAAGCTGCGGATCATCAGGTACACGCAGAAGGCAATGGCGAAGAGCGCGACAGGGAGCAACCATGAGATCTCGTTGCCCATCTCCGAGCTGAAGAGCCGACTCAGGCCCGTCGATCCGCCGAACGAACCTCCTGCGCCACCACCGCCGCCGCCAGGGCCTCCGCCCGAACCGCCGCTGATGCGTCCGACGCCGTTGTAGCCCCAGACGAGATCCATGAACGTGTTGTTCGTCGAGCCGCCGATGTAGGGACGTGAGCTGGCAGGTGTCAGGATCGTCGCCACCACGAACCATCCGGCCGACACCACGAGAGCCACAGCCGCGACGACGAGTTGCCCGATTCGCTTGAGCCAACCGTTGTTTGCGAACAGCAGGTAGGCGAGACCGAACGCGGGCAGCACCAACAGGCCCTGCAACATCTTCGTCAGGAATGCGAAGCCGAGCGCGACACCCACCAGCGCCAGCCACCGGCCGGAGTTCGTCGCGATCGCCCGTGCCAGGCAGTACCCCGCGGCAACCATCAAGAGCACCAGCAGTGCGTCGGGGTTGTTGAAGCGGAACATCAACGCGGCCGCAGGGGTGAAGGCGAGCACCGCGCCCGCGATCAGTCCCGCAGCGGTCCCCTGCCTCGGATCGGTGATCACTCGACGCATCGTCGCGTACATCAGCGCCACCGCCGCGACGCCCATCAGCGCCTGCGGCACCAACACGGCCCAACTGTTCATCCCGAAGACGCGCACCGACAGTCCCGTCATCCAGAGCGACGCCGGGGGCTTGTCCACGGTGATGAAGTTCGACGGGTCGAGCGCTCCGAAGAACCAGGCCTTCCAGCTCTGCGAGCCCGCCCACGCCGCGGCCGCGTAGAAGGTGTTGCCGTATCCGCTGGCGGAGAGATTCCACAGGTAGAGCACCGCGGTCGATACGAGGAGTCCCGCGAGCGCGAACGGACTCCACCACAGCGGACGCCTTGCCAATCGGCGACGCCTTGGCGTCGGTGGTGAATCGTCGGCGGGCGGCGATACGTCGCGCCGCTCCAGAAGTGCGGTCATCATTCCTCCAGAATCTCGGTGTGAGGCAGAAGTCTCGGTTCGGGTTCGACTACCAGATTCCGAGACCTCGCTACCGCGACCCTGGACTCTCGCTGGGAGAAGTCTGTGAACGCGCGCGTCCGTCAGTCGACGAGTGCGAGCACCCTCGCCGGACCGCCGGTTCCACCAGCGAACCGAGGCGCACCCACGACGACGCGCGCCCCTGCGGGCGGAACGTCCGTCAGATTGGCCAGCGCCTCGACGGCGTACCGCCCGGCACCGAGAATCGCGGTATGCGCACCGACTGCTCCCCTGATGTCGACGCTCAACGTGTCGGTCCCGAGCGCCGACACTCCCCGTTCGGTCACCAGCATCTGCGCCGCAGTGGGATCGAACCCTGGCGCGTCGGCTCCGCCCGTCGCGGGTTGCCACCCCGAGTGCAGTGCCACCAACGCACGTGGCGGAATGCGACCGTGAACGCGTTCGTACTCCTCGACGTCGCGTTCGGTCAGAACCGCGCGTCGATTACCGCGCGCGGCGGCCGCGATGCTGATCACCACCAGCGGCACCACGAGATCGCGCGCCGGTATGGCGTCGACGGTTCGTCCACCTGCGATCTTGTGCGCAGGGGCGTCGACGTGGGTTCCCGAGTGCTCTGCAAACGACATCCACCTGGTGGCGAAGCCCGAGTTGCCGGGCCCTACTCGGGACGTCTGCACGCTGACCACCGGCGGGTTGCCGGGCCACATCGGAAAACCCGGTCCGAGCCGATGGGTCAGATCCACGACCCGGGTCGCGCCGGGTTGCGCGGACGCGCGCGCGGGTCGCGACGCAGCACCGACCCCCGCGGCCGCAACACCGGCCGCTGCGGTCATCCGCAACGCGGTTCGACGACTGACTCGTCTGGCTTCCTCGTGCGCGTGCCGCACCACGTCGTCGTCACACACGTTTGCCGTCACACACAAGTGCCGTCACCGACAGCGCACACAACACCTAGGCTCCCGGGCGGATTCGTAGGATCTGATCCTTACCGGTGTCGGTGCCGACGAGAAGCGAGCCGTCTCTGTCGACGGCCAGTGCGCGCAGTCGCCCGTACCGATCCGACAGTGCCTCTTCGACGTCGACGACCCGCGTCCCGCTGTCGTCGAGCTTCACCACGACCAACTTCTTGGCCTTCTGTGCGGCGATGACGACCGCCCCGTTCCACTCGCCCCAGCCGGTGGTCGGCAAGAACTGGAGTGCGGGCGTCGCAATCGTCGGCGCGCCCGATTTCCAGATCGGACCGACCGCACCCGGCACGCGCGTGGGGTCGGTCATCGGCACCGATTCGTCGTAGATCACCGGCGCGCGGTCGGGCCGGTAGCCGTAGTTGGCGCCCGGTCGGATGAGGTTGAGCTCGTCGTCGGCGCTCGTGCCCTGCTCGATCGAGTAGACCCGTCCGCTACCCGGTTGCAGCGCGATGCCCTGCACGTTGCGGTGGCCGAGCGTCGCTATCGGACTTGCGGGGTCGGGGTTACCGGCAGCGGGCCGGCCGGTTGCGGCATTGACGTGTAGGACCTTGCCGCCCAACGACTTTCGACTCTGCGAATACTCGGCCGTCGCATTGTCGCCGGTGCCGATCCACAGTGTCCCGTCCGACGCCGCCGCCAATCCGCATCCCGCATGCCTGCCGCCCGCGTTCAACGGGATACCCGCCAGCACCGTCCGTTCGCGCTGCATACTCGACCAGTCCTGCGACACCCGCCACGATGCCACCGTGACCTGCTGCCCGGTGTTCGGCCACGGCAGCGGCACGCTTCCGACACCCTGCGGAATCTTGGCGCCCTGCGCGACCGACGATCCGGTGCCGGCCTTCTCGGCCTGACACGAATAGATTCGACGATTCTGCGCGAATCCCGGATCAACCGCGAGACCCATGAGTCCGGCTTCGCGGTGCACCCAGAGCGCGCTCAGGTCGACCCGGATGGTCTTCGGCGCCTGCCCTGGTCTGATGGCCACGAAGCGGCCGGCACGCTCGGTGACGAGGGCCGTGCCGTCTGGCGCGGTGACGATATCCCAGGGGTGACTCAGCCCGGTCGCGATCGAACTGACCGCAAGGCGCGGCGCGGCCTCGGCTGACGGGGCACCCGCCACGGTTCCTGCGACACCGGCCGCGACCACACACGAGATCACACCGGTTTTGAGTACGCTGCGCTGCGGCGACATGAGGCCAACCGTAACGGCTCACATGCGTCCGGGGGTCGAGAACCCGACGAATCGCCCGTAGCGGGAGATCCCGACGTTTACCGGCCCGGCAGGAACTTCAGCGATCGCACAGCGAGCGGGGTGACTGCGCGGTAGACACTCTTCGGAACTCCGGGAGCCTTGTCGATGCCGATGAAGCGCTGTTCGGCGATCGTCTGCGGCTCGGTGTACTTGAGCAGCCCTTCTTCGCCGTGCCTGCGGCCGACGCCCGAGATTCCCATGCCGCCCATCGGGGCCGCGGTCGACGCCCACGCTGCCGCGTAGCCCTCGTTGATGTTGACGGTGCCGGCACGCAACTGCTCCGCGATCGCCTGCGCCTCGTCGCTGCTGCCCGCGAAGACACTCGCGTTGAGACCGTAGTCGGTGTCGTTGGCGAGCTTGATCGCCTCGTCCGTTGAGTCGACCGGATACACCGACACCACCGGGCCGAATGTCTCGTTACGGAAGCAGGTCATCTCGTCGGTCACGCCCGACAGGACCGTCGGCTCAAAGAAGAAGGGCCCGAGGTCGGCGCGGCGCTTGCCGCCCGCGACCACCGTCGCGCCCTTCGACACCGCATCGTCGACGTGCGCTTCTGCGGTCTCGACCTGCGCAGCCGAAGCCAGCGACCCCATGTCGACGTTGAAGTCGTAGTTGGCTCCGAGCTTCATGTTGCGGACAAAGGTGCCGAACTTCTCGGTGAACTCGTCGGCGATCGCCTTGTCGACGTACAGTCGCTCGATCGAGATGCACAACTGACCGGAGTTCGAATAGCACGCTCGCGCAGCACCTTCGACGGCGTGGTCGATCTTGGCGTTGGCCGTCACGATCATCGGGTTCTTGCCACCGAGTTCTGCAGAGAAGCCGATGAGTCGACGCCCCGCCTGCTCGGCGAGCGAGGCTCCGGTCTCCGACGATCCGGTGAACATCACGTAGTCGCAGGTCGCCATGATGGCCTGTCCCACAACACTTCCCGGGCCCGGGACCACCGCGAACAGCGCGGGCGGCAGACCTGCCTCGTAGAGCAGCTCGGCCAGCGCCAGCGCGCAGTAGGGGGTCTGGCTGTCGGGCTTGATCACCACGCCGTTGCCGGCGAGCAGGGCCGCGACCGCATCCGAAACAGCAAGTGTCAGTGGGTAATTCCACGGGCTGATCACTCCGACGACGCCCTTGGGCTGATACCGCACCCGCACCTTGGTGGCACCGGGCAGCATCCCCTGCACCTTGCGCTCGGCGAGCATCTTCGGGCCGTGCGTCGCGTAGTACCGCGCGGTGAGCGCGACGTCGACAACCTCTTCCTGCGCGTACGAGCGAGCCTTGCCCGTCTCGGCCTGCGCGATATCCATCAACGACGCCGCGTTGGCGAACACCAACTCGGAGAACTTCTTGAGCACCTTCGCGCGCTCCGCGGGTGACTGCTTGGCCCACCCCTGCTGAGCGGCCCGCGCCCGCGACACCGCGGTCTCGAGATCCTCGGCGGTGCCGACAGGGATGGTCGCCATTTCGACGCCGCTGAACGCTTCGAGAATCGATCGGGTCGGGCGTGCGGCAGCGTTGTCGATCGCGACCAATGCGCCGAGTCGTTCGAAGTAGTCGGGTGTTGGCTTGGGCATCGGAGCCTCCTGCTGCGTGAAAGTGATCGAGAGAGTGTCGATAGGCCGAGAAAGGTCAGGGCGCGACGAGGACGATGCCGTCGTCGTCGGAGTACACGGTGTCGCCGGGCGTGAAGGTGACTCCACCGAGCGTCACCGGTACGTCGCGCTCACCTTCTCCGGTCTTGGTGGATTTGCGGGGGTTGGTGCCGAGCGCCTTCACGCCGATCTCCATCCCGCCGATGGTCTTGGCGTCGCGGATCGCGCCGTTCGCGATGATCCCGACCCAGCCGTTCGACCGGCCCAGCTCCGCGATGATGTCGCCGACCAGCGCCGTGTGCACCGAGGCATCACCGTCGATCACCAGCACTCCGCCGGGATTCGACTCGCCGAGGATCGACTTGAGCAGCGCGTTGTCCTGGAAGCAGCGGACCGTTGTCACCGTTCCGACGAACTCACGGACCCCGCCGTACTGGGTGAACTGGAGATCACAGCTACGGACATCTGCACCGATCTCGTCGACGAGGTCGGCCGTGGGGGTGAAAGTCAGCTCTGCCATGACGTACAGCATAGGTGTGACGCGCGGTCATGGGTACCTCAGGTTACCGGGCGGTAAGAAACGCGCTGCCGATCAGCGCACCTGATCGATCGCGTCCGCGACTTCGTCGGGAATCTCCAGCACGACGAAGTGGCGCGCGGCGACCGGGATGAGCCGACCACCGAGCATCCGCGCATAGCGGGCCTGCTTCCACAGCCAGAAACGCTGCCACGGCTTCGGACCAGAGAGCGCGGCCACCACGATCACCGGAACCGGTGGCATCGGATGATTTTTGCGCATGCGACGCAGTGACGCGTTGATCGCGGGGAAGGCAGCGTTCTCCACCATCGTGGCGAGCAGCATCGGCCAGTTGCCGAAGACCTTTGCGGCCCAGTAGTGCTCGTGATCATAGAAGCCCTCCGGTGGCCTCGGCAGCACGACGGTCCGCACCCGCGAGAATCCACGCCGCGGAAGCCGAAACCGCTGCGTCACCCTCCTACCCGTGTCGATCATCCTGTGCGCGTTGTCGATTCGTACACCGAGCGGCACCACCCGCCACGGCAGCAGCACGTAAGAACCGTCGAGCATCACAACACCCGCAGTGCGCGTGGGATGGACTCGCGCAAACGCCTCGACATACAGCGAGGCAACCGAGTGTCCGACGACGGTCACGGGCTCTGCTATCCGCAGCGCATCCAGGACGCCCGCCATCCACGAGACTTCGAGCGACAGGGTCAGCACGCGGCCACGCGAAAGTTGTTCGGACAGTCCATATCCCGGGCGGTCGAACCGGACCACCCGCCAACCACGCTCGACGAGTCGTGCGGCGAGATGGTCGAGATCGAACCAGTTGCTTCCCATCGCAGCCATGAGCAACAGTGGCCGACCCGACCCTTCGTCGACGACGTGAATGCGTTGGCCGTCGACGTCGACGATCTGCCCCGGCGGCGGCCGATCGACCTCGCGCCGACCGTCGTCCACCGCTCAGTTCTCCTGTGGTTTGGCCAGCGGGAATGCCAACGATTCGCGAATCGACTGACCCGTGATCAACATGACCACACGGTCGACGCCGACGCCGAGACCACCGGTCGGCGGCATCGCGTATTCGAGCGCCTGCAGGAAGTCCTCGTCGAGCTCCATTGCCTCCGGATCACCGTCGGCAGCCAGAACCGATTGCGCGGTAAGCCTTTTGCGCTGTTCCACCGGATCGGTCAGCTCGGTGTAGGCGGTACCGAGTTCGACGCCCCACGCCACCAGATCCCATCGCTCGGCCACTCCCGGCTCGCTGCGATGCGCCCGCGTGAGCGGCGAGACCGACGTCGGGAAATCGGTGTAGAACGTCGGGAAGGTGGTGCGGTCTTCGCCGAGGTGCTCGTAGAGTTCCTGCACGATCGCGCCCGCGTCCCAGTCCGGACGGAACGCGATGTCGAGGCGCTTGCAGACCTCCCGCAGATGCTCCACCGACGTCTCCGGCGTGATCTCCTCGCCGGCGCCGTCGGACACCACCCCGTAGACGGTCTTCACCGGCCACTGTCCGGAGATGTCGATTCGCTGCTCGTTGCCCTCGTCGTCGTAGCGCACGATCACCGGCTCACCGTAGGCGGCGGTGGCCGCGAACTGGATCATCTCGCGCGTGAGATCGAGCATCTTCAGGTAATCACTGTGCGCTTCATAGGCTTCCAGGCTCGTGAACTCCGGATTGTGACTGAAGTCGACGCCCTCGTTGCGGAAGTTCCTGCCGATCTCGAACACCTTCTCCACGCCGCCGACGCACAACCGCTTGAGATACAACTCCGGCGCGATGCGCAGGTAGAGGTCGAGATTGTAGGCGTTGATGTGCGTTGTGAACGGCGTCGCGTTCGCGCCACCGTGGATCTGCTGCAGAATCGGGGTTTCGACTTCGAGATAGCCACGGGCAGAGAGGAAGTCACGCAGCGCCTTGACCACGACGCTCCGCGTGGCGAGCAACTGCCGCGAACGCGGATTGATCGCGAGGTCGACGTATCGTTGCCGCACACGGGCTTCCGAGTCTGTCAGGCCCGCCCACTTGTCGGGCAGCGGACGCAGCGACTTTCCGATCATCGCCCAGCGGTCCACGAGCACCGACACCTCGCCCTTGCGGCTCGTGCCCATCTCACCGTGCACCTCGACCAGATCACCGAGGTCGACGTCAGACGCGAAATCCCTTGAGCCGGAATCGAGTCGCGATGCCTCCACCAGGATCTGCACCTGCCCCGACCAGTCATGGACATCGGCGAAGACCACCTTGCCGAAGTCACGGAGCCGCGTGATGCGGCCGGCAATCGACACCGGCGTGCCCGCAGGCGCGGCGACGGCCTCCGCGATCGAGTGCGACGGCGGATCGGCTGGCGGATACGGGTCGACGCCGTCGTCGATCATCCTGTCCAGCTTGGCAAGCCGCACCCTGACCTGTTCCGGACGATGCGCCGCGACCGCGTTCTGCGCCTCCGCCTCGGCGTCGAGTTCAGCGATCAACGCGTCGACATCGATGCCTGCGGGAATCGACGACTGTCCCGCGGTGTACTGCTGCTTGCGACCGAACCTGGGGAGCCTGACGAAGCCCTCGGTGACGACGGCCGCCAGACCGGCCCGCGCCAGGATTCGGGTGTCCTCGAAGCACAGGAATCGCGGCTGCCAGTCGGGAAGGTATTTCGCGTTGGACCGGTAGAGCGACTCCATCTGGAAGAACTTGGAGCCGAACATCAGCACGGCATAGCTCCCGCGCATGACGGGGCCCGCGCCGATCTCCTGGCCCTTCTCGAACACGGCGCGGAACGTCGCGAAGTTCAGGGAGATGTCGGTGATCCCGAAGTTCTCCGAGTCGCGGCACAGGTCGCTGACCATTGTCTCGACGACACCGTTGATGCCGCTGCGGTCGCGGCGCATCAGGTCGAGCGAGACCCCGCGCCGACCCCACGGAACAAATGACAGCATCCCGACGACCTTCTCGTCGGGCTCACCCTCATTCAGGACCGCCTCCACCAGCAGGCAGTCGCCGTCTGCGGGATCGCCGATGCGGGAGAGCGCCATCGCGAAGCCGCGCTCCTCCTCGGTGTCGCGCCAGGCGTCGGCCCGCGCGACCACGTCGACCATCTCGGTCGGCGGAATGTCGCGGTGCCTGCGGATGCGGGTGGTGACGCCTGCACGTCGGGTTCGTGTGACCGCCTGGCGCACGCCCTTCATCGTCGGGCCGCTGATCGTGTACTGCCGTGTGTGCAGGATCGCCTCGTCGCCGATGTTCAGCGACGTGAATCCCGCGGCCTCGAATGCCGCCGCGCCCCGTTCGCTGGAACCCATCGCCGCGGGGTGCCACCCGTAGCGCTCGCACAGCACCAGGAACTCTGCGATCGCGTCGGGCCAGGACTCGGGGTCGCCGATCGGATCACCACCGGCAAGCCCGACACCGAGTTCGACGCGGTAGGTGATCGCGGCGCGGCCATCGCGCGAGAAGACGACTGCTTTGTCGCGTCGCGTCGAGAAGTAGGCCAGCGAGTCGTCGTCGTTGAATCGCGCGATCAGCGCACGGATCAGTCGTTCGTCGGTCGCGGTCATCAGCGACTTGAGCCGCTGCGATCGGAACAGCACCGACGCCGCGACGATCAGCGCGAGTGCGCCGAACAGGCCCAGAGCACCATTGACCGGCGGATAGGTGTGGTGGCCGTCGAAGGTCCGCTGGTCGATCGCGGCGAACGCGACGACCCGGTTGAACGCGTAGGGCAGACGCTCGGAGCGTTCGAGGCTGCCCGGGAACAGCCACACCAACGCGAACCCGATGCCGGTTGCCACCGCAAGTCCGACCACGAGCACCACGAGCGCGCGCAGCAGGGCGCCGCGTCGAACCCGGGTATAGAACTGCCGATACGTGACAAGCAGGAAGACCAGCGCCGCGAGATCGATACCGAGACCGATCACGATGTTCATCCGCTCGGTGTCGTCGACGTCGAAGTCGTCGGCGACCGGCTGCCACAGGAGCAGCGCGTTTCCTGCCATGAACAGCAGCAGGTAGATGACGCAGATCCACCACGCGATGCGTTTTCGGGCTGTCAGTGCGATGGCGACGAGCGCCAACACGAACGACCACGCGAAGCTCGTGTCGGGCATCGAGATGATGAAGTCGTCCACGTAGTCGCGCGGTACGTGAATCCAGTGCCGGAAGAACGGGAAGATGCTCGACAGCAACGCGATGGTCGCCATGATCCCGACGACGAGCCCTGCGATCTGTGGCGCGTGGCTTCCGAATCCGCGAGGGTGGCGGATGCGCTCGAGTAGATCGGCCGACCGGCGATCCGCCTCTGCGCGTTCCGACCGCTGCACCGCGACGTCGGGATCTGTGGGGGCACCCGGGTGTACGTGAGATGGGGACTCGACCGCCATGGATCAAAGGTAGTTCACCGGCGGTTCAACGGTGCGTACTGTTCGCCGGTCAGGCAGTATCTCAGACATGGACGACGACGCGTTCGATGTGCCAGTCCGGGAAGACGGAATCCGGCTCGGTCAGTTCCTGAAACTGGCCAATCTCATCGAGTCCGGGGCCGAGGCCAAGGAGGTCATCTCTGACGGTCTCGTCACCGTCAACGGAGATGTGGAAACACGACGAGGTAGGCAGTTGGCCGTCGGCGACGTGATCTCTCTGGGTGATGCATCGGCGCGGGTCACCGCAGAGTGACCAGCGTCCTGCTCACGCAGTCAGTCGCTTGAGTTCCGCCGCGGTGACGAGGCGCTCGGCCTCCGCGGGGAATCGCTGAGGTTCCCGACTGCGGCCGAGTCGGCCGCCGGAGATGGCACTCAGCATCGAGTGTCGACGGGGTGTTTGGAACGTTGCTGCCAGCTTCATGACGATACGTTTCCTGCGTCAGAATGGATACGATCTTTACTATCTTGTATTGCCGACTTCGTCGGCGCAACTCACCCTTACGTATCGATCGTCACACAGGATTCGTTACCAGCCAGAGACCGACGCGCCGTTCAGCCCAATCCGGCGAGGAACTGATGCGCCCAAGCCACGGCAGTCACGCCCGGCTTGACCTGGAAACTCCCGTAGTCGCCGTGTGAACCGGACTGCAGGAATCGATTGAACTCGATGATCTGCTGCCGTGCGCGAGCGTTGCTGAGCTCGTTGACGACGTTCCCCGGTCCGCCCCTGGTGAGCAACTCGTTGACGATCGCGCCCGCCTCTGCCTGGTACTGACCGACCTGGCTCGGCGTCGGATCACTGGTCTCTGCGAGGTAGCCGATCACGCGCGTCACGTAGTAATCACGTGGCACGTTGCAGTAGAGGTCTTTGGGCGCGCAGATGGTGAAGGCGTGCGGCAGCACGTAGCCCATGCCGTGGAGGCGCGGCCCTCCGCTCCCCTGTCCGGTGAGGGGCGGACCGACCAGATTGTCCTTCGACGAGCGGCGGGGGTCTGCGATCAGGACAACGCCTGCGACCTGCTGCGGACGGATCTTCTCACGGCCGGTACCGATCTCCGACGCGACATCGCCCGCGGCGTCGGCTCCCTGGCTGTACCCGGTGAGCGCGATCTTGGTGCCGGGACACCGCTTGAGCATGTCCAGGGCGAGCCCCTTGGTATTGGCTACGGCCTGCGCCTTCGACTTTCCGTAGATGGCGCTCTCCCACGGGAACGCCGTGGCGTCGTAGCCGACATAGGAGACCTTGGTGTCCGGCCCGAGATTCGACGTGACCGCACCGAGCAGACCCGGGCCGTCAGACCACGTCCCGGGGATCGCCAGCACATATACCTTGGGGCACGGTCCCGGCGCCGCCGACGCCGAACCCGCCGTTGCGACAACGACGCCACACGCCGCCAACACCACCGCCACTGCCATCCCGAGAAGCCTGCGCACCGACCTGTACCTCCGCAACCACGTGTCCACGGCGAATCAGCCGCGGCCCGACCAAGAGAGTGTAGGCAGGGATCCACCCATCCGGCAGCGTCGTCTCACCGAACTCTCATAGAACCTTTGTCTACGGAACAGAGCTACCCGCCACATGAAGGAGGCCACGGTGGTCGACGTCTCGCGCACTTTCACTGTCCGACAGCCGCGGGAGGTGATTGTCGCCTATCTGCGCGACTTCTCCCACGCGGAGCAGTGGGACCCGGGGACCGTCGAATGCACGCAGGAAGACGGCGCCCCGATCGCACTCGGCACCCGCTGGCACAACAAGTCGAAGCTGTACGGGATCTCGACGGAGCTGACCTACGAGCTGACCCGCGACGACCCCGACCACGTCGTGTTCTCCGGCTCGAACAAGACCGCTACGACGTCCGACGACCTCTCGTTCACCGACCTCGGCGATGGAACGACGAGCGTCACCTACCGTGCGCTCGTCGACTTCCACCGCTTCAAGCTGATCGGCGAACCGCTCTTCGGCTTCATCTTCGGCCGCCTCGCCGACTCGGTGCCCACCCAGATGACGAGCGTGCTCGAGAAGCTCTGACGGCCCCGCCCAAGGTCGAGCGCCCCACCGCTGGTCGAGCTGTCCCCGCTGGTCGAGCGCCCCACCCGCCGGTCGAGCGCCCCACCCGCCGGCCGAGCTGTCCCCGCTGGTCGAGCCTGTCGAGACCACCCCCAGCGGAGTCAGCAGGTCAGCGCTGCGCGACCTGTGTCGGCACGATCGGTGCGGGAAGATCCGACGCCCCCGCGAGGTATCGGTCCGCCGCAGCGGCCGCCGAGCGACCCTCCGCGATGGCCCACACGATCAGCGACTGTCCGCGCCCGGCATCGCCCGCGACGTACACGCCCTCCTGCCCGATGGCAGCGAAGTCGTTGTCGCGCTTGATGTTGCCGCGCTGGTCGTATTCGACGCCCAGCTTGTCGAGCAGGTCGGCGCGCTCGGGGCCGACGAAGCCCATGGCCAGCAGCACCAGATCGCATTCGAGCTCGAAGTCCGAGCCCTCGACCTTCTCGAACCGACCGTCGCGCATCGCAACCTCGTGGGCCTTGAGCGCGGTGACCTTGCCGTTCTCGCCGGTGAACTGCTCGGTGTTGACCGAGAACACACGCTCGCCACCCTCTTCGTGGGCAGATGACACGCGGTACATCAGCGGGTACGTCGGCCACGGGGTCTGCTCGGCGCGCTCGGTCGGCGGCTTGGGCATGATCTCGAACTGGTGCACAATCTCGGCACCCTGACGCAGCGACGTACCGAGGCAGTCGGCGCCGGTGTCGCCACCGCCGATGATGACGACCTTCTTGCCCTTGGCGCTGATCTGACCGTCGACGGTGTCGCCGAGCTGAATCCGGTTGGCCTGCGGCAAGAACTCCATCGCCTGGTGGATGCCGTCGAGCTCACGTCCGGGGATCGGCAGATCGCGACCGATCGTCGAACCCATCGCGAGCACGACGGCGTCGAAGTCCTCGCGAAGCTGTGCGACGGTGATGTCGACGCCCACGTTGACGCCTGGGCGGAAGACGGTGCCCTCGGCCCGCATCTGCTCGAGACGACGGTCGATGTGGCGCTTCTCCATCTTGAACTCGGGGATGCCGTAGCGCAGCAGTCCGCCGATGCGGTCGGCGCGCTCGTACACGTAGACCGTGTGGCCCGCGCGCGTGAGCTGTTGCGCCGCAGCGAGTCCCGCGGGACCCGAACCGACGACCGCAACCGATTTGCCGGTGCGCTCAGTCGGCAGCACCGGCTGCACCCAGCCGCTGTCGAAGGCGTTGTCGATCAACTCCACCTCGACCTGCTTGATGGTCACCGCGGGCTGGTTGATACCGAGCACGCACGACGCCTCGCACGGCGCCGGGCACAGACGACCCGTGAACTCCGGGAAGTTGTTGGTCGCGTGCAGGCGCTCGATGCCCTCTTTCCACTGATCCCGGTAGACGAGGTCGTTCCACTCCGGGATCAGATTGCCCAGCGGACAACCGTTGTGGCAGAACGGGATACCGCAGTCCATGCAGCGACTGGCCTGGGTCTGCAGCTCCGACTTGTCGAAGTCGTTGTAGACCTCTTTCCAGTCCATCAACCGCAGGTCGACCGGACGCCGCTCGGGCAGTTCACGCTCGGTGTGCTTGAGGAATCCTCTGGGGTCAGCCACGTGCGGCCTCCATGATCGCTTCGTTCACGTCTCGTCCGGACTTCTCTGCGGCGTCGATCGCGGCAAGCACGCGCTTGAAATCGCGCGGCATGACCTTGGCGAACGCCTGCTGGGTGTTCTCCCAATCGGCGAGAATCGCTGCGGCGACGGGCGACGCCGTCTCGCCACGATGCTCACCGATGATGCCGGACAAGAACTCGATGTCTTCGTCGTCGAGTGGTTCGAGGTCGACGAGTTCGGGGTTCAGGTTGGTGCCCAGCTTGTTCTCTGGGTCGTACACGTAGGCGATGCCGCCCGACATACCGGCCGCGAAGTTGCGCCCGGTGTCGCCGAGCACCACCACTCGTCCGCCGGTCATGTACTCGCAGCCGTGATCGCCGACGCCCTCGACCACCGCGGTGGCACCCGAGTTACGCACGCAGAAGCGCTCTCCGACTACGCCCCGCAGGAAGATCTTTCCCTTGGTGGCGCCGAAGCCGATCACGTTTCCGGCGATGATGTTGTCTTCTGCGACAAAGCCTTCCGGCGTTCCCGCCGGCGGCCGCACCACGATGCGTCCACCCGAGAGACCCTTGCCCACGAAGTCGTTGGCGTCGCCCTCGAGTCGAAGCGTGATGCCCTTCGGCACGAAGGCACCGAAGCTGTTGCCTGCGGAACCCTCGAAGTCGATGATGATCGTGCCCTCGGGAAGACCCTGTGCGCCATGCGTCTTGGTGACCTCATGGCCGAGCATCGTTCCGACGGTCCGGTTCACGTTGGTGATCTTCGACGTGAACGACACCCTGGTGCCGTGATCGATCGCCTCACGACTCTGCGCGATGAGTTGCTGGTCGAGCGCCTTCTCCAACCCGTGGTCCTGCACGCCGGAGCAGTACAGGTCCTGGTTCATGAACGGCGATTCGGGCGTCGACAAGATCGGCGACAGGTCGAGCTTGCCCGCCTTCGACGACTTCCAGTGTGCGAGCGCCTTTGTCGTGTCGAGCGCCTCGACGTGGCCGACAGCCTCCTGCAGGGTGCGGAACCCGAGGCGAGCGAGCAGTTCGCGTACCTCTTCGGCGATGAACATGAAGAAGTTCTCGACGAACTCCGGCTTGCCGGTGAAACGCTCACGCAGCAGCGGATTCTGGGTGGCGACGCCGACGGGGCAGGTGTCGAGATGGCAGACGCGCATCATGACGCAACCCGAGACGACGAGAGGCGCTGTCGCGAAGCCGAATTCCTCGGCTCCGAGCAGTGCACCGATGACGACGTCGCGTCCGGTCTTGAGCTGACCGTCGACCTGCACCGAGATGCGGTCCCGAAGTCCGTTCAGCAGCAGGGTCTGCTGCGTCTCGGCGAGACCGATCTCCCAGGGGGCACCCGCATGCTTCAACGATGTCAGCGGCGACGCACCGGTACCGCCGTCGTGGCCGGAGATCAGCACGACGTCGGCGTGTGCCTTCGACACACCCGCGGCGACCGTTCCGACGCCGAGCTCACTGACGAGCTTGACGTGTACGCGCGCCTGCGGATTGGCGTTCTTCAGATCGTGGATGAGCTGGGCGAGATCCTCGATCGAGTAGATGTCGTGGTGCGGGGGCGGCGAGATGAGGCCGACGCCCGGCGTCGAACCACGAACCTCGGCGACCCACGGGTACACCTTGTGCGGCGGAAGCTGGCCACCCTCACCGGGTTTCGCACCCTGCGCCATCTTGATCTGGATATCGGTGCAGTTGCTCAGGTAGTGCGAGGTGACACCGAAGCGTCCCGACGCGACCTGCTTGATCGCACTGCGACGCCAGTCACCGTTCTCGTCGTGATGGAAACGACGCGGATCCTCGCCGCCCTCACCGGAATTCGACCGTCCGCCGAGTCGGTTCATGGCGATGGCCAAGGTCTCGTGCGCCTCGGCCGAGATCGAACCGAAGCTCATCGCGCCGGTCGAGAAACGCTTGACGATCTCGCTCGCGGGTTCGACCTTGTCGATCGGGATCGGGTCACGATCGCCGAAGTTGAAGTCGAACAGTCCACGCAGAGTTGCCATTCGGGCCGACTGATCGTCGACCATCTTGGTGTACTCCTTGAACACCTTGTACTGACCGGTGCGCGTGGCGTGCTGAAGCTTGAACACGGTGTCCGGGTTGAACAGGTGGTATTCACCCTCGCGCCGCCACTGGTACTCGCCGCCGACCGGGAGCTCGCGATGTGCGCGCTCGGACGGACGGTCGTTGAATGCCAAGGCATGTCGCGTTGCGACGTCGGCGGCGATCTCGTCGAGTCCGACGCCTCCGAGCTGGCTGTTCATTCCGCTGAAGAACTCGTCGACGGCGTCCTGGTCGAGACCGATCACCTGGAAGAGCTGGGCGCCGGTGTACGAGGCGACCGTGGAGATGCCCATCTTGCTCATCACCTTGAGCACGCCCTTGCCCGCGGCCTTGATGTAGTTGTTGCGGGCGGTCTCGAATTCGATGTCGCCGAGCACTCCGCGCTCGACCATGTCCTCGATCGATTCGAAGGCCATGTACGGATTGACCGCTGCCGCACCGAATCCCACCAACGTGGCGACGTGGTGGACCTCGCGGCAATCACCCGATTCGACGATCAGGCCGACACGGGTGCGCTTGCGCTCGCGGACCAGGTGGTGGTGAACCGCGGCTGTCAGCAGCAACGACGGAATCGGTGCGAGCGTCTCGTCGGATTCCCTGTCGCTGAGCACGACGAGGCTCACGCCGTCGTCGATGGCAGCACTGACCTTGGCGCGGATCTCGTCGAGCGCCTTGCGCAGCCCGGCACCACCCTCGGACACCGGGTAGAGCCCGTGGATCTGGATGCTGCGGAAGTCGGGAAGCGCGTCATCCTCGTTGATCCGGACCAACTTGGCGAGTGTGTCGTTGTCGATCACCGGTGAGGGAAGCGAGATCTGGCGGCACGACTCCGGACCCGGATGCAGCAGATCGGCTTCGGACCCGATGGTCCCGCCGATGCTGGTGACGATCTCCTCGCGGATCGCATCGAGCGGCGGGTTGGTCACCTGCGCGAAAAGCTGCTGGAAGTAGTCGAACAGCATTCGCGGACGGGCCGACAACACCGCGATCGGGGTATCGGTACCCATCGAGCCGATGGCCTCGGCTCCGGTCTTCGCCATCGGCGCGACCAGCAGGTTGAGCTCCTCGGTGGTGTAACCGAACACCAACTGCCGCAACGTGACCCGGTGATGGGACATGTGCTCGTGCGGCAATGCTTTGACGTGGTCGATGTGGACGAGACCCTTTTCGAGCCACTCCGCGTACGGATGCTCGGCGGCGAGCTCGTCCTTGATCTCCTCGTCGTCGACGATGCGGCCCGCCTCGGTGTCGACGAGGAACATGCGGCCCGGCTGCAGGCGCAGCTTCTGCACGACGTCGGCCTGGTCGATGTCGAGCACGCCGACCTCGGAGGCCATCACGACGAGGCCGTCCTTTGTGACCCAGATTCGGCTGGGGCGCAGGCCATTTCGGTCGAGCACGGCGCCGACGACGGTGCCGTCGGTGAAGCAGACCGATGCCGGTCCGTCCCACGGCTCCATGAGCGACGCGTGGTACTCGTAGAACGCGCGGTGCTCCGGCTTCATCGCCTCTTGGCGTTCCCACGCCTCGGGGATCATCATCAGGACCGCGTGCGGCAGGCTGCGCCCACCGAGGTGCAGCATCTCGAGCACCTCATCGAAGCGTGCCGTGTCCGACGCTCCGGGAGTACACACCGGGAAGATCTTCTGCGCTGCGCCATCGCCGAACAGCGACGTGTCGATCAGCGCCTCACGGGCACGCATCCAGTTCTCGTTGCCGGTGACGGTGTTGATCTCGCCGTTGTGCGCGACCCGGCGGAACGGATGGGCGAGCGGCCACGACGGGAAGGTGTTCGTCGAGAAGCGCGAGTGCACGAGGCCGAGCGCGCTCTCCACCCGCGAGTCCTGCAGGTCGAGGTAGAACTCCCGCAGCTGCGGGGTGGTGAGCATGCCCTTGTAGACGAAGGTCGTGCCCGACAGGCTCGGGAAGTACACGGTCTCGCGGCCCGGGCCGTCGGCACCGGCACCCTTGTTGCCGAGTTCGTGCTGAACACGCTTGCGTACGACGAATGCCTTGCGCTCGAGCTCCATGCCCGAGGCACCGGCGAGGAACACCTGACGGAAGGTCGGCATCGCGTCGCGCGCGAGCGCACCGAGGCCGTTCTCGTTGGTGGGTACCTCGCGCCAGCCGAGCACGGTCAGACCTTCGGACTCGATGATCTTCTCGACGCCCTCGGCGGCGGTCGCGGCGTCGTTCGAGCCCTGCGGCAGGAAGGCGATACCGGTCGCGTAGCTGCCCTCGGCGGGCAGTTCGAAGTCGACAACCTCACGCAGGAAGCGGTCGGGCACCTGGATCATGATTCCGGCACCGTCGCCGGTGTTCGGCTCTGCGCCCGCAGCACCACGGTGCTCGAGGTTGATCAGCGCGGTGATCGCCTTGTCCACGATGTCGCGGCTGCGACGACCATGCATATCGACTACAAACGCAACACCGCACGCGTCGTGTTCGTTGGCCGGGTCATAGAGCCCAATGGGGCCTGGAGCGTGCTTCATGTATTCGCCTCACTAGGTGCGCGACGTTGCGCAGAGCTGTCACCCGTTTCGTCGTTGACAGCAGTCCTTCCGAGCCAACAGAATCCACCCTCATCGTGGGCTGACCTGGGCTGATCCTGTGATCACTCGGTGGCTGCCTCGTGCCAGCGCCGTTGCTGGCGGGGGTGCGCCGACCCTGAGATCGCGCTGACACCCCACTGCTTCATGAGCATTGTCGAATATTTTCTCACGGGGAGTACCCAGTATTGAAATCCGGCTACCACATCGCCGCTGATTGCGCAGGTTACGTGCAACAAACGGGACGTCGAACGCCTATCCTGAGTCGGTGGAATCGCTGGTGACTGCTGTGGTGATCGACGACCATCCGTTCTTCCGGGATGGCATCTCTCGCGGACTCACCCAGAGTGGCCGCGTTCGCGTGGTGGGCGAGGCAGGCGACGGCACCTCGGGCCTCGAACTCATTCGTGCTGACCTGCCGGACGTGGCCGTCGTCGACTATCAGATGCCGGGACTGACCGGCGTCGACGTCGCGCACGCGGTGACCAGGGACGGACTGCGGACAAGGGTCCTTATTCTCTCCGCTGTCACCCACGCGCCCATCGTCTTCGCCGCGCTGGAGAAGGGTGCTGCGGGGTATCTCAGTAAGGAATCGAGCCGCGACGAGATCGTCGGAGCCGTCACGCGGGTCGCCAAAGGCGAGACGGTGGTCCCCGCGGAGTTGGCCGCAGGGCTCGTCGGTGAGATCAGGTCGCATGCGCGCAACGACGGCCCAGCGCTCAGTGAGCGTGAACGCCAGGTACTCGAAGGCTTCGCTCGCGGCCTGTCGATCCCGCAGGTCGCAGGCGAGCTCTTCATCGGGGCGTCGACCGTCAAAACACATGCACAACACCTGTACGAGAAGCTCGGCGTGTCCGACCGCGCTGCCGCCGTCGCCGAGGCGATGCGTCGCGGACTCCTCGAATGACTCGACCCTCATTGTTCAGACGCCTGAGCTATGGACGCTCGGGCAACCCGGATGGCCAGGCGCCGCAGCTCGGCCTGACGGAGCTGATCGACGAGCCGCGCATCTCCGAGATCTTGATCGATTACGCACTTCTCGGCGTCCGAGTGCAGGTCGTGCTGCGCATGCTGCTCGCGATCTTCGTGCTGGCGACAGTGCTCCTCGATCCGCCGGCCGACGGCGCCGCGTTCTGCATCGTGGTCGCGGTGCTCTACGCCGTCTGGTGTCTCGCGGGTGTGCTGGCGGCCTCCCGAATACGGGTGGGCATGATCCGATTCGCTTGGCTCGCTTTGTTTGTCGACCTCGCTGTCCTCGTCGTGCTGATCGTCGTGGCGAGTCGTTCCGATCAGGTCAGTTGGACCTCGGATGTACTCGTCAACGGATTCGTGGCCATCCCGATGATCGCCGCGACGCAACTGCGCCCCAGAGTCTGTGCGCTCGTGGTGATCCCGACCGTCGTCGTCTACTTCCTCGCGAGCGCTCTGGCCCGTGTCCCCAACGGCGAACCGTGGTCGCTGATCGCGATGCGCACGCTTGTCGTCGCGATCCTCGCACTGGGCAGCGTGATGCTCTCGACCGTTCAGCGCTCACGAGTGTCGACGATCGGATCTCTTGCGGCACAACGTGCTCGGCTTCTCGACGAGACCGTCCGCATCGAGGAACGCGAACGTCGCGACCTCGCCGAGCACCTCCACGACGGCGCGTTGCAGTACGTGCTCGGCGCGCGGCAGGAACTCGATGCCGCGCGCGACGGCACAGATCCCGACGCTCTCGGACGGGTCGACACAGCGCTTCGGGAGGCGTCGAGGCTACTGCGCTCGACGTTGGGCGAACTCCATCCCGCCGTACTCGAACAGGGAGGACTCGCCACTGCGGTCACCGACCTCGCGGCCTCGGTCGAACAGCGTGCCCCGCTGACGATCTCGGTGGACACCGTCGGCTGGCCGAGCGATCTGCGCACCACGTCCGATCCCATGCTGTTCGCAACCGCACGCGAGCTGCTGACCAACGTGGTCAAGCATGCCGACGCCCACGCCGTCGAACTGTCAGTCGAATTCGACGACGGCACAGCTCGTGTGGTTGTTGTCGACGACGGACGCGGTGTCGACGAGTCGGCCCTCGATCGTCGCGTCGCCGAGGGACACATCGGACTTGTCTCGCGTCGGGTGCGCCTCGAGCAACAGGGCGGCTCGTTGACCGTCACCCGACGTCCCGGCGGTGGGACGGCCGCGATCGCCGAGGTTCCGGTGGTCGACGCCGGAGCGCGTGCTCAGTCGAACGTCGACCCGCGCTCAGAGCCGTAACCCTGCCGGTCCGGACGCTCCGCGAGCCGACGGTCGAGGGCTATCGGCCAATCGAGCGCGACCTGTTCGTCCAGTGCCGCAAGACGTTCGACGATCGGCGGCTGTTGGTCCGCGCCGCACTGTGCCGCGACGGTCTCGTAGAGCGCACGCAGTCGTCGATGCACCTGGGCCTGGCCGTGACTGTGCCTACGGATCTCATCGGTGCCGATCGCGACATAGTCCGCCCACGTCCGTCGATAGCCGCGCACCGCAGGCGAACGTCGAACCGCGTCCGCGTGGACACGAGGCGCAAGCATCAGCAGCATGTCCTCGATGTGGTCGAGCGCCAACACCACGGTGCTCGGATCATTGCCCGCGGTCGAGATCGCCTTGAGCGCAATGTCTGAAATAGCCTGCAGCGCAGCGACAGGACTCACCGACGGCTGGTGCATATCGCCGAAGAGCAAGCACCGCAACACTTTGTGCTCGGGCACCGGCCCGCCTCGAGGGTTGCCGACCACCGCGATCACGCCGACGTTGTGCGGCACGTTGTCGCCGACCA
The DNA here is from genome assembly GCF_001665905.1 of Gordonia sp. 852002-50395_SCH5434458. Classification (NCBI taxonomy): domain Bacteria; kingdom Bacillati; phylum Actinomycetota; class Actinomycetes; order Mycobacteriales; family Gordoniaceae; genus Gordonia; species Gordonia sp. 852002-50395_SCH5434458. The sequence goes on from NZ_LZTC01000004.1 coordinate 40,145, forward strand.
TCACCAGCAGATCGAATCTCACACCCCAGGCCGCCGCGTACCGTTCCAACATCGGCACGTTCACCGCGAGCAACACCCGACCCCGAGAACCTATCTCGCGCAACATGATCACGTGACGTGACTCTTCGTCGAGAGCGGTGTCAGGCGTGGGTGCCACGTTCGGCACCTGGGTCTCGAGCGACTCCTCCGGGTACAGCCGGCGGATCGACGCACGACCGTCCGCAGCGATCCATCGCATCAACTGCGCAACGTTCAGAACCGCGCCGACCTTGCTGACCAGCGCGACGAACAGGATCGCCGACACCACCGTCAGGAAGGCCGCAATCGCCGTCGAAGCTCCAGGAGTCCCGTCATCGGGGCCGGTCAAAGCGAGATCCATCGCCACCATCACGCTGAACACGAATGTGGCAAGGAAGAACCCGACAGACCAGCGCATCACCGGCTCACGCTGCAGCATGGGGATGACGCGAACCGAGATCTGCGACGCCCCGAACTGCATCGCGAGCGTCACCGCGGTGAAAACGAGGCCCGTCAAAGTGGCTGTGGCCCCGGCGATCACGCCGAGTACGGTCGCCAAGGTTCCCGAGTCGACGTCGAGACCGAGGTTCTCGTCGATCGTGATGCACAGCAGCGCCGCGACGATCGCGATTAACACGAGGATCACCGGCAGTCGCCACGTGGGGACCACACGAAGCCGATGTCGCACCCGACGCCAACGCACGGCTGTCGCGGCTCTGCTCGGAAGCGCGACGCCACCCGGAGCCGCCGCAACAACCTCGGGCACCGGGTCGGGCGGCAGATCTGGGACACCGAATCGGCCCGCGAGCGCCTCCTGCACCACGATCTTCCACCGAATGAGCGGTTCCCGAAGCCGCTGTTCGCGTCGGACCGCTTTGTCGTACTTGCCTTCTCGGCTGCGGTAGAACCAACGCGCCCACGGTGACGCCGGGCGCGCGATGCGAATGGCGCCGACCACCAGGAGAACCGGAAAGAACATACCGACCAGTCCGGTCCACAGCTTTCCCTTGGCGAGAGTGATCGCCGCCAACACGACATTCACCACGATGCCGAGCATGACAACGATCCGCGCCGTCACGTTCGGATCATCGCGGAACTCGTCGGCCGCAGACGTCAGGTCGAGTGGCCGAAAGCCCATCAGGAACAACGCGCCGATCGCGATGGCGACGAACACCGCGTCGACCGACGCCCGACCCTCCTTCTCCCAGTACACGTCTCGCAGATGCAGGATGAGCGCGAACTCGTCGAGGACGAGGGCACAGCCGATTCCGAAGAGAGCCGCGAGCACGCAGTCTGCGATCGGAGTATCGAAGCGAGAGACCGCGACCAGCCCGAATCCCGACAACACCATGACGATCACGCCGAAGAACTCGTGGTGCAGGTGGAGTCCGCCCGGCGCGACATTGCCTGGCCACCAGCGCACTTCCGCACGAATCAGGCGAACGCTGATCCGGATGAAGATGAACGTCGCTATGAATGCGATCAAGAACAAGAACAGGGGAAGACGACCGGTCTCCACGATCGATCTGTGGAACCAGGTCATCTCAATGCCCTCGGCCGGGCGCACACCGTGTCGATGGAGTGAGCCTACCGGCGAGCAGTCGGGAAGACGGCCGGATCAGCAACGACGACGAGGTCCGCGACCGGTGCGGTCGCGGACCTCGTCGTGCCTGAGTAGGTCGTGTGGGAGCAGGTCACGCAGCCGCCTGGCTCGCTGGTGTGATGATGCCGCTTCCGGTCGGGGTCGACGGCTGAGCAGGCGAGATGCTGCCCGTGGGCGTCGACGGCTGAGCAGGGGTCACGTTGTTGCCCGGCGTCGACGGTTGGGCGGGCGACACATTGTTACCCGGCTGCGACGGCACAGCAGGCGAGACATTGTTGGTCGGAGTCGACGGCACAGCAGGTGAGACGTTGTTGCCCGGCTGCGACGGCACGGCAGGTGACACGTTGTTACCCGGCTGCGACGGGACAGCGGGCGACACGTCGTTACCCGGCTGCGACGGCACTGCGGGAGACACCGTGCCGGCGCCGTCGGACTGCGAGCCACCGCCACTCGTCGACGAGTTGCTATAGGGCGTCGTCGCGGCATGCGAGGTGCCGCTGTGGCCCATTGCCGTCACGCCGAGGCCGATTCCGATGGCCGCGATGATCAGTGCGAGTCCGGCGATGACGCCGACGATCACGTTCTTGCGCTTGGGAGCAGATGCTGTGGCTGCACTGCCGGTGGCGCCGATGCTGGGGTCCTGTGTTGTGGTGAACATGGCTACTTCTCGATTTCCCGGTCTCGCGGCCGATCTGGTGTTTTTCTTTCGACACCAATGAGTTTCGGCCTGATTCCCGCGGGCTCACATCCACCGCAAGGCCGATTGGCCGGGTGATGAGCGCATCCACCGATCGGCGGATGCAAAGACCCGGAGCTCGCCGAACGTCGTGCCTCGGCGATGACTTTCCGGACGACGTCGGGTCTGCCCTCCGTCGACCCGCCAACATCAGGAGCACACCATGGGGATCATTCAGATCGAACTGTTCACCACACTCGACCTCGTCGGACAGTCACCTGGAGGACCGGAAGAGGATCCCGATGATTTCGACTTCGGAGGCTGGCAAGCACCGCTACTGAACGAAACGTCGGGCGCTCAGGTCGTCGCCGCGTACGCCGAGACCGACGCTCTGCTTCTGGGCCGACGGACCTACGACATCTTCGCCGACTACTGGCCGCATCAGGACGACGAGTTCGGCGCCTTGTTCAACAGGATTCCGAAGTACGTTGCCTCGCGCGGTTCGGCCGACCTGACATGGGATGGCTCAACACAACTCGGCCCCGACCTTCCGGCGGCGATCGGCGAAATCCGTGACCGCCATCAGCACGTCACGGTCGTCGGCAGCCTCGATCTGGTCCAAACCCTCTTGTCCGAGAGACTCTTTGACCGCCTTGACCTCTGGGTCCACCCCATTCTCCTGGGCAGCGGCAAACGCATCTTCGACGCCGGGACGGTGCCCGCGAATCTCAGACTCGTCGACCCTCCCGTCGCGAGTCCGAGTGGCACGGTGTTCCTGCGCTACGAACTCGCCGACGGCGTGCCCGCCACCGGCGACATGTCGCAGCGCTGACGACTCGACCGGGGCGGCCTGCTTGCGGCCACCCCGGTCGAGGAATCACTGACGTTGCTAAACGACGTGGTTATGAACCGAAGCTCGGGAACTCGATCGAGCCGTTTCCGCCGGAGACCTTGAAGTTGGTCGTGCAGCTGTTGAACGTCACCTCGTCGACGTTGACCTTCGCATCAGCCGTGCCACCGGGCTGACTGGAGATTCCGTACAGATCGACGACGGCCTTCTTGCCGTCCGAGTTCGCGGCGGCGATGAGGGCCGACAGCGATGCGTTCTGCGCGGCTGGGATGTTGCCCAGCTTGCGGGTCGCCCACCACTGGTTCGACGACGTCGCGTCGGCCTTGCCCGCTCCGATAGGAGCTCCCCACACGAGCGTGGCGAATCCGCTCGACGTGCCGGTGTTCGCGCCCGTGATGCGGATCTGCCAGTTGGCATTGCCGTTCGACTTCTGGAATGTGAGCGCGCTGCCGTTGAGATCGGCGAGCGGCAGTTGGCCCGCCGAGTGGTACGACGCCTGGCGCTTGGTCGATGCCGAGGTCGCGAACTCCAGCGAGCCGTCGTTGTCGGAGGCCACTCCAGCGGTGATCTTGCCTGCCTGACCTCTTTCGTCGGGCACGGTGTTGCCCCAACCGTTCGAGTTCGACGGGGTGGCGACCTTGGCGCAGTTGAACGCCGGTGCGGCCGATGCCGTACCCGGCAGTGCGAACGAGACGGCTCCCGCCGCGGCCGCGATGGCAACTGCACAACTGATCTTGCGGTTCATTCTTGTAAATCCTCTGTTCTAGCTTTGTGTCCCCGACCACATCGTCGATGACGACGTGAGAAAGCTAGCAGATCAAATGACCAACACTCACAGTGACCTCGCAGTTCGGACCCTTCGGGCGACTCGGACAGCAGCCCTCGCCGAAGAACAGACCGCTGTCAGACGCCGACCGCGGCGCCGGTCAGCGGTGGGTTCGCCGCGAGAACGGCATTTTCCTCATCACTGAAAGCCCTTGCACGAGAGAGGAATCGAACCCCTTCCGGCGCCTCGAGACTGAATCCGGCGCCGCGACCCTTCACGACGTCGAGGATCAACTGGGTGTGCTTCCACAACTCGAACTGGTCGCCGTTGATCCAGACCCGCACGTCGGGCAGGGGCTCGGGCAGTTCGATGGTTCCGACGAGGACGTCGCGCTGGCCGACCCGATAGTCACCGACGGGGTAACACATCGGCGCCGAACCGTCGCAGCATCCGCCGGACTGGTGAATCATGAGCCCGCCGTGCAGCTCCGACAACTTGGTCAGGAGCTGCACGGCGGCGTCTGTGGCGATCACACGATCAGGCACCGCTCCGTCCGCGGCCGCTGAGGCCGACGTCGACGGGGTTGATTCTGTACTGCTCATCGTTTACCTCTCACTGTGATCTGAACCACAGAGTAGTCGCTGTTCTGTTGCAGGCGCGTTGCACACGACGAACGCCGCCACACAACCTGAAAAAGGTTGCGTGGCGGCGTCGACGTGCCTGCCGTCAGGATCAGAAGAAGCCCTTGGCGTTCTGCGCGTAGCCCACCAGCAGGTTCTTGGTCTGCTGGTAGTGCTCGAGCATCATCAGGTGGGTCTCGCGGCCGATACCGGACTGCTTGTAGCCACCGAACGCGGCGTGTGCCGGGTAGTCGTGGTAGGTGTTCGTCCACACGCGTCCGGCCTGGATCTCGCGGCCTGCGCGGTAGGCGGTGGCACCGTCACGGCTCCACACGCCCGCGCCCAATCCGTAGAGGGTGTCGTTGGCGATGTGGATGGCGTCGGCGTAGTCCTTGAAGGTCGTGACGGCCAGCACCGGACCGAAGATCTCCTCCTGGAAGATGCGCATGTTGTTCTGTCCGGAGAAGACGGTCGGCTTGATGTAGTAGCCGCCCTCGAGGTCGCCACCGAGGTGAGCAGCCTCGCCACCGATGAGGACCTTGGCACCCTCGTCCCGGCCGATCGCGAGGTACGACTGGATCTTCTCGTACTGATCGTTCGACGCCTGCGCACCCATCATGGTCTCGGTGTCGAGGGGGTTGCCCTGCTTGATCTTCGAGACACGGTCGACGGCCTTCTCGATGAAGTCGTTGTAGATGTCCTCCTGGATGAGGGCGCGACTCGGGCAGGTGCACACCTCGCCCTGGTTGAGCGCGAACATCGAAAAGCCCTCCAGCGCACGGTCGAAGAAGCCGTCGTCGGCAGCCATCACGTCGTTGAAGAAGATGTTGGGGCTCTTGCCGCCGAGTTCGAGGGTGACCGGGATCAGGTTCTCCGAGGCGTACTGCATGATCAGACGGCCGGTCGTGGTCTCACCGGTGAACGCGATCTTGCGGATGCGGTTGCTCGACGCGAGCGGCTTGCCCGCCTCGACACCGAAGCCGTTGACCACGTTGATGACGCCGGCGGGGAGGATGTCGGCGATCAGACTCATCACGTACAGGATCGACGCCGGGGTCTGCTCCGCAGGCTTGAGGACAACGGCGTTGCCCGCGGCGAGAGCGGGTGCGAGCTTCCACACGGCCATCAGGATCGGGAAGTTCCACGGGATGATCTGGCCGACGACGCCGAGCGGCTCGTGGAAGTGGTAGGCGACGGTGTCCTCGTCGACCTCCGAGATCGAGCCCTCCTGAGCACGCAGAGCGCCCGCGAAGTAGCGGAAGTGATCGATTGCCAGCGGGATGTCGGCGGCGAGGGTCTCACGAACAGCCTTGCCATTGTCCCAGGTCTCGGCGACAGCGATCTTCTCGAGGTTCTCCTCGAGGCGGTCGGCGATACGCAGCAGCACCAGCGCGCGCTCCGCGACAGCCGTCTTGCCCCATCCCGGAGCGGCCTTGTGCGCGGCGTCGAGCGCGAGGTCGATGTCCTCGGCGGTCGAGCGTGCGACCTCGCAGAAGGTCTTGCCGTCGACGGGCGACGGGTTCTCGAAGTACTGCCCCTTCACGGGCGGGACCCACTGTCCGCCGATCCAGTTGTCGTAGCGGGACTCGAAGGACATCACCGAGCCGTCGGTACCCGGCTTTGCGTAGACAGTCATTGTGTAGCTCCTCAGTGCCATTTTCTCGTTGCCACACAAGCCACTCGATAGGCCGTGTGTGATCTGTTGCACACACTAGGAGCAAAGTGGTTGCAGCCACGTTGCAGTCACGTTTGCAACGTTGCGGCGTCGCATCGTCGCAGTTCAGAGCACTGAATCAGAACGGCAGCTCTGCCACTGCCATGGCCTTCGTGACGTCTCCGGCAAGCGAGACATCTGCCGGATCGATGACGAGGCAGCGGTCGCTCTCCGAGAAATCGAGCTCGTCGAACTCCACCCAGAGGACGCTGGGTGCGGTGGTCAGCTCGAAGAAGTACCGCCGGTTGGTCAGGTCGGCAACCGTGCGGTACTCGGTGTTGTACAGACCGAAACCCTCGTACGGTGCGCCGAACGGAATCGAGACATTCCGCGCGATGGCCAGCACTCCCGCGACAGCCTCCCGAGCTCCGGTCGGATGCGGGAGGATCTTGGTGAAGTAACTCGCTCGTTGGAAACGCGCCACCGGATTGACATTGCCGTCGAGCGGCATCCGGTCATTGGGAGCCGAGAAGTCCTCCTGCTCCAGGATTCTCAGCTGCTCTCGATACGGTGGCTCGTTGGTCAGGACCGTGTATCGACGATCACGGTGAACCCGAACGGTGCCGTCGAGTACCTCGACGATCGCGGAGTCTCCGGTGGCGTCCTCGATGGCGAGGTGGGTCTTGGCCTTGTGGCCCTCAGCGGACATCATGACGATCTGGACCTCGTCGAGCAGGTCCACCGCCTCGGCGACGGTCGCCGCCTGGTCGAGGAGATACTGAGTCCACAAATGCGCTCCGACTGCCGGCTTGCGCAGATCACGCTCACCGAAGTCAGCATTCTCCAAGTAGAGAAGGTGTGCGCCGAAGCCACGCTCATTCATGCCGTCCGCGGTTCCGACGCCGTAGATCGTCGTGACGACCGAACCGTACTTCGACGTCCAGCGAGCACCGTTCTCAGCGATCTCTTCCCCGCCTGCAAGCGCACCGTCGCGCGCGATTCCACGTGGCATCGCGGTGATCACCGGCATCGTGGTGTCGGGCCAATCCATGGTGCGCGCTACGACGTACGGCTCACTCTTGTTCCACAGGATTCGTGTGCACATCGGTCAGCCCTCGGTAGCGAATCGCAGGAGCCCGGCAGCGGAGACACCGTCGGGTAGATCGTCGGACCGCACGCTCATCACACGGGCACCGGTACCCAGTGCGGCCCGCGCGATCTCCTCGAGGACATCGAGGTCGTCTGCAGGGTCGAGGACCAGCGCGCCGCCGATGTCGATGTGGCCGGCAACGTGGGCGTTCATGTCGATGATGACGGTGTCGACCTGCCCGAAGGTTGCCGCTCGGGCAAGTTCGGCCAGGTCGGTGACCGCTCTACCCGAATTGCGTCGTTCCTTGAAAGTGGTACGCAGCTCATCGAGGCTCGCTTCGTTGAGCTGGTCGAGCACGACCCTGGTTTCGGCGGCGACCTCGGCGTCGGTCATCTCGTCCGGATTTCCCCGCAGCGGAGCCGCGACGACGTGCCGGTATCCGCTCAGGTTGGTGAAAATCGCCGCGAGTGGCTGCGTCGCGGCCACGACAAGTGGCAGCGACGCTGCGTTCAGTGTCGGACGAATCGCATGGTCGACCGCACGCGCATACTGCGTCAGCCGCACCTTGCGGCCCTCGTCTCCGTGCAACCTGCCGTACGGAGACCGTCCGCCGATCGAGCGCAGACCCACTGCCTTCTCGGCGCTGCGCGGCATGTCGGACACGGTCACCTCCCTCGGCGGCTCGTCAGCCGAGATCTCGATCAGCCGGGCGCCGTTCTGCGACAGCGCGAGTGTGTAAGCGTCGTTCGGGAAGGTCGTCGCACGCAGTAGCGGAGTGATGGTGAACCGGTCGGCCAGAGTCGCATAGGACTCGAGGGAGTTGGGGAGCCGGAACTCGACTATGCCCTTCGATGAGACGAAGATCGCGAGGCTCCGACCGAGATGTTCCCAGAACTCGTCGTCGTCGAGCAGGGTGTTCATCATTTCTTCGATCGGCCAGACATCTCGCTTATCGGCACGCCCGTACATCTCGAGCAGCACCGGCTCCCAGAGACCGCGCGCGGCCAAGCGGTTGGAATCGGCGTCGATGCCGCCCGGGGTAGTGGGAACGTAGAGCGTTGCGCTGAGTGGGTCGCGTGCCGCCGCAAGGTGCTCGATGTCGTGGGGCGTGGGCATGTCGAGATGCATGAGGACCAACTCCGGGAGAAGTAGACGATGGCAATGCGTGCGCGCCCGAGCAACGACCGGCGACGCACGCCCAGCAGAACGTTAATGCGGCAGCGATCGACTCCGGTATCCCCGCTTCTAGGGGATCGCGACCATTCACCCAACCGACGGGCCGAGAACCCGCCTCCCCCGTCAGATACGGGAGAGGATCTTTCCGCAGTCGGCGAGGACGATCTGCTCGACTCCGCTCGCGGTGGGCATGACCACGGTTGCCGCGGCAGCGCGCCCATCCGGCAACACCCGGATCGTCACCTTCCCGGACTCAACAGATGCGATCAATCGCGCCAGGCTGATCGCCAGATCGTCGGAGATCGCATCCCCGTCGGTGTTCGGCTCGCCAAGCAGCACGACCGCGACGTCACGTTCTCGCAGCCGCTCGATCTGGTCGATCAGCAGGCGATTGTGCGCTCGTGGAACCCTGATCCTGTCGCGTAGCGCCGCTTCCAGTCTCACGATGTCGTTGCGAAAGCGCTCATCGATCTCATCGCCCGCGGCGAGTCGAGTCAGGATGGGCTCGACAACAGTCCTGATCTCACTGAGATCCTTCCGGGAATCGTGCGCCGCTCGAGCGAGCGCATCCTCGAATATCCGCTCGGATTGACTGCGATGCATCCGTTCGCGACGGACAATCGACCGCAGCACCAGCCTCCAGACGACGGCTGCCATGACGCATCCGATGGGAATGCCCAGTGCATCGGCAAGCTGGTGCTGAGAAAGGTCGTGAAGTACTGACCACGCGATGATGCAGCCGATGAACAACGCGCTGCCCAGTCCACCGATTCGCGGGTTGCCACGCGGAATCAGGAAGGCGACGAGGTACGCGCCGAAGGTCAGGCCCCACGTCTCCCCGGACAGCGGCGAGGCGGCGAGCGAGGTCATGCCGACGAGCAATGCGATCGGCACCAACGCGAGCGCTGGACCGGGACGCAGTGGCCCCGGTGTCGGGGTGGTCAGTAGCAGAGCACCTACCAGTGCAGCGGCGAAGACGACGAGAGTCTTGGGATCGAACACAGAGTCGGGTGAGTCGATTACGACAAGTGCGACCCCGGTGGACCACAGGAGCAGAAAACTCCATCTCGCAGGCCACGTGGCAAGCCCACCAGCGCGGGTGTTGCCGGTCGTCAGGTTGGGCATCGCAAGACCACCTCCGTACCGGCGTTAGGCGCGGACCTGATGGTTCCGGTTCCACCTAGTCGATTCATGCGCCCGGCAATACTCTCGGTCAGACCGAAGCCGGCGGCCTGCCCATCAGGATCGAACCCACACCCGTCGTCGCGGATCGCCATGCGCACGCGGGCATCGGAGATGGCGACAAGAACTTCGCGACGCGCCGACGGCCCCGCGTGACGCACGCTGTTGCGCACTGCCTCGAGAGCGGCGCGCGCCGTCTCCTCTGCGACGTCGAGAGCGACGGTGTCCGCCTCTATCCGTGTGGCGATAGCGATCTCCGGATCGGCACGTTTCAGCGCTCGTGACAGTCGTCCCATGGCTTCGTGGGTATCAATCCGACCCGCGGTGACCGGTCTGTCGTCGGCGAGCGCCCCGTCGAGAATGCACTTGGCCTGGTGCGCCTGCTCGCGCAGGACGGGTGGTGGCGAATCACCGACGAGAAGGGCAGCCGACAAGGTGGACAGGATTTCGTCGTGCACAAGCCTGGTCATCTCGACGCGCTTCTCCGACGTCGCGGCAGCGTCGAATGCGCGGCGACGTTGTCGTCGAACCTCCGACTCGGCACGACTGAGCCGTTCGAGCTGTGTGCGCAGCCCGATGAACACCACCACATACACCAGGTTTCCCAGCGCATCAAAGGTGCTGTGGGCGATCCCGTGCGGGATGGCACCGAACACGACGAAGGAGCTCAGCGCGGGCGTGGCCGACACGAACAGCGCGGCGACCACCGCATATGCAGGGCGCACAACAAGCGGCAGAAGTGTGATGACCGCCGGCTCGACAGTCCAGAGCCACGGGACCGCGGTAGCGCGTTCAGTCCCGAAGTAGGCAACGCACCAAGAAGCTTGAAGCGCCCAGAACAATGCCGGAACCACACGCCAAGCGATCCACAGCACCGACGGCGCGAGCATCCTGCCGAAGCAGGCGAGAATCACCACACACCCGCATACGACGAGTCCGCCGAAGTTCCACCACGTCGCGACCTCGGCGGCATCCGAGTAGACGAAGACAGTTTGATCGAGCAGCAAAATGACGCCACCAATGGCGATCAACCATCCCAGCGTCCGATTCGTCTGTGTGATCGTCAGCCCTTCGGGCTGCAGAAATGCGGCGTTCAGGGCATCCGTCAGATCTGCGGTATCGGCGCGACGATCCCGTCCTCCAACGCCCGCTGATAGAGGTCGATCTTGGTGGGAGCCGGACGTTTCGCCGCGGCGTACTTCACCCGGATTCGACGTATATGGTCCAGGACGGTCTCCCGAGAAATGAACAACAACTGCGCAACGCGCACAGCGGTTTCACCGGCCGCGCAGTGACCGAGGATCTCGGCTTCACGTGGAGAAAGCTGAACGGGAACGAACTGCGGGTCGCTCTCGATCGCAGCCGCCCAGTCTGCCGATGCCGCGACTTCTCCCCGCACCACGAGGCGAACGGCCTCGACGATCTCGCCGGGCTCCTCCGACTTGCGCACCATCCCCGCGGCACCGGCTCGCGCAGCCTCGCGTACCAGCGCAGGGCGGTCCCCCGACGTGTAGACGAGCACCGGGACATTCAGCGAACCGAGCGAGGCGATGTTCTCGGTGGGAGTCGAGCCATCGGCCAGCAATAGGTCCAGCATCACTCCGTCAAAGGACTGACCGGTGGCGATCAATTCGCTTACCGAGGCGGCGGTTGCAACGACGCACATATCCGGCTCGTGATTCACGATCGTCGCCACGCCGACCATCACCGCTGGGTGATCGTCGACGATCCCGATCCGTGCTTGCGCGGTCACTTCGCTGGTCCCTGTGCTCATGTTCTCGGGGATCAACGATAGCGGATTTACCGTGATCAGGCGCGTCGAATTTGCGCTTGACCAGCGGTTTTACTGTTTCGCGAAACCGTCAGAGACCGTAGCGGCGGTCGAGAATCCTGATCCGCCCCCCGACGAGCGCGCGGTCGGGGTGCCCGACCGGTAGTCGATGCTCAAATCTGCGCCACGCGGCCAGGTCGTCGCGGCCATGCACCGACGACGTCCAGGCCCGCAGCGCGGCGACCTGCCCCTCGGCGATGACCCGCGAGCGGACGTCCTCGCGAAGCTCTTCGAACAATTCGGTGATCCCGGGAGCGTTCGACTCGACGAGTAACCCGCCACGACCGATCGCCTCGATCACCGGAACTAGATCGCCGTGGCCCGCGATCTGCTCGCGGAGATCTCCCACGTCAGACGACAATTCGACGGTCAGGCGGTACGGCCTGGACTCGATCACATCGGTACCGAGGTCGCGGCGCAACCGAGAGATCTCGGCGCGGACGGTGACCGGGTCGACGCCGTCGTCGGCGAGCATCAACGCGAGTTGTTCGGTGTTCAGGCCCTCGGGATAGTGCTGCAGCAGCAGGAGGATCTCGGCGTGACGTCGAGACAACGACCTCCCGTTGGCGGCATCTCCCCCACGCTGCCAGCGATACGCGTTGTCGGCGAGCACGGTCAGTCGTGCTCGAGCGCCTGCCTCGAAGGTCGACGCAACAGAAAGGTCGACGGCCCGCGCCTTCAGTTCACGCTCGACGACCGCCACCACGGAACGGACCGCCGACAGGGCGAAGGGAGCAGCAACCTCGCGGCCACCGGTCACGTCGATCACGCCGATGACGTGCCCTGTCGCGGGGTCGTGGACCGGCGCTGCCGCGCAACTCCACTCCTGAACGGGACTCGAGAAGTGTTCGGGCCCAACCACTTGCACACCCCGGCCGGTCGCCAACGCAAGCCCGGGAGCATTGGTGCCGACGACCTCCTCGCTCCACACCGAGCCCTCGACGAAGTTGATATGGCTGGCCCGATCCCGCGCAGACGCCTCGCCCTCCACCCAGAGGAGCCGACCGACGTTGTCGGTCAGTGCCAACACAACACCCGAGTCGGCGATGTCGTCGAGCATCAGAGATTGCACGACGGGGCGCACCGCGGTGATGGGATGCGCCTCGCGATACCGCACGAACTCTTCGTCGCTCATCGCCTGCGCTTCGGCAGCACCGGCCGCCGGGTCGATGCCACGCTGCAACGAACGCGCCCACGAATCGCCGACGACGGACCGCACTGTCTCGGGGACCGCGCCGCTCGCCAGGAACTCCTCGTAGGCCCGGCGGATCGTCGAGGACACCGCAGCAGCGTCTGTCATGCGCCCTCCAAGTATCCCGTCGAGGCTGATCGACACCCGACGTTCACCCAATTGTGCCGTGGAGAGTGTGATCTCAGCAACAAGATCAGCGGCGAAGCGGCCTCGACTACAGCAGACGGCCGTTGCGACGCGGGTACCGCGCCCGCAAATAGCTGTACAGATACGTGCTGACGAGGAGCGAGACCGCCGACACGATCGCGGGAACGAAGAACATGTTGTTCCACGAGTCGCGAACCATCGCGATCGCCCACGCGATCACACAGACGACGGTCAACAAGACCGCCAGAAAGCGCACGATCAGGACAAGCGTGGTGACAACCGACCACAGAACGACCCGGGTCTGCTCGTACGAGCTGGTTTTCACGACACAAGCGTAGCGATCTTCCCCGCTGCGAGCAGGGCCGGAGAAAGTTCACTGTCCGATTAGTCCTTTTTCGTGAGCAGGTCTAACTTTTTTGGTCGTAAGGTCAGTAGGAATGTCTACAAAACAATGATCCGGGGGAGGCTCGTTTGCGACGCCGACATCGTCCACGCCGGCAGATCGCGCCAGTCCTGTTCGCACTCGCCTCGGCGACCGCAATGGTCGCCACGGGCTGCAGCATGGACGGCGCGCGGACGGTCAATACGACCGGTCCGAATGCCATCATCAGTGTCAACGGCACCGAGCCGCAGAACGGACTCATCACGACGAACACCGCCGAAAACGGCGGCGGCCGCGTAGTGGATGCGCTGTTCACCGGGTTGTACTCATACGACGCCGACGGCAAACCCTCACTGGCGAACGCCGAGTCCGTCGACACCACGGACAACCAGAACTACACAATCCATCTCAAGAAGGATTGGAAGTTCACCGACGGAACACCCGTCAAGGCCGAAAACTACGTTCGCGCATGGAATTTCGGCGCTGCGACGAAGAACGCCCAACTGCAGCAGAGCTTTTTCGAGCCGATCGACGGATACGAGGCAGTCGCAGGCGAGGATTCGACCGCCGATCAGATGTCGGGCCTGAAGGTTGTCGACGACCACACCTTCACCGTTCGCCTGACGCAGCCCAACATCGACTTCAAACTGGGCCTTGGCTTCACACCGTTCAAGCCGCTCCCCGACGTCTTCTTCACCGAGGGCGCAAAGGAATTCGGCGAACACCCCATCGGCAACGGCGCCTACAAGATGGCAGGACCCGACGCGTGGCGCCACAACGTCCAGATCAATGTGGTTCGCAACGACGACTACAAGGGTCCCGATAAGCCGCGCAACGGCGGGATCGACTTCGTCCTCTACTCCAGCCTCGACACCGCCTACACCGACCTCACTTCCGGCAATCTCGATGTCACGGACACGGTGCCGGTCAGTGCGCTCAACTCCTACAAGAAGGCGCTCGGCAAGCACGCACTGACCATACCGACGGCGTCCAACCAACAGATCTCGATCGCCTACTACCTGCCACACTTCTCGGCCGGGCGTGAAGGGCAACTGCGTCGTGCGGCGCTCTCGATGGCCATCAATCGTCCGGAGGTCACCAAGGTGGTCTTCCGTGGTGCCCGCACGCCGTCGAGAGATTTCACGGCACGCTCCCTACCTGGATGGAACGGCGATATCCCGGGCAGCGACGTCCTCGACTACAACCCCGCGAAGGCCAAGCAGCTGTGGCAGGAGGCCAACGCCATCTCGCCGTGGAGCGGCTCCTTCCAAATCGCCTACAACTCTGACGGCGATCACCAGGTCTGGGTCGACGCGGTCTGCAATCAGATCAAGAACACCCTCGGTATCGACTCCCACGGCGCGCCGCAGCCGACGTTCAAGCAGATCCGCTCGGCGATCACGAGCAAGGCGATCAAGACCGCCGCGAGGACGGGCTGGCAGGGCGACTATCCCTCCATGCTGGAGTTCCTCGCGCCGATCTTCGTTTCGGGAGCCGGTTCCAATGACGCACAGTATGTCTCGCCCGAGTTCGACGCGCAGCTGACCGCCGCGCAGCGTGCACGCACCGACGACGAGTCCTACCGGCTCACCAACGTCGCACAGGAAACCCTGCTCAAGGATCTGCCGAACATTCCGCTGTGGGACTACATCGGCGCCGGAGGCTCGGCGTCGGAGGTCACCGCGCAGTTGGCCTGGAACGGCTTGCCCGACTACCCGAACATCACCAAGGAAGCGAAGGAGTGACCCGGTGACCAGATATCTCCTCATCCGTCTGGGACAGATGGTGATCGTCTTCTTCGGCGCCACGTTCCTCATCTACGCCATGGTCTTTCTCGTCCCGGCCGATCCCATCGCGGCTCTCGGTGGCGGAAAACCCATGTCCCCGGCCCTGATTGAGCAACTACGCGCGCAGTATCACCTCGACCAACCGTTCTATGTGCAGTACTTCAACTACATCGGCGGAGTTTTCCACCTCGACTTCGGCACCTCGTTCTCCGGGCAACCGGTGTTCGACGTCATGAAGCGCGCGTTCCCGGTGACGGTCAACCTGACCCTGATCGCGCTGGTCGTCGAAACGATCGGTGGCGTGGTGTTCGGTGTGATCTCCGGCCTGAACAAGGGGCGCTGGTACGACACCGCGATCCTGATCGTCACTCTCATCATCATCGCGATCCCGATCTTCGTGCTCGGCTTCGTCGCGCAGTATCTGCTCGGTGTGAAGTGGCATCTGTTCCCGGTCACGGTCGGCGGAAACCTCG
This sequence comes from Gordonia sp. 852002-50395_SCH5434458, assembly GCF_001665905.1. Lineage (NCBI taxonomy): Bacteria > Bacillati > Actinomycetota > Actinomycetes > Mycobacteriales > Gordoniaceae > Gordonia > Gordonia sp. 852002-50395_SCH5434458. Next base: position 55,592 of record NZ_LZTC01000004.1, read on the forward strand.
ACTTCTACCACCTCATCCTTCCCGGATTCGTGCTCGGCGCAGTCTCATTCGCCTACATCGTGCGACTCACGCGGTCGGAGGTCGCCGACAATCTGACCGCCGATTACGTACGCACCGCGTCGGCCAAGGGTCTTCGACGACCCCGCGTGATCACCGTGCACGTCCTGCGCAACTCGCTGATTCCGGTCGTCACGTTCATCGGCACCGACGTCGGCGTGCTGATGGGCGGAGCCGTCGTCACCGAGGGCATCTTCAACATCCCCGGCGTCGGCGGAACGATCTATCAAGCGGTCATCCGTGGCGAGGCCCCGACCGTCGTCTCCTTCGTCACGGTGCTCGTGCTGATCTACCTCGTCTGCAATATCGTCGTCGACTTGCTTTATGCCGCACTCGATCCGAGGATTCGCTATGCCTGAGACCCCACACACCGACGCAGCTCTGAACGCGTACCCCAGCTTCTTTCCCGGCCAGGACCGCTTCGTCGCCGACGCCGAAGACGTCGAGTTGCTCAAGGTCGACGAGTTCGTCGACGACGTCGATCCGGCAGGCTTCTGGAAGTCGGCGTGGCAGGAGATCCGCACCAAGCCGGTGTTCATCGTCTCGATGATCCTGCTCGTCCTCATCCTGCTGATCGTCGCGTTCCCCGGCCTGTTCGCACACCAGGATCCGCGGTACGCAAACCTCGAGGACTCGCTGCTCTCACCGAGTTCCGCGCACTGGTTCGGCACCGACCTGCAGGGCCACGACATCTACGCGCGTGTGATCTACGGTGCGCGCGACTCCGTTCTCGTCGGAATCCTGACGACGCTCGCGGTGGTGCTCGTCGGTGGATTCCTCGGCATCTTCGCGGGCTTCTACGGCGGCTGGCTCGATTCGTTGATCTCCCGACTGGCCGACATCTTCTTCGCCATCCCGCTGATCCTGGCGGCCGTGGTCACCATGCAGATGATCTCGGCGCGCACCGTCTACACGGTGGTGCTGGTCCTCGCGATCTTCAGTTGGCCCCAAATCGCCCGTATCGCACGGTCTTCCGCGATCTCGGCGCGCAACGAAGAGTTCGTCGACGCGTCGCGCTCGCTGGGCTCGTCGCGGTTCCGCACCCTGTTCACCCACGTGCTGCCGAACTCGCTCGGTCCGGTCATCGTCATCTCGACGATCTCGCTCGGCGTCTTCATCGTCACCGAGGCGACGCTGTCGTACCTGGGCATCGGCCTGCCGTCGACCGCCGTCTCCTGGGGCATCGACATCGCCGCGGGCCAGCAGTTGCTGCGCGAAGGTCAGCCCATCTTGTTCTATCCCGCTGCCGCACTTGCCATCACGGTCCTCGTGTTCATGATGCTCGGCGACGTGCTGCGCGACGCACTCGACCCGAAGGCGAGGACCCGCTGATGACAACGGACACAACGAACTCCGAGCTGACCTCCGACAACGAGACCGCTGTACCGGCACCGCTGCTCGAAATCTCTGACCTACGAGTCGATTTCCGCTCACGCGGGCGCGACGTACCCGCGGTACGCGGCGTCGGACTCACGGTCTATCCCGGCCAGACCGTCGCCATCGTCGGCGAATCCGGCTCGGGTAAGTCGACCACCGCCGCGGCGGTCCTCGGACTGCTTCCCGGCAACGGCACGGTGACCGGCGGAAAGATCCTGTTCGACGGCAAAGACCTCGCACAGGCGTCACGACGTGAGTTCGAGAAGGTACGCGGCAGCGGGATCGGTCTTGTGCCACAGGACCCCAACACCAACCTCGACCCGGTGTGGCGCGTCGGATTCCAGGTCCGCGAGACGCTCGTCGCCAACGGAGCGGCCAAGCGCGGCGAGGCCCGCACGCGTGCCGTCGAGGTGCTCCGGCAGGCAGGCCTGCGCGATCCCGAGAAGCGTGCGGCGCAGTATCCGCACGAGTTCTCCGGCGGCATGAAACAGCGCGCGCTCATCGCGATCGGTCTCGCCGGAAAGCCCAAGCTGCTCATCGCCGACGAACCGACGTCGGCACTCGACGTCACGGTGCAGCGCGAGATCCTCGACCACCTCGCCACGCTCACCGACGAACTCGGCACCGCCGTGCTGCTGATCACCCACGACCTCGGCCTCGCCGCCGAGCGCGCCAGCCACCTGGTGGTCATGTACCGCGGCCGCATCGTCGAATCCGGCCCGGCGCAGGAGATCCTGACCAACCCACATCACGAGTACACCAAGCGACTCGTCGACGCCGCGCCGTCGCTCTCGTCCCGCCGCGCCGACCGCCACAAGCCCGCCGCCCCGCAGGCCGAGCCCACCCCGCAGGCCGAGCCGGCCTCCAACCCGCTGGTCGAGCCGGCCTCCCAGCCGCTGGTCGAGCCGGCCGCGAGCGAACCGAGCAGCCGAGTCGAGACCACCCCAGCGCAGGCCGAGCCCAACCCGCTGGTCGAGCCGGCCGCGAGCGAAGCGAGCAGCCGAGTCGAGACCACCCCCACCGAGGTCGTCGTCGCGGCGAATCTCGTGAAGGACTTCCCCATCCGCGGCTCGGTCCCGTTCCGCAAGGCCACGCCGTTCCGCGCGGTCGACGACGTCAGCTTCACGCTCAACCGCGGCACCACCACGGCAGTCGTCGGCGAATCAGGCTCCGGCAAGTCGACCGTCGCGCGCATGGTGCTCGGACTCCTCGAACCAACCTCGGGCACAGTCCATTTCGACGGCAGCGACGTGACATCCCTGAAGGGTGCGCAAGCCAAGTCTTTTCGACGCCGCGTGCAGCCGGTCTTCCAGAACCCGTACGGCTCGCTCGATCCGATGTACTCGATCTACCGCGCGATCTCCGAGCCGCTCGTCGTGCACAACATCGGCGACAAGGCTTCCCGCATCGCACGCGTTCGCGAACTTCTCGACCTCGTCGCACTCCCGTCATCGGTGATGCAGCGGTTCCCCAACGAGCTCTCCGGCGGGCAGCGTCAGCGGGTCGCGATCGCACGTGCGCTTGCGCTGAACCCCGAGGTCGTCGTCTGTGACGAGGCGGTGTCCGCCCTCGACGTCCTGGTGCAGGAGCAGATCCTGACCCTCCTCGACGACCTGCAGCACGAACTCGACCTGACGTACCTGTTCATCACACACGACCTGGCCGTCGTCCGTCAGATCGCCGACCGCGTGCTCGTCATGCGCAAGGGCAAGGTCGTCGACGAGGGCACCGTCGACGACGTGTACGAGAACCCGACCTCGGACTACACGCGTGAACTACTCGCAGCCATCCCCGGGCGAAACCTCGAACTTCAGCAGTAATCCTCGCGCTCGGCGTCGTCGAAGGGCGACAATGGACAGATGAAAACGTTGCTGAACATCATCTGGTTGGTTCTCTGTGGTTTCTGGATGGCGCTCGGCTACGTCATCGCGGGCATCATCTGCTGCATCCTGATCATCACGATCCCCTTCGGTATCGCGTCGTTCCGGATGGCCAACTACGCACTGTGGCCGTTCGGTCGGACAGTGGTCCGCGATCCCCAGTCGGGAGCGTGGTCGGTGATCGGGAATGTGATCTGGATCATCGTCGCAGGTTGGTGGCTGGCAATCGGGCACCTCACGACCGGAATCGCGATGTGTCTGACGATCATTGGCATACCGCTCGGCATCGCCAGCTTCAAGATGATCCCGATCTCACTCGTGCCTCTCGGCGCGCGGATCGTGCCCAGTGATGCGGTGCGCAACGACCCGATCATGGGCGCGACGCGAGCAGCCTGACCCGTGAATCGACGCAGACGAGACACTCCGTTCGATTCGACCCATCCACTCCCGTGACCGGATCCGAACACCGGGCATGAGTATCCGCCAGCGATCCGCCCCGCCCTCCAACGTCGCCGTGGTCGGCAGCGGGGTCGCGGGATTGACCGCTGCGCACGTGCTCTCCGGAAGCAGCCGGGTGACGCTATTCGAAGCCGACGATCGCCTCGGCGGCCACGCCCACACGCACTCGGTGCCCATGCCCGACGGAAGTGTCGTCGGCGTCGATTCCGGTTTCATCGTCCACAACGACCGCACCTACCCGACGCTGCTGCGCCTCTTCGCCGAGCTGGGCGTGGCAACCAAGGACACCGACATGTCCATGTCGGTCAGCTCGACGGTGACCGGCCTCGAGTATGCGGGCGCCCTCGGCTTCTCCGGGTTGTTCCCCACCCCGCGCAACGCCACGCGAGGCCGCTATCTGCGCATGCTCGGCGAGGTGACCCGATTCCACCGGGCGGCGCGCGCACTTCTCGACACCCCCGACTCCGACGAGCCGCTCGACGACTTCCTCGACCGCGAGAACTTCTCCCCGTACTTCCGCGAACACTTCATGCTGCCGCTCGTCGCCGCTGTGTGGTCGTGCGACGCGGCAACCGCGAGCCGCTACCCTGCGCGCTACCTCTTCACCTTCCTCGATCACCACGGCATGCTGTCGGTGTTCGGGTCGCCGACGTGGCGCACCGTCGACGGCGGGTCGGACACGTATGTCCAAGCCGTCGCCGACGGTGTCCGAAGCCGCGGCGGCGCAGTCAACCTGAGCACCCCGGTCCGGCACATCTCCGAGAACTCCGACGGCACAGTCGAACTCGCCATCTCATCCGGAACACAGAACTTCGACGCGGTCGTCGTCGCCACCCATCCTCACCAGGCTCTCCGACTGCTCGACGCCCCGACCCCGCAGCAGCGTCGAGTTCTCTCCGCCATGGAGTACGCACCGAAACCTGCTGTGCTGCACTCTGATATCTCACTTATGCCACGGGCACGTCGCGCGTGGGCATCGTGGAACTACCAGATCCACGGCGACGCGTCGGGGGCAGTAGACGACTCGCAGGTCGCGGTCACCTACGACCTCACCCGGCTCATGCGCCTGAATCCCGAGCATCCCCGCATGCTGGTGACACTGGGCCGCACCGACCTCGTCGATGCGTCGACCGTCATCGCCGAGATGACATACGAGCACCCCATATACACCACGGAATCGGTTGCCGCACAGGCACTGCTACCGGATATCAACACCGACGCGATCGTCTTCGCGGGCGCCTACCACGGGTGGGGTTTCCACGAGGACGGCGCGCTCTCCGGAGCACGCGCCGCGGAGCGTCTCGGTGTCGCGTGGGATTTCGCGCGGCAGACCACGGTCGACGACGAGCGGGAGTCGGCATGACCGGGAACGCCCAACTGGTGCATAGTCGCATCACCCATACCCGGCTATCGCCGGTGCGGCACGCCTTCACATACCGCAGTGTCTCCTGGCTCGTCGATATCGACAGCCTGCCAACACTTTCCGCCCCGCTGCGACCCTTCGCTCAGTTCCGCGGAGCCGACCACTTCCCCGAACCGATGGTCGACGGCCAGACCCTGCGCGATCGCCTGAACGCCCACCTCCTCAGCGTCGGCAAACGCCCTCCAGACGGAAAGGTCGTCGCTCTGACGTCACCGCGCGTCGCGGGCTACGTCTTCAACCCGCTGAGCGTGTACTGGTGCTATCGCGCCGATGGTTCACTCGCGTACGCGGTCGCCGAGGTCCACAACACCTACGGCGGCCGGCATTGCTACGTCGTCGAACTCGACGACCACGGGCGCGCAGAAGTCGACAAGGAGTTCTACGTCTCGCCCTTCAACGACGTGTCGGGCAACTACCGCCTGCGGATGCCGCCACCCACCGACGGTCGCGTCGCCGTCTCGATCGTCCTGGAGCGCGACGGTCACGAGCCTTTCGTCGCATCGCTGTCGGGGCGCATCGAACCCGCGACGTCGCGTGCGATCGTCGCGACCCAGATGCGCGCGCCGCTCGCCCCGCTCGTAGTCTCGGCCCGCATCCGATTCCAGGGAATCAAGCTGTGGGCCAAACGACTTCCGATCGCGCCCCCCCGGGAAGATGTACTTGTGCACACAGGTATAGGTGTTCCGCGAGGCGCGCATCCTGTCGTGGGGCATGGTGATCGGACC
>NZ_LZTC01000005.1:0-725 GCF_001665905.1 Gordonia sp. 852002-50395_SCH5434458
GGCTCTTCGAAGTTAGCCGGGCACTGCTCAGCAGTGGAATTGCTGGTTGTTGGCCCGCTGGGCGCGGGTGCAGTGGAATCGTATCCGGCGGCGTGAGTTTTCGGTGTTACGAAAGCCGCAGGCCACGCGTTTGACCTGTTTGACCAGCCGGTTGTAGCCCTCGGTGCGGGCGTTGGTCAGGCCGGTGTGCACGAATGCCAGGATCGCCGGCCACCACGTCTCGATGGTGGCGGCCAGGCGGGTGAGTTCGGGGATGTTCGCGTCGGCGCACCAGGTGTAGAAGCGGTACAGACGCCGGCGGACCTCGCTGTCGTCGGCGTCTTCGCGGGCGCAGGCCAGCAGTGCGCGAAGTTCCTCTTTCGCGATGTAGGCGGTGAGGATCTCACTGGTGGGGTCGTTGTCGATAAGAGCATTCCACATCTTCGCAAATGATCTGTCCGACAATCGTTCTCGCGCAGTGAGCAGGCGCCGTCGGTTGGCCCATTCCGGGTCTTGTTTCCGGCCACGGCGACCGTGGGCATCGAAGGTGACCCGCCGCCGCACCCCAGTGACGGCGTCGTTGGCGAGCTTGATCAGATGGAAATGATCGACAACCAGAGTCGCATTCGCAAGCAGCTCGGTGGTGACCGCGGCCGCATACGCTGCGGACGGGTCGATCACCACATGGGTGATCTCGGTGCGGAACTGCTTACTTTGGGTGGTGAGCCAGTCAGTGACCGCCTTGC
>NZ_LZTC01000006.1:0-13610 GCF_001665905.1 Gordonia sp. 852002-50395_SCH5434458
CTGTCGAGATCACCCGCCGCGCGCAGTGGTCTCGACCTGGGTGCTCGCTGCGCTCGCGCCCGCTCGACCAGCGGGGCCGCTGTTTCGCAGTCGGGCCCGGCCCGCCGATCGAGCCCCACCCCGCCGATCGAGCCTGTCGAGATCACCCGCCGGGCGCAGTGGTCTCGACTCGGGTGCTCGCTGCGCTCGCGCCCGCTCGACCAGCGTGGCTGCTGTTTCGCAGTCGGGCCCGGCCCGCCGATCGAGCCTGTCGAGATCACCCGCCGCGCGCAGTGGTCTCGACCTGGGTGCTCGCTGCGCTCGCGCCCGCTCGACCAGCGGGGCGCCCGGCCGCTGGTCGGGGCCCGCGCGACACCTTGCCCGACGCCCGCCAGACCGCCAACTCCGCAGCGCGCGTACACAACTCGGTCGTCAGCGCGACGCCGAGACAATAATCTCCTCGGCGCCCCGCTGACGTCACGATTGTGTACGCACCCCGGCTCGAGCCAGACCTTGCGACCCGCATGCACGGCAGCATCACGGCCGGGCTAGATGTGTGTCGAACCGAAGGATCTGTGTGCTGCAGCACCCACATCTTTCGATACGACACACATTTGGCGTTATGGGTGGGCCCCGGGCGCCTACTTCGCTTGCGGCAGGCGGGCGGTGGCGCCCTTGCGGGCGGGGTTCGACGGCGGGGGCACCATCGGGCCGATGTCGCCGTCGGGAGCGGTGTCGAGGTCGACGACGACGGGGGCGTGATCGCTGGGTTTGGTGCCCTTGCGGGCGGCGCGGTCGACCCACGCGGCCTTCGCCCGGGCGGCCACGTCGGCGCCGGCGAGGATCAGGTCGATCCGCATGCCGAGGTCCTTGTGGAACATGCCCGCCCGATAGTCCCAGTAGCTGAACACCCGCTCGTCGGGCCAGCGGTCGCGCACGACGTCGTGCAGGCCGAGTCCCTCGATGTCCTCGAGCGCCGACCGTTCGGCCACCGTCACGTGCGTGTGGCCGGCGAAGGCAGCGGGGTCGTAGACGTCAGCGTTGGCGGGCGCGATGTTCATGTCGCCGCACAGCATCGTGTTCGACGGCGCGTCGACGCTCGTCCCGGCCGCGACGACCTCGCGCAACCGCTCCAGCCACGACAGCTTGTAGTGGTAGTGATCCGAGTCGGGTTCGCGGCCGTTGGGTACGTACAGCGAGTAGATGCGCACTCCCCCGCACACCGCCGACACCGCGCGGGCCTCCGGCGCCGACGCGGGGTCAGGGAAGCCGGGCGCACCGTCGAAGTTGGCGACGACGTCGTCGAGTCCGACCTTCGACAAGATCGCGACCCCGTTCCACTGCCCCTGGCCCACATGCGCGAATTGGTAACCGCGCTCGGCGAATTCGGGGCCGAGGACGGTGTCGAACACGTCGTTGGAAAGCTTGGTCTCCTGCAGGCAGACCACGTCGGGTGAGCGTTCGTCGAGCCACGGCAGCAATCGCGGGATACGTTGTTTGACTGAGTTCACGTTCCAGGTCGCCACGCGCATGCACACCACGCTAGTCAGGTCGTGGTGCCCAGACGCCGCCGACCTACGCCGACGCCCGCCGATACCGCAGCACCGATCGCGCGTCGTCGGGTTGACGCTCGCCGAGATCCTCACCACGGATGAAGCGACCCCAGATGGCGCGCAGTACCCGCCCGGCCTCCTCGACCTGCGGCCACGTCGCACCCTCGAGCAACTGCGCACCCGCCCACTGTTCCTCGACGCCGAAGAGCAGCGGCAGATCGACGCAGTGCGCGGCTCCGAGCGCGTTTCCCGGTGCGTGCCAATGCAACCGATAGTCGACGACGCTGCCGCCCGCCGCCGCGTGCTTGCGTGCAAAGTCGGCGGTCGGGGCGGTGTAGACCTTGCGCGTGATCAGCGAGGTGGCGATTCGTCGAATCGGTCTGCCCAACACCGGGAAGTGCGACGCCGTCTCGGCGATCGGGACGCCAGGGACGAAGAACTCGATCTCGTCGCGGGTGCAGCCGACGAGCAGGTCGATGTCTGGAGCCGACGCCGCCCACGCATCCTCGACGTCTGGCTCCGCAGGGAGCGGTTCCATCCCGTACTGCACGCCGAACGGCATCGCCCCCGTCAGCCCGTACCGCGGTCCGTCGACGATCAGTTTCTGCTGTGTCGAGAGAATGGCGCCGATCGGCGTCTCGGCGTCGAACTCGCTTGTGCGCGCAAATATGTCGCGGACCATGTCGCTGCGGTTCCAGCGGATGCCGAAGGGTGCGCTCTGCAGGATCGCCCGCCGGAAGCGCCGGGCGGCACGCGGCACGGTCATCAGGTGCGCCACTGCGTCGGCGCCTGCCGATTGCCCGGCGCAGGTGACCTGATCGGGGTCGCCGCCGAACGCCGCGATGTTCTCGTGCACCCATTCCAGCGCTGCGATGAGGTCGAGCAGCCCCAGATTGGCCGGACGCTCCTGCGAGCCGTCGCCGAGGAACCCGAGCACACCGAGCCGGTAGGTGACTGCCACGACGATCACGTTGTGCTCGGACACCAGCGCGGTCGGATCGTGGTGCGGCTCGTCTCCTGCGCCGAGCACATACGATCCGCCGTGCACCCACACCATCACCGGCAGCGGGGCGTCGAACTCCCGCGTCGGCCGCGTGATGGTCAACCGCTGGCAGTCCTCGTCGGCGACCATGCTAGTCGCCGGACCGCCGAGCATCATCGTCACCAGCGGACTCGACACCTGCGGGCACGCGGCCGCGGGGGCGTCACTGCGGTGCGGAACCGTCCGCGGCGCGACCGGCTCCGGCGCCGCAAACCGATCGGCACGGGCGTACGGGATGGCCCGCGCGCGAACGACCGGACCGTCAACGGTGCCGACGACCCGACCACAGGGCGGGTCGAAGGTTGCAATATCGGTGGACTCGACGTCATCAGTTGATTCGACGTCGTCTGTGAATTGGACGCCGTCAGGTGCCGGAGTTGCCATTCCCCCACCGTAGTGAACAGTTCGGCCGCGGACGGGTCAGTGTGCGCATCCGGCACCGAGCCGGGCACCCAACCTTTCCTTCGCGGCGATTCTGTGCGATGTTGTGACCATCGACACATCGTTCGCCTCATCGGTGAGTGCGCCGCAACGCGCAGTGATCGCGCAGTCGTGGCGCCGCTCCGCGCTGTCCGGCGTACAACCCGACAGCCCGCTACCCGAACTCGTCGACGACGCCTCACGCTCGGATGTCCTCCTCGACGCCGCGCGCCCTGTCCTCGACGACGCCGCCGCACGGCTCGCAGACACCGGCACCTCACTGCTGCTCGTCGACCACGAGTGCCGGATGGTCTCCCGCGTCTGCCTCGGCACCACCGTCGACCGCGCACTCGACAGAGTCGGCGCGACACCCGGCGTCGACCTCGGCGAAGAGACCGTCGGCACCACGGCTCTTGGCACGCCCGCGGAGATACGTCGAGGGTTGGCCGTCAACGGGCGCGAGCACTACCTGGAGCAGTTCAAGTCGCTCAGCTGTTTCGGCGCGCCCATCATCCATCCGGCCACCCGTCGCCTCGCAGGCATCCTGTGCATGACGGAGATCGCCGATCGCATGAACCCCCTGTCGGTGCCCCTCGTGACCGGCATCGTCGGCGACATCGCCGACCGTCTCCTCGACCGCTCGCGCGCACAGCAGCGTCGGGTTCTCGACGCATTCCAGCGCGCGGCACCCCGTCGCGACGTCGCGGTCGCAGCCATCAGCGAAGACCTACAGCTCACCAATTCGCGTGCAGCAGAACTGCTCTCGCCGACAGACATCGCCGCATTGCGTGCAATCGCCGCCGACCCTGCCCTCCGGGAGACGACCCTGCAACTGGTCCTTGCGTCCGGAGTCGGCGTCGAGGTGCTCGCCACGCCTGTCGTGGGCGCCCGCGGGGCGGCGCTGTTCGGTCTGCGGCCCAGCACATCGCCCGCGCGGACGATGGTCTGCACCGACATACCGTCGACGCGGCAGGCCACCATCGCGATCACCGGAGAGCCCGGAACCGGACGCAGCACCAAGGCCCGCGCGATGGCAGGACCCGACGCCACGACCGTCGACGTCGCCGAGCTGTTGATCACCGGCGATCAGCCGGACATCGGCACCCTGATCGGCGATTCACGACGTCGCTCGCGTGCGCTGATCGTCGACGGCGTCGACCTGCTCGACGACAGGTCGCTCACCATCCTGGCGGCCGCGTGCCGCACGGCCGACAAGGCAGCGCCGCTCGTCCTGGTCGCCGGACCGCCGGACCAGGCGCGAACCACCGTCGCGGCACTGACGGCCAGGTGCGCCACGCGTCTCGATGTCCCCGCGCTGCGCAACCGCACCTCCGAACTGGCCGACATCGTCGACGAGATACTCGGCGACATCACCTCGGGCTCTGCACTCGATTCACACGCGGCATCTGGTTCACCCCCGGTGCATTCGGTCAGCGCGCCGACGCTCGAGGCCCTCGTCTGTCAGGAGTGGCCCGGGAATCTCGTCGAACTGTCCTCGGTGTTGGCGCAGGCCGTACGCTCGTGCGATGCCCGTGGCGCGCGTGCGATCGAACCCGCCGATCTGCCTGCCGACCATCGCACGACGAGCCGGGCCGCCCACCTCTCCGGACGCGAACAAGCCGAGCGCGCAGCCATCCTGGAAGCACTCGACCGACACACCGGCAACAAGGTGCATGCCGCCCGTGACCTGGGCATCAGCCGCACCACCCTCTACGCGCGCATCCGCGCATTGGGGATCTGACAGCACCTTCGCGCTAGGATGAACCCGAACTTATCGATCGATAGTTAGGGCCCTCATGACGGCGTCAACCGCGGGAGCCGAAGCCGGCACGACGCCGCCTGCTTGGCGCCGCGTCGACCCACCGGAGTTGTCGCCGATCCTTCAGGCAGCGCTCGAGGCGTTCTACGACAACGGATTTCATGGCACCTCTGTGCGGCAGATCGCCGCGAAGGTCGGTGTCACGGTCCCCGCCCTCTACTACCACCACAAGAGCAAAGAGGGCATCCTGCTGGCTCTTCTGGAGTACTCGACCGGCGACGTGCTCGCGCGCGCCTACGCCGCCAGGGCTGCTGCAGCGGGCGACCCGGTGACCGAGTTGGCGAACGTCATCGAATCGATCGTCCTGGTCATGACGAGTCGGGTCCGACTGGCGGCCGTCGAAGGCGAGATCCGGTATGCGGGCCCCGAGAACCGGTTGCGGTATCGCGTGTTTCGCAAGGGGATCGAAGATCTGGTCCTCGACATCGTGCAGACCGGAACAACCAAAGGCGTCATGCACGTCAGCGATGTCGCCGAAACCACAAGAGCGGTACTCGCCATGTGCCAATCGATCCCGCGGTGGTTTCACGACGACGGACCGTTGACCCCACAGATGGTGGCGGAGAAGTACGTCGACATCTCGCTGCACACAGTGGGCACCCTGCCGCGGACTCCACTCGGATAGCCGAGTCAGCTCACCGATCTGCTGCCGCGCGATGTGGGTTGAGTGCGGCGCACAACCCGACCACGCAGACGCAGCGCTGATTGTCGCGTCCCGGTAACGACCGACCACCCGCGGATCACCCCACCGCGGCAGTGGTCAATGCGTGTTCATCGCAGTGTTCAGTTTCTGGACACTTCGTCCCATGCGAGCAGTGGCAGAACTATAGACAGATCCGCATCTATGACGCAGATCACGATCTGCACGCTCGAGCAGGAGGACGCATGACCGCTGTAGCACCCGAACTGGCAACCAAGGTCCGGGATTTCATCTCGACCGATCGACCGATGCTGATCGGAGGTGAGTGGGTCACCGCCGCATCCGGTGAGACCTTCGAAACCATCGATCCCGCCAACGGACGCACGCTGACATCGGTCGCCCGCGGCGACGCCACCGACATCGACCGCGCCGTCCGCGCCGCGCGCAAGGCATTCGACGACGGCCCGTGGTCGCGCATGAAGCCCAACGAGCGCGAGCGTCTGCTCTGGCGCGTCGGCGACATCCTCAACGAGCGCGCCGAGGAGTTCGGTCAGCTCGAAGCCCTCGACAACGGCAAGGCCGCCACCATCGCGACCGCCGTCGACACCGCATGGTCGGCTGACATCTTCCGCTACAACGCCGGTCTGGCCACCAAGATCACCGGCAGCACCGTCGACGTCTCGATGCCGTTCGTCCCGGGTGGCGAGTTCCACGCCTACACGTTGCGTGAGCCCGTCGGTGTCTGCGGCTTGATCGTCCCGTGGAATTTCCCGCTCCTGATGGCGTCGTTCAAGCTGGCCCCGGCCCTCGCGGCGGGCAACACCGTGATTCTCAAGCCGGCCGAGCAGACCCCGCTGACGGCTCTGCTGCTCGGCGAAGTGTTCACCGAAGCGGGCTTCCCGCCCGGCGTCGTCAACATCGTCACCGGCTTCGGCGACGCAGGCGCCGCACTCGCCGCGCACGACGACGTCGACAAGATCGCCTTCACCGGTTCCACCGAGGTGGGCAAGAAGATCGTCGAGGCGTCGAAGGGCAACCTCAAGAAGGTCTCACTCGAACTCGGCGGCAAGAGCCCCAACATCGTCTTCGCCGACGCCGACTTCGAGCAGGCCGTCGCCGGTTCGGTCGCAGCGTGGATGTTCAACCACGGCCAGTGCTGCGTCGCCGGAACACGGCTGTTCGTCGAACGACCCATCTTCGACGATTTCACCGCCGCTGTCGCAGAAGCGGCGTCGAAGGCCAAGATCGGGCCGGGCCTCGATCCGACGACCGAACTCGGACCGCTTGTCAGCCAGGAGCAATTCGACCGCGTCTCGGGCTACCTTGCGGCGGGCCTAGCCGACGGCGCTCGCGCACTGACCGGCGGAAAGCGTTGGGGCGACGAGGGTTTCTTCATCGAGCCGACAGTGTTCGTCGACGTCGAGCCCGACTTCTCCATCGTTCGTGAGGAGATCTTCGGTCCCGTCGTCGCGGCGTTGCCGTTCGACGCCGACACGGGAGTCGCTGCGGCAGCCAATGATTCGATCTACGGGCTCGCCGCGGGCATCTGGACCACCGACGTGTCGAAGGCGCACAAGACCGCTCGTCAGATCAAGGCGGGTTCGGTGTGGGTCAACCAGTACAACGGCTTCGACACCGCGATGCCCTTCGGCGGCTATAAGCAATCGGGCTGGGGACGCGAGCTGGGCCAGTCGGCCATCGAGCTCTACACCCAGACCAAGGCCGTCAACGTCGCGCTCTGATTCGACACTCTGATCTAGCCCTGATCTGCAAGGAGATACAACCGTGAAAACCAAAGCCGCCGTACTGCTCGACGCGGGCAAGCCGTTCGAGATCATGGAGCTCGACCTCGACGGCCCGAAGGAAGGCGAGGTGCTGATCAAGTACACCGCCGCGGGCCTGTGCCACTCCGATCTGCACCTCACCGATGGTGACCTGCCACCGCGCTATCCGATGGTCGGCGGCCACGAGGGGTCGGGCATCATCGAGGAGATCGGGCCGGGCGTCACCAAGGTCAAGCCGGGCGATCACGTGGTCTGCTCGTTCGTACCGAGTTGCGGCACGTGCCGCTACTGCTCAACGGGCCGACAGTCGTTGTGCGACATGGGCGCAACCATTCTCGAGGGCATGCTGCCCGACGGCACGTTCCGCTTCCACGGCGGCGGCCAGGACTTCGGCGGCATGTGCATGCTGGGGACGTTCAGCGAGCGCGCGACGATCAGCGAGCACTCCGTGGTCAAGGTCGACGACTGGCTGCCGCTGGACAAGGCCGTCCTCGTCGGCTGCGGTGTGCCTACCGGGTGGGGTTCGGCGGTCTACGCCGGCAACGTCCGCGCGGGCGACATCGTGGTCATCTACGGCATCGGCGGCATCGGCATCAACGCGGTGCAGGGCGCTGTACACGCCGGAGCCAAGTACGTCATCGTCGTCGACCCGGTCGCGTTCAAACGTGACACCGCAGTGAAGTTCGGTGCCACACACGCTTTCGCATCTGCGGCCGAAGCTCAGGAGAAGATCACCGAACTGTCCTGGGGACAGGGTGCAGATGCCGCGATCGTCACCGTCGGCACCGTCGACGAAGACGTGGTCTCCGCGGCGATCGGGTCCATCGGCAAGGGCGGCCAGGTCGTGATCGTAGGACTCTCGAGTCCCGCGAAGTTCACGGTGCACTGGCCCGGCATCGACCTCACCCTCAACGAGAAGACCATCAAGGGCTCACTGTTCGGTTCGGCCAATCCGCAGTACGACATCATCCGTCTGCTCCGCCTCTACGACGCCGGTCAGCTCAAGCTCGACGAACTGGTCACCCAGACCTACACGCTCGAGCAGGTCAACGAGGGCTACCAAGATCTGCGCGACGGTAAGAACATCCGTGGCGTGATCATCCACGACGACTGATCGCCCCTCGGTGTCACGGCTCGCCCACTCCGTGACACCGTCGCCTACCCGGCCCGGCCGCGACGGACACCCCGACGCGGCCGGGCCGTTCCATTCGAGGCGCCGATTCGGCGCGCTGCCGATAGCCTGCTGAGGTGAATGAGCCATCGGCCTCGTCAGCTACCGCGAATCCCGCTCCGAAGGCGACGCTGAATCTGCGTCGTATCGGGGTGACGAGTTGGTGCGTACTCGGCATCATTGCCCTCGTAGTCGTCGCTGCGCTTGCGCTGGGTGCGGTGAGTGGAATCCTGATCCCGCTCGTGGTCGCGGTGATCATCAGCGTGGTACTCGAACCGCTCGTCGCTCGACTGACCCGCATGGGTGTGCCGTCGACCGTCGCGGTGTTCCTCGCGCTGCTCGTCGCGATCCTCGTCGGCGCCGGCACGGTCGGGATCGTGATCTGGGGCGTCATCGACCAGTGGTCGGACATCTACGGTCAAGCACTGCTCGGCTGGCACTCGTTCACACGGTGGGTCGGCGACCTCGACATCGACCCGCGGTGGCTCGAGGACGCGCGCACCGCGCTCGAGAGTCACACCCGCGAGGTGGGGCTCGGTGCTCTCGCATCGCTCAGCAGTACGTTCTATGGCGCCATCACGCTGCTGATCGGCATCTTCTTCGCACTCTTCTTCCTCTTCTTCGCGCTGCGCGATGCCGACCGTTTTCCCGCATTCCTCGCACGCACGACCGGCGCGGATCCGGCCGAGATCAACGGGGTCGTCAGCGTGACCCGACAATCGGTTCGCGGCTACTTCAGGGGCACAGCGCTCACGGCTGTGCTGACGGCACCGATCTTCATGGTCCCGCTGGTGATTCTCGGTGTGCCGCTGGCAATTCCAATCTTCGTGCTCTACTTCTTCCTCTCCTTCATCCCGTTCGTCGGCGCCTGGATCACCGGGGCGTTCGTGGTGTTGATCGCGTTGGGTTCCAACGGTCCCACTGCCGCACTGATTCTCGCCATCACCTTCGTCATCTCCAACGGCACCGTGCAGAGCGCCGTCAGTTCGTGGGCGCTCGGCTCGTCGTTGCAGCTTCACCCGATGGCCGTGTTGCTCGCGACGATGGTGGCGGGCACCGCTGCCGGTTTGCTCGGCATGGTCCTGGGAGTACCTCTTCTCGCGGCCACGGTGAAGTCTCTGGAAGTCATCCGCACTCATCGCAAAGCTGCTGACGACGTCGATTCTGGCGAACCCGACGCCGACGGTGATGTGGGCACCCCCGCAGCCGACGGAACCTGAGACGGCTGCCGGAAATCCCCAGCTCGACCAACTATCCTCACCGCATGCAGGCGGTCACACCCACCACGCGTGCCGCGATCCGAGCCGAAGTCACGCATATCGTGCGGCATCCCGGCGATCTCCTGTTGTCCGTGGCGTCGAGCGCAGCGATCGTGCTGTTTCTCTGGTACGTGGTTCCCCGCTCGTGGTTCTTCACCTTCACCGGTCCGGAGGGCCTCCCGTACGCGCTTGCGGGATGGATGTACACCGATGCGTTCGTCACCAATGTGCTGACCAGCGACCCCGAACGAGCTCTCGCAGCTATCGACGATCCCGCCGAGCTCACCGCACTGCTGCGCGCGAAGGTCGTGGCGGTCTGGTTGATCATCGGCCCGCTGTGCACCGTCATCGCGGTGGCAATCGCGATGACGCAACACACGCACTGGCGGTTCGCCATCGAGGTCATACTCGCGGTCGCGGTGGTGCCGTTCGGCGCGCTCGCGGTGAGCGGCCTGGTCGGCGTCACGTTTCCCTACCACCAGCGCTCTCTCCGATGGCGCTGGCAGAACAGGCGGCGTTTCCGTCAGGTGATCGTCCGCTGGGGGCTGTTGATCGCCATGCCGAACCTGATCTTCCCGCTCGCCTTCGCCCTGATCGTCGTCGCGCCGGTAGCCATCTGGAAGCTCACGAACCGCCAGGGATGGGACACCGCACAGACCGACACCGAGTTCGCGCTGTGCGCGATGCTGGCTGTACTGGTCACCGCAGCGATCTGGTACGGCGCCCATCGGTTCGGTGTCTGGTGGGTGAGCAGGCACCGGGATCGTCTCCGCGAGTATCTCCTGGACGTCGAACGGGGCTGATTTTGGTTGAATGGTGGTATGGCCCACGTCACATCTGAAGACGGCACACCCATCGCGTACGACACGATTGGCACCGGCCCTGTGGTCGTCGTGGTCAACGGTGCGATGTCGAAAGCGTCCGACGCCGCGCCCCTCGCGCAGGCACTCGCCGACGCGGGCTTCACAGGCGTCGTCTTCGATCGACGCGCCCGTGGATACAGCGGCGACACCCGGCCGTACTCGCCGGATCGCGAGGCCGAGGATCTGGCCGCCGTCATCTCCGCAACCGGCGGCACGGCCGCTGTGCTCGGGCACTCATCGGGCGCGATCCTCGCACTGTTCGCCGCGTCGCGGGGCGTACCGATCGACCACCTCTTCCTCTCGGAACCTCCGTTTCGCTTCGGCGAGGACGACCCCGCAACCGACCTCCCCGACAGGCTCCAACAGATAGTCGACGACGGCCAGCGCGCCGACGCCGTGACCACGTTCCAACTCGAAGGCGTCGGCCTCCCACCTGCGATCGTCGAGCAGATCCGGAACAGTCCGATGTTCGACGGCCTGCTGGCAATCGCCCAGTCGGTGGTCTACGACGCGACGATCGCGCGGGACTTCTCGCAACCGACCCCCCAGATGCTCACCGTCGCGATGCCGGTCACGATCCTCCTCGGCTCCGACACCTTCCCGCTCCTCGAAGCTGCCGCGCCTCGCCTGGCCGAAGCGATCACCGGGGCCGAACTCGTGCGCGTTCCCGAATCCGCGGGACACCGCCCCGACCCTGCCGCCACCGCCCGCGTCATCGCCGAGCGGAACAGCTGACACGAGATCGACCGGGCGCCCCAGCATGCCGACTGGGCGCTCGAGAGCGCCGACTGGGCGCTCGAGACCATCGACCGGGCGCCTACGCCGACGCCCTCGCTACCTCGACGCTCCGACGCCGCGGCAGGATGAGCCACGCCGCGACGCTCCCGACCACCAGCAGGACCGCGCCGAGCAGGAACCCCGCCTGAAACCCCTCGCGCGGCACCGCGTACCCGCTGGCGGCGGCCACCAAGACCGCCAATCCGATGGTGCCGCCGAGTTGCCGCGAACTGTTCACCACGCCCGAGGCCACGCCGACGTCGTCGGGCGACACCCCTTCGGTTGCCACCGCTCCGATCAGCACCATCGAACCGCCGATCCCGACAGCCGTGACGGCCGACGGCAGCAGGATTCCGAGCCAGAAATCGAAGTGCGCCGGCATCGTCGCGAACAGCCCGAGGCCAATAGCGGCAACCACTCCCAAGACAACGATCGCCATTCGCGCTCCGATGCGCGCAGAAAGTCGTTGTGCCACCGCTATTCCGACGACGACGAAGAGACAGAACGGCAGAAAGAGCACTCCCGTCACCGCACTCTCGACACCCCACACGGTTTGGATGTAGAGCGAGCAGAAGTAGAAGGCGGCAAGTTGTCCTGCCGCGATCATGAATCCGAACACGTTGGCGCCCAGCACACTTCGCTCCCGCATGAGGCTCGGCGGCATCAACGGATGCGACACCGATCGCTCGATCACCGCGAAGATCCCCAACAGCACTGCGGCGGTGACGAATCCGCCGACTGCCTGCCACGATCCCCACCCGTGATCGCCTCCCGCGCTGACGGCATACACAAGGGCAGCCACGCCGAGCGTCACGGCGACCGCGCCGGGAACATCCAGTCGCGCAGTGCGTGCGACGTCGCGACGTGGAACTCCGCGCAGCGCCGCGAATACCGCGATCGCGATGATCGGCACATTGACGAGAAGGACCGCTCGCCACGACCACCGCTGCGTGAGCACACCACTGAGCACCACGCCCAGCGCACCCCCGGCCGCACCGGCACCGCCCCACAGACCCATCGCCCGTGCGCGCACGGCCTGGTCGCCGATGGTGGCCACCAGCGCCAACGACGCTGGAGCCAACAGCGCTCCCGCAACACCCTGCACCGCTCGCGCGGCGACGAGAACTCCTGCGCCCCCGGCACATCCGCCGACGATGCTCGCTACCGCGAAGACACCCAACCCGACGAGTACCGATGTTCGACGCCCCCACAGATCGCCGATCCTCCCGCCGAGAAGCATGAACCCAGCGAAGGTCAACAGGTACGCGGTGACGACCCACTGCAAACTCGCGTCCGTGAATCCGAGATCGGCACGCATGGCGGGCAACGCGATGTTGACAAGCGACATGTCCATTGCCACAAGGAATTGCAGCAGGAACACGGTTGCCATGAGCGCACCGCGACCCTGCGCAACACCACCATCAACCCGGGCCGTCTCCTGATCTGCCATCGATCCTCCTCTGCCCATCACTCGATCCGCATTCACGTACGCGTACGTTTACGTACTAGTACGTGATCATAGCTGCCGAGCGTCGCCTCGCCAAGGGCACGGCGATGGGATGATGGGACGATGCCCGCAGCCCGATCCCTCCAACTCGACGAGATCGTCGACGCGGCAATCCGCATCCTCGAGCAGGACGGACCGCAGTCGCTGAGCATGCGTCGCCTCGCCGCCGACATGGGCACCAAGCCGATGACCCTCTACAACTACGTTCCGAACAAGGCAGCGCTGCTCGGCCTGGCACTCAGCGACGTCGCGGCACGCATCCCGTGGGCCGAACCGACGGGCGCTCCTCGTGACCGCATGATCGCCATCGGTGTCGACATGTACGAGAAGATGCGCAGCATCGGGTGGGTCGTGCCGATCCTCCGCGACGGCATGATCGTCGGCACGCCCGCGCTTGCCCTCGCCGACGCGTTCCTCTCGGCCGCATCCGAACTCGGACTCGACGACGGCGCGGCGCTCGACACCTGGCGAGCCGTCTGGTACCTCGTTGCCTCGGAATTACAGTGGCAGGACACACTTTCCAGGCGGTCCGCCGACGAGGTGTCCTGGCACCAATCCATCGACGACAGCGACCTGACCGAGTTTCCGACGGTCAGCCGACTCCTACCCGACTGGGCCGGCCATTCCGCCGACTTCGACATCCGCGACGTCATCACCGCACAGGTCGACGGCGCACTCGCACAACGCAGCACGGCGCGTCGCACATCGACGCCCCGCGACTAGTGTCCTGAGTCATTAATTCGTGTGCAGTAGTGGGCGATGGAGTCGAGGATCTGGTCAGCGGTCTTGACCCACA
>NZ_LZTC01000007.1:0-1934 GCF_001665905.1 Gordonia sp. 852002-50395_SCH5434458
TCCACTGCACCCGCGCCCAGCGGGCCAACAACCAGCAATTCCACTGCTGAGCAGTGCCCGGCTAACTTCGAAGAGCCGGCAAACCCTGCATGCTCTGCACCTTCAGTGCCTTTTCGGATGCCTCCTCGAATCGACCGAGTTCGGCGAAGCATCGCGCGATATGAGTCAGCAGCCAGGCATGATCGGCCGGCTCACAATCGTCACCCTCTACCACCTGCGACGCCAGCTCCAGGGCTCGGTCCGGCTCGCCTCGTTCGACGAGCAACGCGCAAGCGATCGACGCCGCGGCGGCCCGCTCGAACGGAGAGCCAGCCGTATCAATCAGAAGCGACAAGGCCTCCGTACCATCGCCATCGACAACCACGCCGTACGTGGCCGCATACAGTTGCCATGCCCACTCATCCGAGGACTGTGCTTCCTCTATGGACGGAACCTTGGTCTCGCGCGGATTGGTGGAATCGAGATCGTGGAGCCGCATTTTGACCAGCAACGCCAAGGCTGATTCGGGGCTGAGCTCACTGACGGAAAGATTTGGATGCGGAGCGATCAATCGGGGTGTGAGCAGTGCGTAACGGAGTCGATCTGACCGCGACACCGTAGCGCCTCCGCGCCAGGCACTCCCTTCCCATTGGTAACCCTCGCGGTTACCCACAGCGACGCGTACAAGATCGTCGTAATGTCCCGCGTCAACCGTATTCGATTCGGGAACATGGATTTTCACGCCATTGCCCGTCGAGATGATGGCATCCGCTGTCACATGAACCCAATAAGACCGGTCGCAGTCGGTGTCGTGCAGAACGAGCAGATGAGGCACCCGGTGGTTGGTCCAATACTGGGCATGCCGGTCGTCCGAATCCCGGAACCACCAACCCGGCGGCAAACCATCCCTACCGCTCGACGGATGCTGGAACCACGACGGCCCCGACTTCACTTGTGCGCCCACGAGAGCACCCAGATCGAACCCGCGGTCATCACGAGCTTGAAGCCACAAATCCGTACCTAGATCATGCTGCGTCGGGTTGGGAGCAACCCCCCATCCCAACTTCTCGAACTGCCCGGTGACTGCAGTTTGACCTACAGCTCCCGTCTGTCCCCGGCTACTCGCCCGCATCGCACCTCCCGTTCAGGTTGTCTTCTAGCGATGAGTTGTCATCCCGGGAGCCCGTCGACGATCTTCACGTCTCGACGCAATGGGGATAGACCCCACACCGAACCTCACAACGCTCACCCAACGGCAAACCGAGCGACCGCGTAAGGCGCGGCCACGCCAACCATTCAAGTGCACTGTCCTCATCGACGCGGGAAAGCCCTCGGTCCACGTCACCTGTGTTGTCGAGATGCAGGGAAGATGAACCAGTTGCGCAACGATTTGCACCAGCAGCATTTCTGACCGGTAGATTCACCTGGAGGGCAGTGCAAGTACTGGTTCAGAATGAGAATGATTCGGCCCAGAACGTGCGGCTGCAGGATCGCGGCCGACCTCTGCGAGTGGGTAGCTGGGTGAAACGGGCGGCGCCAACCAGCGGGCCATACATGTCGATCTCGGCCCGATGGCATCGTCGGGAGTGGCCGTGAGCAAGCCGACCATCCTGGTGGGCGTCCAGCTGCTCTTCGAACTCCAACCGGCCCCACCCAGCCAAAGCATCTGCGCGAATGTGGACGGTACCCGAGGGACAAGAAGTAACTTGGTCGCTCTGTCGGCCACGGACTGTACGCCGTGCGAGTCCTCCCCGGTGACACGCGGCGGTCGTATATCCGAGGTGCGCGGTGATCGGCTGGCACGCTGTCCTAGTGAGTGGAAGCGGCCTCGAAGGCGGATTGATCAAAGGCGGCGTCACCGCGGCGCGGGTCGGTGGTGAGCTTGTCAAGATGTTTGTGTAAGAACGTGACTCCTGATTTTTGTGTGCTTGCTGTTGCGGTCTAGGTGAGGTGGG
>NZ_LZTC01000008.1:0-751 GCF_001665905.1 Gordonia sp. 852002-50395_SCH5434458
GGCTCTTCGAAGTTGAGCGGGCAATGCCTGGTCAGGGCCGCGGCGTGTCGTTGAGGTGAGACGCCCCTGGTCTCCGGAAATCTGGATGTTGCGAAGCATCAGAATTCTTGAAGGAGTACCAGGGGCATGGCCGAGCCTACGTCGTTGTTGTTGGGGTTGGAAGGACTGGAGGTCACCGCGGTGACCAGGGGCACCGATCGCAGTCGGGTTGTCGATGTGGTGACCGCGGATCGGCGGGCGGCACATTGCCCGCAATGCAAGGTTGCTTCGTCATCAGTGAAGGGCCACGCGGTGACACGGCCCCGCGATATCCGATACGGGGATGACCCAATCATGTTGCGGTGGACCAAAACCCGATACTACTGCGTGAATCCGGCGTGTGAGCGGCGTTCGTTCACTGAGTCGATACCGCAGATCCCGCCGCGGCGACGAACCACCACCCGGTTGCGCACTCAGATCGGCCGTGATGTCGGTGAGGCTGCCCGCTCGGTCAGCGAAGTCGCCGCCAGCGTGGGCGTGTCGTGGCCGACCGCGCATGCCGCGTTCATTGAGCACGCCAGCAAGGTCCTCTCCACGCCGAAACCGGTGCGTGTCCTCGGCATTGATGAAACCCGCCGTGGCAAGCCCCGATGGACTCGTGACGTCGACGGGCGGCGGTGGGTGCGTGTCGATCCGTGGGACACCGGGTTCGTCGATCTGAGCGGTGATCAGGGGCTGCTGGGCCAAGTCGAGGGCCGCACCAGCAAGGCGG
>NZ_LZTC01000009.1:0-90343 GCF_001665905.1 Gordonia sp. 852002-50395_SCH5434458
GCGGGAAGCCGGCCGCCGAAACTGTGGCTGCCGAGTAGGGCCAGCGAGTAGTACCAAAGAAAATCCACCTCATCTGTGCCGGTTCACCTTCGGCAGTGCCGAAGGTGACGCGCAACAGATGAGGTGGATTTTTCAGTATGTAGCGGCAGGGGCGTCGATCAGTGTCCCGGGAAGCGCTCGACGGCGGCCTGTGCCACCTTCTCCGCCTCGTCCTTGCCGACCCAACCGCCCGGTGTGACCGACTTGCCGGGCTCGAGATCCTTGTAGTGCTCGAAGAAGTGCGAGATCGCGTTCAGCTCGAACTCCGACACGTCGCCGACGTCCTGAATGTGGTCCCAGCGCACGTCCTTGGCGGGCACGCACAGCAGCTTGTCGTCGCCGCCTGCCTCGTCGGTCATCGTGTACATCGCGACCACACGAGCCTTGACCACGACGCCCGGGTACACCGACTCGGGCAGCAGGACCAGCGCGTCGAGCGGGTCGCCGTCTTCGCCGAGTGTGTTGTCGATGTAGCCGTAGTCGGCGGGGTAGCCGAATGCGGTGTAGAGATAGCGGTCGAGGAAGACCTTTCCGCTCTCGTGATCGACCTCGTACTTGTTGCGACTTCCCTTGGGGATCTCGATGGTCACATCGAATTCCACGGTTCCTCCTTGATCGTGGCGCCTCGGGCGGGATCGGTGCGCCGTCGGCGGGTGTCGACAGCCGCGGTCCGGCTGTGCGAATCGCCTCAACGATACTGTGGGGCGTCGGAAGAGATGGGTCGAGACCGGAGGTCGAGTGGGCGCGAGGAATCAGGACGGTCGGTTGCGCGGTCGACGTCGCGCGGTTGTGTGGACCCTGGTGTCGGTGATCGTGCTGGCATTGGTCGCATCGAGCGTGCTGTTCGTGGCGTTGCGCATGAACAAGTCCGACGACCTCCCGGCCGGTGTGCCGCCAAGGCCTGCGCCGATCGCCGCGACGCCTGAGATCAACGCTGTGTCGGCGACGGCGCCACAGCCGACGGCATCCGGCGTGACCAGGCAGATCGCCGCAGCGGCCCGCGCGCCGCAGCTCGGCGAGTTCACCGGCCAGGTCAGCGACTCGTTGACCGGCGCAATCCTGTGGTCGAAGAGCCCGAGCACCCCACGGGTGCCCGCATCGAACACCAAGATCCTGACTGCGGCCGCCGCGCTGCTCGGACTCCCGCACGATGCGCGCCTGACGACGACTGTCGTGGTCGGAACCGACGGCCAGGTGATTGTCAAGGGTGCAGGCGACCCGACGCTGTCGGCCCAGTCGAAACGGTCGCAGACGTTCTACACCGACCCCGGTCGGATCAGCGACCTTGCCGACCAGGTCCGTCGGTCGGGGGTTCCGGTCACCTCCGTCGCCGTCGACACCAGTGCGTACACCGGTCCGACGATGGACAGCAGTTGGAGCCGCGACGACATCAAGGGCGGCGACATCGCTCCGATCGAGGCATTGATGACCGACGGCGCGCGCATAGATCCGCTCAACGAATACTCCCCGCGCGTCGATGACCCTGCGAGAACCGCCGGAGAACAACTCGCCAAGGCCCTCGACGTCGACGCCCCGGTCACGAACGTCACCGCTCCCGCTGGTGCGCGGACCGTGGCGACGGTCCGTTCGGCACCGCTCGTCACCAGGGTCAACGACATGCTCCGCTACTCCGACAACGTGCTCGCCGAGGCGCTCGGCGTCGAACTGTCCGTCGCTCGCGGCGGACCCGCAACGCTCGCAGGCGGTACGTCGGCGGTGAAGCAGACGCTCGCCGACAACAAGTTCGACGTCTCGAACGTGACGCTGCGCGATACGTCGGGGCTGTCGTACCGCAACCTCGTGCCCGCAGCACTGCTCGACAAGCTGATGGCCGCTGCCAGCGGACCGACCGGAAGCGATCAGCCGATCGATTCCAAGATCCGCCCGATGCTCGACGGACTGCCGGTTGCAGGCGGCACCGGCACACTCGCCGACCGTTTCACCGTCGGCGAGAACCCCGGCGCGGGGTGGGTGCGCGCGAAGACCGGAACACTGACCGGCGTCAGTTCGTTGACCGGCATAGTTCAGACGGTCGACGGTCGGGTGCTGTCGTTCGCGTTGATCTCGGGAGGCACATCTCCCGCGGACGCGCGGCCGGCCCTCGACAACGTCGCGGGCAAGTTGAGGGAGTGCGGGTGCCGATGACCGAGCCGACCGACGACGTGGGAAGTGGTCTCGACAAGCTCGACCAGCGGGGTGAAGCCGCCCAGCGGGGTGAGCTCGACGAGCGGGGTGGTCTCGACAAGCTCGACCAGCGAGACGAGCGAGACGAGCGGGAGGAGCGCGGCGAGTCGATCGGTGCGCGCATCGATTGGTCGCTTGCCGCGACGGTCGGGAAACGTCTGGTGCGTCCGGGGCCGAAGGTCACCGAGTACACGCTCGACGCCGCGCAGGCCGAACTGGCCGACGCCGCCGTGCGGGCCGAGGGACCGGTGCGCGAGGTCACCGGACTCGCGGACGGGCTGCGCGTACCGAGTGCGCTCGTGGTCGATCGGCGCGGCTGGGTCGACGCCGCGTCTCAGTCGATGCGATCGATGCTCGACGGCGACGACGACGGCGAGTCCGGTGGCGGACTGTCGGGGAAGGTCGGCGGCCTACAGGCAGGCGGTCTCCTCGCGTTCCTCGCGGGCGCCATACTCGGGCAGTACGACCCGTTCACGCCGAGTGGTTCGGATTCGAGCGGGCCAAGTGACCCCGGCGCCGGGAGCGCAGCGAGCGGGCCGCAGAATCCCGGCGCCGGGAGCGCAGCGAGCGGGCCAAGTAATCCGGGCGTGCTCATGCTGGTGACGCCGAACATCATTGCGGTGGAGCGTAGTCTGCGCGTCGTGCCGTCGGATTTCCGTCTGTGGGTGTGTCTGCACGAGGTGACCCATCGCGTGCAGTTCTCCGCCAACCCCTGGCTGCGTCAGTACATGCTCGACAACATCGCGGTGCTGACCTCCGATGCCGGAGAGTCGGTGGCAGACGTTGTCGCACGGATCAATTCGGCTGTGCGCGGTGGTGCCAAGCGGGAGAAGGGCGTCATCGGTGTGATGCAGATGTTGCAGACGCCCGAGCAGTACGAGGCGTTCACCCGCATGATGATGCTCGGCACCCTTCTGGAGGGGCATGCCGACCACGTCATGGATGCCGTTGGCCCAGCACAGGTTCCGACCGTCGAGCAGATCCGCGCATCGTTCGACAAACGACGCACCGCACCGCGAAATCCCGTGCAGCGCATCATCAGAGCGTTGATCGGTATGGATGCCAAACTCGCGCAATACATTCGGGGCAAGGCTTTCGTCGACGAGGTCGTCGGGACCGTCGGAATGGAGCGTTTCAACACCATCTGGACCGATGCGGAGACGCTGCCCCGGCCAGACGAGATCGACGAGCCGTCGCGATGGATTGCACGCGTGTTGTGACCCGCGCGGTCGCAGATTTTGCGACCGCTCACCTGGCCGGACGCACCGAGGTGTGCGTCGGGTTGTCCGGGGGACCGGACTCGTTGGCGCTCACCGCAGGAGCGCTCCGTGCGGGTCTGACGGTCCGCGCACTCATCGTCGACCATGCGCTGCAGCCCGGCTCTGATGCTGTTGCGGCCGATGCGGCGCGGACCGCCGTGGGCCTCGGTGCGTCGGCGCAGGTGCTGCGCGTGAGTGTCGGAACCGCCGGAGGCATGGAAGCGGCGGCACGAGACGCCCGGTACGCGGCACTCGACGCCGCCCGCGACGGACTGCCGGTCCTGCTGGCCCACACCATGGACGATCAGGCCGAGACAGTCCTCCTCGGCCTCGGAAGGGGTTCGGGGTCGCGCTCGCTGGCTGGTATGCGTGCGTCGCGTGAGCCGTGGGGTCGGCCGCTGCTGGGTGTACGTCGTTCGCAGACGGTCGGAACGTGCACAGAGCTGGCACTGCCAGCGCATGCCGATCCGCACAACCGCGACCCGAGATTCACTCGCGTGCGGCTACGAGCAGAGGTGATCCCGTTGCTCGACGATGTCCTGCACGGTGGGGTCGTCGAGGCGCTGGCGCGCACCGCGACCTCCCTGCAGGCTGACGTCGATGCTCTCGACGACGTCGCGGACGAGATCTACTCGACGTCGTCGAGGATCGGCGAGCACGCCGAACTCGACGTCGCTTCGGTCGCCGACCTCCCCGCCGCGGTGCGAACCAGAGTTGTGCGGCGCTGGCTGCGGGAGGTCGGCGCGACGGAACCCACGACGCGGGTGATCGAGGCCGTCGACGAGCTGCTTCGGGGTGTTCGGCCGGGCCAGGTGGCGATCGGCGGATCGCCTGATCACCGGCTGGCGGTCGAACGGACAGCCGATGGGATGAGGGTGACGCGCCTTCCGCGGTGACCCGGTCACCAAAGCGTGGCCGGGTCACCGCGGAGGGATCGCTTTTTAGTCGTTCTAAACGGGCGAGTTGATGGTCTGGAAGTACTGGATCGCGGAGAGGATCAGCGTCCCACCTCCGCCGAGGATGATTCCGACGATCGACCCGAGCGCCGCACCGATCTGAATGCCAGGAAAGAGGCAGCCGATTCCCGCGCCCAGCGCCGCACCGAATCCACATCCGACCACAGCCCCGACAACAGCGCCGAGACCAAGTCCGACCAGAGAAGAAATGGTCATTCCGGCCGACAGCTGACCGTTGAAGCGGGTGAGAGCCTCGTTGTCGCGTTGTTGCTTCGTCTGCTTCGTCGGGGCTTCCTTCGCGGCGACCGCACGCATCGCGTTCACCTGAACCGGGTCGGCGAGATGTGCACGCAGTTTGTCTCGGGACGGGACCAAAGTCGCGGATGTCGGGGTCACGTGCGCGTCGATGGGCAATTCGAGAAATTCATCCCGATACCACAAAGCCATGCGGAAAAGGGACTTTCCCGCGCCGTTCTTGATGACCAGGTCAGAGCCCTCACGAGCTATCGTGCCGTCGGTGACGGAGAGGCTCACCGACGACGGTCCAGCGGAAAGGCGGTAGTGAACCGATTCCGACGACGGCGCAGCGTGGGCAGTTGCCTGCAGCAGGGGGATCGCGAGCACAGCGGCGGCGAAGATTGCAATCGCACGTATCAAATACTTTGTCGGCAAATATGTTTCGCCAGGCAAATGTGCTAGTTGAGAGGGTGGCTTGGGGTTGTATCGCCGCTGTTGGTTCATTGTCGTCCTCGTCCTTGATCCGACGTTGAGTTTGCTTGTCATCGGCGATTACGCCGCTCCGTGATCCTCAAATAAAATCCGAGAATCGTTAGTGAGTGATACCGATCACTACGATGCCCGAAAATAGATAGTGGCTGCTTTTCTTGGGGCGTGGGCACAACCGCGCCCGCGGGTGACGCATGTTTCGATCCGTTATTCTCTTGTGATGGATTCGTCCTGTTTTCAGACGACATTTCCTCGGGTGGGTAATGGTGTTCAGACGCAGCGGACGGCACCGCGGGCATCGGCCGGTTCGGTGGACGTGTCAAGCTGGTATCCGTGCATTCCGAGATCGAGATCGAGCACCACTACGGCGACGACATCGAAGCTGTCCTCATAACGGAGGAACAGATCAAGGCGCGGACCGCGGAGCTGGCCCAGTCGGTGGCGCAGCGCTACACGGATCTGCAGGACGATCTGGTCCTGATCGGCGTCCTCAAGGGCGCGATCATGTTCATGACCGATTTCGCCCGCGCGTTGCCCATTCCGTCGCAGATGGAGTTCATGGCGGTGTCGAGCTACGGGTCGGCGACGTCGTCGTCGGGCGTGGTGCGCATCCTCAAGGACCTCGACCGCGACATCGCAGGTCGTGACGTCCTGATCGTCGAGGACATCATCGACTCGGGGCTGACGCTGTCGTGGCTGATGAAGAACCTCGCCACCCGTCAGCCGCGGTCGTTGGCGGTGTGCACCCTGCTCCGTAAGCCGGAGGCGGTCCGCTCGCCCGTCGACGTCGCCGATGTCGGCTTCGACATCCCCAATGAGTTCGTCGTGGGCTATGGCCTCGACTATGCGGAGCGCTACCGCGACCTCCCCTTCATCGGCCGCCTGCGCGCGTCGGTCTACGAGAACTAGCCCGCACAGCGCGCGAGGGGAGCCCGCGCAGATAAACAGGGAACGGTTTCACCTGCGTGATCGTTGACCGGTAGCCTCAATGTGTACGACCGAACCCTTGGGTGGCGTTCACATCGTTCACGAACCGATGGGAAGGACAGTGGTAACGGCGCCGGGCGGCCCCACGTAGCCTGGACCTCCACCAATGCGCATGAACCGAAAGACAGTCTTCCGTAACCTCGCGATACTCGCGGTGCTGGTGCTCGCCCTGTGGGGCTGGAGCGCGATGCGCGATGGCGATCGCGGCTATACCGGGGTCGACACCTCTGTCGCGTTGACGCAGCTCAACACAAAGAACACCAAGTTCATCCAGATCGACGATCGCGAACAGCAGTTGCGGATCGAGACCAAGGATGCAATCAAGGTCGACGGCCAGGACGTCACGAAGATCTCGACCAAATACCCGGCTTCGGCGGGCGAGCAGGTCTTCGACTCGGTCAAGTCGACCGGGGCCGGCTATCAGACCAACGTGACGCAGCAGTCGGTGTTCTGGCAGATCATGATCTTCCTGCTGCCGATGCTGCTGCTGTTCGGACTGTTCTTCTTCGTCATGAACCGCATGCAGGGTGGCGGCAAGGGCGGCGTGATGGGCTTCGGCAAGTCCAAGGCCAAGCAGTTGTCCAAGGACATGCCCAAGACCACCTTCGCCGACGTCGCGGGTGCCGACGAGGCTGTCGAAGAGCTCTACGAGATCAAGGACTTCCTGCAGAACCCCGCGCGCTACCAGGCTCTCGGCGCCAAGATCCCGAAGGGCGTGCTGCTCTACGGTCCGCCGGGAACGGGTAAGACGTTGCTCGCGCGGGCAGTCGCGGGCGAGGCGGGCGTGCCGTTCTTCACCATCTCGGGTTCCGATTTCGTCGAGATGTTCGTCGGTGTCGGTGCGTCGCGTGTGCGTGATTTGTTCGAGCAGGCCAAGAACAACAGTCCGTGCATCATCTTCGTCGACGAGATCGACGCCGTCGGCCGTCAGCGTGGTGCTGGTCTCGGCGGTGGTCACGACGAGCGTGAGCAGACGCTGAACCAGTTGCTCGTGGAGATGGACGGCTTCGGCGACCGCTCGGGTGTGATCCTGATCGCGGCGACCAACCGTCCCGACATCCTCGACCCGGCGCTCCTGCGTCCCGGACGTTTCGACCGGCAGATTCCCGTCGGCAACCCCGACATCGCGGGTCGTCGGGCCATCCTCAAGGTGCACGCCAAGGGCAAGCCCATCGCCGAGGATGCCGATCTCGACGGTTTGGCCAAGCGCACGCCAGGAATGTCGGGCGCCGACCTCGCCAACGTCGTCAACGAAGCCGCACTGCTCGCCGCGCGCGAGAACAAGACGCAGATCACGGCGGAAATGCTCGAGGAGGCGGTCGACCGCGTCATCGGCGGACCGCGTCGCAAGAGCCGGATCATCAGCGAACACGAGAAGAAGGTCGTCGCGTACCACGAGAGTGGACACACGCTCGCCGCGTGGGCGATGCCCGATCTCGACCCGATCTACAAGGTGACGATCCTCGCGCGCGGACGAACGGGTGGTCACGCGCTCGCCGTGCCCGAGCAGGACAAAGACCTGATGACGCGTTCGGAGATGATCGCTCGTCTGGTGATGGCCATGGGCGGTCGCGCATCGGAGGAGTTGGTCTTCCACGAGCCGACGACCGGCGCGTCGTCGGACATCGACCAGGCGACCAAGATCGCACGCGCGATGGTCACCGAATACGGCATGAGCGCCAAGCTCGGCGCCGTGCGCTACGGGCAGGAGCAGGGCGATCCGTTCCTCGGCCGCAGCATGGGCGCGCAGAGTGACTACTCCGCCGAGGTCGCGAGTGAGATCGACGACGAGGTGCGCCGACTGATCGAGGCCGCACACACCGAGGCGTGGGCGATCCTGTCCGAGTACCGCGACACCCTCGACGTGCTTGCCAGTGAACTCCTCGAGAAGGAGACGCTGACGCGCAAGGATCTCGAGAACATCCTGTCCGACGTCGAAAAGCGTCCGCGGATCACGACGTTCAACGAGTTCGGCGAGCGCACCCCGAGCGACAAGCCCCCGGTGAAGACCCCGGGCGAGTTGGCCATCGAGCGCGGCGAGCCGTGGCCTCCTCCGCCGCCGGAGCCGGTGCGCGAGCCGGTCGGTGCAGGCAGTGCTCCCGCCGCCCCGGGTTACCCCGGTGGGCAGCAGCCCTACTACGGAACCCCCCATCAGGGTCAGGGTTCCTATCCGGGCCAGGGTTCGTACCCGGGTCAGGGATACGGACAGCCCTATCCGCAGCAGGGCTACCCGCAGGGTTCGCAGGGTGGCGGCACTCGCCCCGACTATGGTGCTCCGCGTGACTGGTCGGCGCCGGGTTGGCCGCCCCAATCGCAGGGGAATCCGCAGTCGCAGGGATATCCGCAGTCGCAGGGATATCCCCAGTCGCAGGGGTACCCGCAGAACGGAAACCCGAACGGCGCCAACGGAAATCAGCCAAATGGAAACCAGCCAAACGGTAATCAGCCCAACGGGTATGGCTACGGCAACGGTTCGTACGGCGGCCAGCACGGAGCGGGCAGCAACGGCGGGCAGCATCGCGATGATGCCGGCGACGGGTCGCAGCGCAACAGTTCGCACGGGGAGACCGGTTCGCACGGAGACAACCGTTCACCCGGAGACGGAGCCTGAGGGCCGGATCGATGACAATCAGCGAGGGTCACGACATCGCGACTCACGACGACGCGTCGCGTGATTTGTCGACCGGTGATGGGCGCTTCTTCGACCAGGAGCGCGCAGAGGCGGCTGTGCGAGAGTTGCTGATCGCGGTCGGCGAGGATCCCGACCGCGAGGGGTTACGGCGCACACCGACTCGCGTGGCGAATGCGTACCGCGAGATGTTCGCCGGTCTCTACACCGACCCGTCGGAGGTGCTCGCCACCATCTTCGACGAAGATCACGACGAGTTGGTGCTGGTCAAAGACATCCCGATGTACTCGACGTGCGAGCACCATCTCGTCTCGTTCCACGGTGTCGCCCACGTCGGCTACATTCCGGGCCCGACCGGCCAGGTGACCGGACTGTCGAAGTTGGCGCGCGTCGTCGACCTCTATGCCAAGCGTCCGCAGGTGCAGGAGCGGTTGACGAGCCAGATCGCCGATGCCCTGGTTGAGCGGCTCAATCCGCGCGGCGTGATCGTCGTGATCGAAGCAGAGCACTTGTGCATGGCGATGCGGGGTATCCGCAAGCCGGGCGCCCGCACGACGACGTCCGCGGTGCGCGGCATCTTCAAGACAAGCGCCGTTTCGCGCGGCGAGGCACTCGACCTCATCACCCGGTGACCGCTCACCCGGTCGCCGCCGACACGGTCGATGCCGCACGCACGAAGGTGATGGGCGTCGTCAATGTCACCGCCGACTCGTTCTCCGACGGTGGTCGCTACCTCGACCCCGACCGCGCCGTCGAACACGGTGTGCGTCTCCTCGCCGACGGCGCCGACATCATCGATGTCGGTGGTGAATCGACCCGCCCGGGTGCGGTGCGCGTCGATGAGTCCGTCGAGATCAAGCGCGTGGTTCCGGTGATCTCCGCACTTGCTGCCGAAGGCGTGCAGGTCTCGGTCGACACGATGCGCGCAGGCGTGGCGGCGGCCGCCATCGAGGCCGGGGCGACGATCGTCAACGACGTCTCGGGCGGTCGCGCAGACCCGGGCATGGCAGCGCTCCTCGCCGACGCCGGACTGCCCTGGATTCTGATGCACTGGCGTCCCGCGGCAGCCGAATCGGATGCCGGTCGACGATTCACCCACCGGGTCGACGACACGGGTGGATACCGCGACGTTGTCGCAGAGGTCAGTCGTGAACTGCTCGGCCAAGTCGACGCCGCCGTCGACGTCGGCGTCGATCCCGACAACATCATCCTCGATCCCGGTCTCGGGTTCGCCAAGACCGCACAACACAATTGGGCGCTACTGAACGCGTTGCCGACGCTGGTCGATCTCGGTTTCCCGGTGCTCGTCGGGGCGTCGCGCAAGCGCTTCCTCGGTACGCTGCTCGCCGCGGACGGCCATGATCGTGCGCCGGAGGGCCGCGAAATCGCCACGGCGTCGATCAGCGCGCTCGCCGCGGTGCACGGTGCGTGGGGAGTTCGGGTACACGACGTCGCAGCCAACCGTGATGCGGTGACTGTCGCTGCGGCGTGGCGTACAGGTGGGCGCGACCGGCACGCCGTCCGACGGGAGCATGGAGATGGCTGACCGCATCGAACTGCGCGGTCTGCGCGTGCGTGGCAACCACGGCGTCTTCGACCACGAGCGCCGTGACGGGCAGGACTTCATCATCGACGTGACGCTGTGGGCCGATCTGCGTGCTGCTGCGGCGTCGGACGATCTGGCCGACACCATCGACTACGGATCGCTCGCACAGCAGGTCCACGACGTCGTCGCTGGTGGCCCGCGCAATCTGATCGAGGCCGTCGGCGGGGAGATCGCGGAGAAGATCATGCTCGACGACCGCATCCACGCCTGCGAGGTGGTGGTGCACAAGCCGTCCGCGCCGATCCCGCTGGATTTCGCCGACGTCGCCGTCGTGACCCGACGCTCTCGCAAGTCGGCCGGTGGTGTCCGGTGACTCGCGCCGTGCTGTCCGCAGGTACCAATCTCGGCGACCGCGAGGCCCGGCTTCGCGAGGTCGTCGACGCATTCGCCGACGACCTCGTCGCGGCGTCGAGCATCTATTCGACGGCCCCGTGGGGCGGCGTCGAACAACCCGACTTCTACAACATCACGCTGATCGTCGACGCCCCGATCTCGGCGCGCGACTGGTTGGAGCGGGGCTTCGAACTCGAACGCGCTGCCGATAGGACCCGTGATATTCGTTGGGGCCCGAGGACACTCGACGTCGACGTGATCTGTGCGACCGACGCAGACGGACAGCCGATCACCAGCGACGACGAGGTGCTGACGCTGCCACATCCGCGTGCCGCCGACCGGGCCTTCGTACTCGTTCCGTGGCTGGAGATCGAACCCGACGCGACGCTGTGGACGCCCGACGGTGTCCGGTTCGTCGTCGACCTGGTTGCGGCGCTACCCGCGAGTGAACGCGCGGGCGTGCATCGACTGTCCGCGCGTCCCGGGAACTCGCAGCCGGGCCGACCTGGGAGTGAGGTGTCGAGGTGACCGTCCCGCAGCCGTCGACGCCACCGGAGTCCGACGAACCCGGCCTGGGTCCGACGCGACCACGCGATCTGTTGATCATCGCGGTCTTCGTCGCCGTGGTCTCGTGGATTCTGGTGCGCTACAACTACTCGGCGCTGCCCCCGCTGCCGCTGCTTGCTGGAATCGTTCTCTACGTGCTCGCCGCGATCGAGACGGCGATGGCTTTCGTGGTGCGCGCACGTGTCGCCGACCGTCAGGTGGGTCGGGCGCGCGGGCAGTTGCACCCGCTGACGGCGGCGCGTGTGCTCGCCCTGGCGAAGGCGTCCGCGATCCTCGGCGCTGTGGCCGTCGGCGTGTGGGTGGGGATGCTGGTGTTCCTGTGGAGTCAGCACGGCGTGAATGCCGCCGAGCACGACAGACCCGGCGCGATCGTGGGCGCCTTCGGCGGACTCGCGCTCGTCGGTGCGGCGCTGTGGCTCGAGTACTGCTGCCGGGCACCCGATGACCCGACCGACCAGCCGACGCAGCCGCGGGCAGACGGTCATCCCGGACCCGCGTGACTTGCATGTGTGACGCGATCGGACGACTTCTTAGGGGTCCAATCGTGACTCTCCGCACCAGCCTGGCGGTCGTGGCGGCTGTCAGAGGGTAAGTTCACGATCATGACGACCTCGACTGGCCGTGCCGCCGACACACGCCGTTCCGGTCGCGTCGGGCAGTGGTTGGTGGGTCTCCTGATCGTGCTGGCCGTTGTGGCCAGCGTGCTGATGCTCTTCACTGATCAAATCTCGGTGCTCGGATCGCTGGCGGTGATCGCTGCGCTGTGGGCGGCGGTGATCGCGGCGATTCTTGTCACGCGCTACCGCAGGCAGGCCGAAAGCGCCGAGAGCAAGAGCCGCGACCTGCGCCTGGTGTACGAACTGCAACTCGAGCGCGAGATCGCCGCGCGCAGGCAGTACGAGCTCGACGTCGAGTCGACGATTCGCAAGGAGATCAGCGACGAAGCCGGCGTCGAACTGGCCGAACTCAAGGCGCAGGTGCTCGCACTGCGATCGAGCCTCGAGATGCTGCTGGGTGAGTCGCTGCCCGATCAGCGCGCGGCTCTTCCCAACGAGAAGCTGCGTGAGCTGGCTTCGGGCCTCGGTGGTCTCGGCGCCGAGTCGGGTCAATCCCATACCGGGTACGGCAACGGGGGTTACGGCGACTCGGGCTATTCCGGCGGGTACGGCACGACCGACTACACCGCTCACGACGACGGCGCCGTTGCCGCGCGCGACTTCGAGCAGACCGCTCCCGGTGCTGAGCATCGTCGACGCGACTCCCGCCCGTTCGACGCTCCGCGACGTTTCGGGACCGACGTCGACCCCAACGAACTGACCGAAGTGCTCCCGGTGGTTCCGGGTGACGCCCCCATCTCCGGGCGCATCGCCGCCGAGGTCCCGCTCGACGACATCCACGCCGAAGACACAGCCGTCGAGTACGGGGCGGTTGAGTATGGCGCGGTGGAGTATGCGGCCGTCGAGGACGTAAGCGCCGACGAGGTCGAGACGGTCGCTGTCGACGAGGAGCTTGCGGCGCAAGCTGAGGCCGACCAGCAGAACGTTGGCCCAGAAGGATCGGGCACAGAAGGATCGGGCACAGAAGGATTGGGCGCAGCGGGATCGGGCCCAGAATTCGGCCCGGAGGATTTCGGTGCAGAAGAGGTGAGGGCTGACGAGGTCGTCGTCGACGTGGTCGACGAACAGCCGCGGGCGCCCTACACCTCGGGATACGACGAGGAACCCCCTGCAGGATCGACCTCGGCGTCACCGTTCTCCGGCGGGTTCTATGTCCCCACTGCGGAGACGACTCCTTCAGCCGCCGACACCGTCGCGGCGCCGGAGCAGGAGGCCCAGGCTGAGACGGCAACGTCGGCGCCCGAGTCCGGTGACTCCGAAACGGTCGACACCCCTGACTCCGCGGCGGGTCGGCACGAGACCGGCGACGGTGCGCCCGCGAGTACCTACAGCGGTGGCCGACGACGTCGTGAGGACGATGAGGACCACGACGCCGCGCATACCGCTGGACTGCCCGTCGCAGAGCTGCTCAATCAGCTTCGCCAGTCTCCCGGTGGCAGTGGCGGCGGACGTCGTCGTCGCGAGGACTGACTTTCCCCTTCCGTCGACCTGGTCAGAGCCGTCGAGCGTCTCACCCGTGTCGTCGACGATCCGCTTGGGTGACCCGCCTCACAGGCATTGGCCCGACGATGCGTCGAGCGCCTAGCATTGCGGTGCACGTCCGGTACCCACGCTGCAGTTGGGACTGGAACGATCTGGGAGGACACCGGTGACCTCACCGAACGGCGATCCCGCCGTGTCGAATCAGCCACCCCGCGACGCGGGGCGAGCAGGCCATTCCGGATCCTTCTCCGCCGAATTCGCAGGGGTCAGCAATCTGCCGACACCCGCGCGCCTGACTATCGGCATCATTTCGGCGGGACGTGTCGGAACCGCACTCGGCGAGGCACTCGAACGCGCAGGCCACGTGGTTGGAGCGGTCGTGGCCAGGTCGCCGCAGTCTCGACGCCGCGCCGCCCAACGACTTCCCGAATCGCAGATTCTCGATCTTCCCGACGTGGTCGCCCGCTCGGAGCTCCTGATCATCGCCGTACCCGACGACCGCATCTCCGACGTTGTCGCGGAGATCGTGGACAGCGGACGGCTGCGTCCTCGGACGCTCGTCGTACATACGGCGGGCGCGCACGGCGTCGACATCTTGGCGCCCCTCACCGCGCTCGGGGCGCTTCCGCTCGCCATTCATCCCGCGATGACGTTCGTCGGAACCGACGACGACACCGCCCGACTGCCGCAGGCTTGCTTTGGCGTCACCGCTTCCGACGAGGTGGGTCTCGCGATAGCGTCGGCCCTCGTGCTCGAGATGGGCGGTGAGCCTGTCCGGATCGCCGAGGCCGACCGCACGCTCTACCACGCAGCACTCGCGCACGGTGCCAATCATCTCGTCGCACTTGTCAGTGATGCGGTCGTGGCGATGAACGCGGCCATCGAGGGCGGTGCGGGGGAGTCCGGCCGTGACGCGGCAACAGTCGACGGATCTTCGGAACGGTTGGCCGAACGCATTCTCGCGCCGCTTCTGACGGCAGCTCTGCACAATGTGCTCGACCTCGGTCCCTCCGCGCTGACCGGCCCCGTGGCGAGGGGCGACGCGCAGGCCGTCGCAGACCACCTCGACGCTCTCCGAGCACTACCCGGCGGTCATCGACCGGACGCCATCGCCGAGGCGTATCGCATCCTTGCGCGCCGGGCAGCCGCATACACCGACGCACCCGCACCGCTCCTCGACGTATTGGAGCAGTGAGTGAACACCGAACAGATGTCGACAGATGTTGTGATGCACGGCCTTTCGAGCCGTATCGGAGGAGAACGATGACCGCGCCGCTGAGTCCAGACGCCTACGCCCGAGGTGAACTGACGGTGCATCGCGACCCTGCGACGCTGCACCGGGTGAGCCAGGCGTTGCGTCGCGCGGGTAAGCGCGTGGCGTTGGTGCCGACGATGGGTGCGCTCCACGCGGGCCACTTGCAGTTGATCGACGCCGCCAAGAGCGTCGGCAATGTGGTGGTCATCGTGTCGATCTTCGTCAACCCGCTGCAGTTCGGCGAGAGCGAAGACCTCGACGCATACCCGCGGACGTTCGACGACGACGTCGAGCTGTTGCGTTCCGCCGGTGTGGAATTGGTGTTCGCGCCGACCGTCGACGACATGTACCCACTCGGGCCGCGCACCACGATCGTGCCGGGACCGGCAGGGGACATCCTCGACGGCGCCGTGCGCCCGGGGCATTTCGCGGGGATGCTGACCGTGGTGTGCAAACTCCTCAACATCGCGGCACCGCACGCCGCGTTCTTCGGGGAGAAGGACTACCAGCAGTTGGTGTTGATCGCGCAGATGGTCGCCGACCTCAACCTCGACGTCGACATCGTCGGGGTGCCGACGGTGCGCGAGGCTGACGGCCTGGCATTGTCGTCGCGCAACCGCTACCTGACACCGGAGCAGCGTGAGGTCGCGACCACGCTGTCTGCGGCGCTCACCGCGGGAGCTCACGCCGCTCCCGGCGGCAAGGATGCGATTCTCGCTGCCGCACAAGCGGTTTTGGCGACGTCGCCGGACATCGAACTCGACTATCTCGCGCTGCGTGACCGCGCCCTCGGCGAAGCGCCCGACAAGGGCGACGGACGCCTGCTGGTCGCCGCCCGCCTCGGCGCCGCGCGGCTGATCGACAACGTCGGCGTATCGATCGGCATCGAGCCCGAGGACATCGGGAATCCCGATGCGTACTGACCCGCACCGGCTTTCGCTGATCGAGCGCCGTTCCTCGCTGATCGAGCGCCACTCTTCGCTGATCGAGCGTCGTTCCTCGCTGATCGAGCTTGTCGAGATCACTCCCGCGCTGATCGAGCGCCGCCCCGCGCTGATCGAGCGCCGTTCCCCGCTGATCGAGCTAGTCGAGATCACGCCCCCACAGACTCTGCAGCCCGCCCGCAATGCACGCCAACACAGAGGAATGACAGCATGTTTCGCACCATGATGACGTCGAAGATCCACCGGGCGACCGTCACTCAGGCCGATCTGCACTACGTCGGGTCGGTGACCATCGACGCCGACCTGCTCGACGCCGCGGACCTTCTCGAAGGTGAACAGGTCACCATCGTCGACATCACCAACGGCGCCCGTCTCGAGACCTATGCGATCGCGGGCGACCGCGGTACGGGCGTCATCGGGATCAACGGCGCGGCAGCACATCTCGTTCATCCCGGTGATCTGGTGATCATCATCGCCTACGGGATCCTCGACGAAGCGGAAGTGCGGGCCTACAGCCCGCACGTGGTCTTCGTCGACGAGGCCAACCGCGTCGTCGAGAACGGCACAGATCCCGCGCACGCACCAGAAGGATCAGGACTACTCGACCCCCGCCACCCCGAAACTGACTCGGCGCGAACCGACTTCGCAGATTCAACGGTCTAGGTCGTCGATGCTGCTCGCCGTCGAGGTCGGGAACACGAACATCCATCTCGGGGTGTTCGCGGGGTCGGGTGAGCACGCCACCCTGGTGCGGGACTGGCGGATTCACACCGACCCGCACCTGACCGCCGACGAACTCGCGATGGCTATTCGCGGCCTACTCGGCGGCGACATCGAGCAGATCACCGGCGTGGCCGCGTTGTCGACGGTGCCGGCGTTGTTGCGCGAGCTCCGTGTCATGGTCTCGCGCTACTACGACGGCGTCCATCACGTGCTCCTCGAACCGGGTGTGCGCACCGGGGTTCCGCTGCTCGTCGACAATCCCAAAGAGGTCGGCACTGATCGTGTTGCCAATTGTCTTGCCGCGCACCATATCTACGGCGGACCGTGCATCGTCGTCGCATTCGGCACGGCCACAGTTGTCGACGCGGTGTCTGCGAAGGGCGAGTTCCTCGGCGGTGCCATCGCACCCGGAGTGAACCTCGGCGTCGAGGCCCTCGCCGAGCACACGGTCACAGTTCGCCGCGTCGAGCTCATGCCTCCGCGCAGCGTGTTGGGCAAGAACACCGTCGAAGCGTTGCAGTCGGGAATCCTGTACGGATTCGCCGGGCAGGTCGACGGACTCGTCGACCGGGTGCGCGGCACCGTCGACGGCTTCGACGGCCGGGATCTGACAGTCGTGGCCACCGGGTCGCTGGCGCCGCTGATCTTCCCGGAGAGCCGCACGCTCACCACGCACCACTCATATCTGACTCTCGAGGGGCTACGCCTGGTGTCCGAGCGGGCCAAACAGCAGGGCCGTGGGCGCGGGACCCGCTGACCTGGCACGCCCAGCGCGGCGTCGAACTTCTTCTTTTTGCGCGCCGCAAGCACAAAACTCCCGCAGGCCTGGCCCGCGGCGGTGCACTGTGGCAAACTTGTCGCCGTGATCAAGAGCTGTCAGGAGTGTTGTCAGGGCTGAGTCCGCATCATGCGGCCGCCCTTCGTCGACGCCCCCGCTCGTTTCGATCACTCTCGAGGTTTCTCTCATGACCGCATCACCGCTGGTTAACGCACTGGTCCAGGTTCACTCTTTCGCACAGGCGCCGGTCACACAGCCCG
The DNA here is from genome assembly GCF_001665905.1 of Gordonia sp. 852002-50395_SCH5434458. Classification (NCBI taxonomy): domain Bacteria; kingdom Bacillati; phylum Actinomycetota; class Actinomycetes; order Mycobacteriales; family Gordoniaceae; genus Gordonia; species Gordonia sp. 852002-50395_SCH5434458. Next base: position 17,346 of record NZ_LZTC01000009.1, read on the forward strand.
TCCCCGACGTTCCGCTCTCGCTTCAGCCCACGGCCTACCGCGCCGCGATCGCTGCAGGAGCAGTGCCGGTCGACATCCGCAGTCACCGCAAGCGCAGGCTCGACGGCGCGCTGCTCGGTGCGCTGGCGGTCGACGCCGCGGAAGCGCTCGACCTGCTGACCCCCGGCTCACCGACCTCGCTGCGCACGGCAACCGCCGATCGGCGCTGGGTCGTCGTGAGCGACGACGGCCACGAGGCCGAGTGGCTGGCCTGGCATCTGCAGGCACGCGGTGTCAGTGGTGCTGTGTTCGTCGTCGGCGGGTTCCGCGGCCTGCGTCGCGACGGCATCAACGGCCAGATCAGCGCGGGCGAACTGGCGGTCTTCTCCGCGCACTGAGGGTCCGTCTCCTGTGGGAATCGGCCATCCGGCGTCATTTCGGCCATGCTTTCACGCCACTTGCCGAACCATCGTGTGACCTGGATAACATGGCCAGGTGCGGCGTGGCAGTGCGGTTTCATCGCGTCTTTCGTCGCGAGCACTGGAGGACGTGGGAGTAGACATGGCACGTGGGGCGTCGGGGCGGCCGTCGGCTCCTGATCCGATCGCCTTCACCACCGCTGGGCTCGGTGTCGAATCCGCGGCCCGGTGGGAGGAGTTCACCAGCAGTACCTTTCTGCCGCTGCACGCCAAAGTCCTCGGTGACGAGCGACTCGATGCAACGGGAACGGTGGCCGAGGTCGGCTCGCTGCGTGTCATGTCGTTGCGAATGGGGTCCCACATCGTCGAGATGTCGGGCAGATTTGTATCCGACGATGGTGTGCCCGCCACGCTGATCACGATCACCCTCAAAGGCCATACTTTCCTGTTCACCGACGGCCAGACCCACTTCGCCACGGTCGATCGGTTGTTGGTCACGAGCCTCGAGCGCCCGTTCGTCAGTGGCTTCGGCGAGGACACCGAAGCTCTGGCCGTCGTCGTTCCGACGCCACTTCTGCAACGATCGACGGGTGTGCCAATCGGATTCACTCCGCGGGTCATCGACATCGGCAACAACTTCGCCGGTGCCGCTTTGAGAACGCGATTGATTGCTGCGACGAGCGATCAGGCGGCCGAGTCGCTCGCGGAGGACGACCTGGTGGAGCTCATCTCCGCTGTCCTCTCCCCGCGACCGGAGCCAGCCGTTCACAATCATTTTGACCGAGCACGTGACTACATCGCGGCCAATCTGTCCGATCCAGGTCTGACCGCACCACACGTGGCACGTGCTGTCGGGATCAGTGAACGGCACCTGTCCCGGATCTTCGCCGAGGCGCACACCAGCGTGCCCAAATATGTTCGTGAGCAACGTCTTCTACGCTCCAGGGGGATGTTGCTCCAAGCCGCCGACGGTTTGACCGTGGCCCACATCGCGGTTCGCTGCGGTTTCGGCTCGGTCGGCAACTTCTCGCGCACGTACCACGCCAGGTTCGGGAACAGGCCCGACGACATACTGCGCGACAACGCACTTCGCCGTGCACTTCGGGGCGATGGGTGAACGAGCAAGTCGTGGAACGGCTTTGGAATTCGGTCAACGCCCTCCGGTGATCAGACATCGCGGCTGATTTCGGCCAACCTCGCCGCATCTCCTTTCATTACCGATGTGCGCCGCATCACACTCGAGAACAGAAGCGAGCCGCCACCGTCACTGGTGTCGGCCGTGGGTCTCAATCAGAGGAGTGTCGATGACCGTCATTGATTCCACCAAAACGTCTGTGCGGAAGCAGATCCCGGTCCCCGAGCCAGGACTGACCGTTGACGACTTCTTGGCTCGTGCGCGTGGGTTGAGGGACAGGCTGCGCGAGGAGCAAGCCGAAACCGAGCGACGCACCCGCTACTCGCCGGAGCTGCACGAGGAGTTCAGGCGGCTCGGCTTCTACCGCATGCTGCAGCCGGCTGCTCTGGGCGGCTACGAACTGTCGATTCAAGACTTCCTGCGCGTCGTCGTCGAAATCGGTCGCGGATGTCCTTCGACAGCATGGTGTTTGTGCCTGGGCTCGGCCCATGTGGTCAACCTTGCCGGGCTGTTCGATGCCGACGTTCAAGCCGAGGCCATGGGCGCCGACGGACATTTCATCGCGCCCTCCCGCGTGGTGCCCTCGGTGACCGCGACGCCGGTGGACGGTGGTTGGGAACTCAACGGGCTCTGGGACTATTGCTCAGGCGTGCCCTACTCGACACACGTTTTCAATGCGGTGATGATCATGCCCGCCGACGGCGGTCGTCCCCATCCGGGGCTGGCGCTGGTACCGCGCGACAAGTACGAGGTCCTCGACGACTGGGGCACGTTGATCGGCCTCAAGGGCAGCGGTTCCAACTCGGTCAAGGTCGACCACTGCGTCGTCGACCACGGATACGTCCTCGACATCGATATCAACGCCATTCGTCCGGATCAGACCTATGGGCTTGAGCTGTATGGCAATCCGATGTACATCGGGCCGATCCAGCCGTTCTTCTTCGCCGAATTGCTCGCCGTCGCATTGGGAATGACCAAGGCGATGTTCGACGAGTTCGCGGCGACGATGCCGGTGAAGAAGACGATGTGGCCACCGATGGCTGTCCGCGCAGAGGACTCGTTCTATCGGCAGTGGTACGGCGAGGCAACCACCCTGATCGATCAGGCTGAAGCCTGCCTGCTCAGCGTCACCGCCTCCTACACCCAACTGTGCGCCGAGTCGGCGGCGACCGGCAGGCCGGTCACCATTGCCGAGAATCAGCGCTTGGTCTCGCTGGCCATCCAGGCTGGCAAGGTGCTCACCGAAGCGATGGATCTGATGGCTCGTGTGACTGGGTCCAGCGCGATGAAGGATGGCACACGCACACAACGTTATTGGCGAGACTTCACCATGTACCGCAGCCACGTCGCGCAGACCATTCGCGAAGCCACCGCCAGCGGATACGCCGTTGCCGCGCTCGCAGAGGCGAACGCCTGATGCGCGCGGCACTCTGGCACGGAAACGGCCGCCACGTCGAGGTCGACGATGTGAACCTGCCCGCTCCCGGCCCGCACGAAGTGGTTGTCGACACCACCGCGGTGGTCGCCTGCATCACCGACGTCATCGCCTTCGACAATCCCCCGTTCCCGCCCGGCGCACACATCCCGCAGATTCCCGGTCACGGTGGTGTGGGCATCGTGTCTGCCGTGGGCTCCGACGTCAGTCGGGTACGCGTGGGCGACACCGTGCTCGCATCGGCCAATCCGTGGTGTGGTGTCTGCTACGCATGTCTACGCGATCGGCCGGACATGTGCGGCGAGCTGACCTTTCTCGGGCCCGAGATCGAGCTCGCCAGAACGGGTTCCACGGTCGCGCACTCCTACCTCGGGTCCTACGCCGAACAGATGCTGACCAGGGAAATCCAGGTGGTACCGCTGACCACAGGTCTATCCCATCAGGCGCTGGCCGTCCTTGCCGACGGCGGTGCAGGTGGCGTAGGCGGAGCGTTCAACGTCGCGCCGGTCACCGCGGGAGCCAGCGTCGCGGTCGTCGGGTGTGGCATGACGGGGCTCGCATACCTGCAGAGCGCGCGTGTTCTCGGAGCAGAAACGATCATCGCCATCGATCCGCTGGCGCACCGTCGGGAAATTGCCGAAAAGTTCGGCGCCACACACACCTTCGACGCCAATGATCCCGACCTCGTCGAGAAGGTCAAAGAGGTGGCCGGCAGCTATCCGGCTCTCTTCGGCGACAAGCGCGGCGTCGAGTTCGCTTTCGAGGCCTCGGGTGAGGCGACCGCGATGGGTACCGCCATGGCGATCACGCGCCCGACGGGTCACGTCGTCCTCGCCAGCGTCACCAAGGACTTCCTCACTGCGACACTGCCGATCAGCGCGTTCGACGCAGCGATGAACGGCAAACAGATTCACGGCTGCCAGTGGGGACAGACCAACCTGTTGCGTGACATCCCGGTGTGGACGAGGCTTCTCGAACGCGGTGAATTGGACTTCGATTCAATGGTTTCGACCACCGTGGGCCTCGACGCCATCGACGGCGTCCTCAATCAGGTGGCCGCCTGCGAGGTCGTCGCAGCTGTTGTGGAGCCGCGACGATGACCGCACTCGACATCAGGGCAGATGCCGCTCGCCCAACTCGCGACCCGTTCGATTCGGATCTGTTCCGCGACGTTCTCGGGCGATTCTGTTCCGGCGTCGTGGTGATCACCGCGTCCAGGAGCGGCGAGAACGTCGGCATGACCTGCCAGTCATTCATGAGCATGTCGCTGGACCCACCGCTGGTGGCTTTCGCGCCTGCGGCCACGTCGTCGACCTATCCCGCGATCCGGGATAGCGGGTCGTTCGCGGTGAACGTGCTGTCCAGCACGCAATCGGCGACCGCGCTGGGTTTCGCACGCCGCGGCATCGACCGATTCGCGCTTGCGCCATGGCATCTCGGTGAAACCGGCGCACCGCTGCTCGACGACGCGGTCGCCCACATCGAGTGCGAGCTATACGCCGAGCACATCGTCGGTGACCACTTCCTATCCGTGGGACGGGTAGTTGCCCTTGACGGCCATCCCGACGCCGAGCCGTTGCTGTTCTTCCGCAGTGCTTTCGGCGCCTGGAGCGCCACATCACACAGCGCCACACCAAAACAGGAGTCGTCATGAGTGTTTCCGTCACCGACCCCGCCGCCGACGAATCGGCAGGCCCATCACGCACGGTGCGCGCCGCGGTCGCCGCCACCATCGGCGCGCCATTGAATGTCGAGGAGGTGGAGATCGGCGCACCGGCCGCAGGCGAACTCCGGATCGACCTGGCCGCGAGCGGTATCTGCCACACCGATCTCAGCGCGCGCGACGGACAGTTTCCGGCACAGTTCCCGATCGTCCTCGGCCATGAGGGAACCGGATCCGTCACAGCGGTGGGTGAGGGAGTCGACGATGTGCGTATCGGTGATCGGGTGGTGCTGACCATTGATCACTGCGGACATTGCCGAAGCTGCGACCGCGGTCGGTACTGGGCGTGCGCCAACGCCTTCGGGATGAACATCGCAGGCGGTCGACCCGACGGCACAACGGCGTTCTCTCTGGACGGCAGCCCGATCCACTCGCACTGGTTCGGTCAATCCTCTTTTGCTGCAACGATTCTTGCGCCCCGCTCGACTGCGGTCGTCGTCGCCGATGACGTGCCGGCAGAGGTCGCGGCGCCGCTGGGATGCGGCATCATCACCGGCGCCGGGCCGGTCCTTCATCCCCAGACCACCCGCCCGATGGACAGCCTGGCGGTATTCGGCTTGGGCACCGTCGGTCTCGGAGCCGTGATGGCGGCCCGGATTCGTGGCATCGACCGGGTGATCGGTGTGGACCCGGTCGCCTCGCGGCGCGAGCTGGCCCTCGAGCTCGGTGCCACCGACGTCGTCGATCCGTCGGCATCGGATTCCGTCGAAGAGATTCAGCGCATCACCGGTGGCGGCGCCGACCAGACGCTCGAAACCAGCGGTGCGGCAGGAGTTCTCGACGTCGCGATGGCGGCGACGATCACCGGAGGACACTGCGGTGTGATCGGCGCGCCGCCACCGGGCACCGCGTTCACGACCGATGTCACCATGTTCATCGCCCGCAATATCTCCATCTCCGGTGTGGCGATCGGCGACTGCGACGCGAACCAGGTGATACCCGAACTCGTCGACCATTGGCGCAACGGTGATCTGCCGGTGGAACGACTGGTCACCACCTTCGATATGGACGCGATCAACGATGCGATCGCCGCGGCCAAGAGCGGCCGAGTCATCAAGCCGGTCATCGTGTTCTGACGGATTTCGTCTCAGCTCACCACAACTCATCTCTCGCCAGTGCCTCTCGGGACACGAGCGACAAACAACGTAGACGACCGGCCGGACCGGTCGTGGAAAGGTGGCCACCAATGCCCGCATTCGACGACGGCATGGCCCAGACCGAGATACCCACCGGCCAGGTGGTCGAAACCGATGTGCTCGTCGTCGGATCCGGACCGTCCGGGGCGGCCGCGTCGCTGATGCTCAGCGAACTCGGCATCGACAACATCATGATCACCAAGTACCGCTGGACGGCCAACACGCCGCGTGCGCACATCACCAATCAGCGTGCGATGGAGGTCTTTCGAGACCTGGGCATCGAGGACCAGGTATTGGTCGACGCCACCGCGCACGACCTCGTCGGCGACACTGTGTTTTGCACATCAATCGCCGGCGAGGAGATCGGCAGAATCCGCACCTGGGGCACCCGTCCCGACCGGGAGGCCGACTACCAGCTCGCTTCGCCATGCCTGACGGTGGATATCCCGCAGACCTACCTCGAGCCGATTCTGGTGCGCAACGCCACGATTCGCGGTACGCAGGCCAGGTTCTCCACCGAGTACCTCTCGCACACCCAGGACGACGACGGGGTGACCGTCGAAGTCCTCGACCGACTCACCGCCTACCGTTACCGCATACGCGCCAAGTACTTGATCGGGGCCGACGGCGCCCGCTCGCAGATCGCCGCCGACATCGACCTGCCGTTCGAGGGGGCGATGGACATCGCCGGGTCGATGAACATCACCTTCACCGCCGACATCGCCGCCCTCGTCGACCACCGCCCGAGTGTCCTCTACTGGGTCATCCAGCCCGGCTCCAACGTCGGCGGCATCGGCACCGGACTGGTCCGGATGGTCCGGCCGTGGAACGAGTGGCTGATCGTATGGGGCTACGACATCAACCAGCCGCCACCGGTTCTCGACGATGCCGCCGCCACCCAGATTGTCCGCGACCTACTCGGCATGCCGGATCTGGAACCGGAGATCACCGGCTACAGCCTCTGGGGCGTCAACGAAATGTATGCGACGAATTTGCAGCGCGGACGGGTGTTCTGCGTGGGCGACGCCGTGCACCGCCATCCGCCCAGCAACGGACTGGGGTCCAACACCAGCATCCAGGACTCCTACAACCTGGTGTGGAAGATCGCCGCCGTGCTGTCCGGTCAGGCCGGGCAGGGACTGCTCGACACCTACACCGCTGAACGGGCGCCGGTCGCCAAACGCATTGTCACACGGGCGAATCGGTCGGCGCGAGAGTTCGCAGACATCTTCACTGCACTCGATATCGAGGGACTGACCGACCCGGCAGAGATGGCTGCGGCCATGAACCGTCGCAAGGAGAACACCCCAGAAGGTGCAGCGATGCGCGCCGCACTGGTCGACGCCATGGAGACCAAGAACTACGAGTTCAACGCTCACGGAGTGGAACTCGGTCAGTTCTATCAGTCCGACGCGGTCATCTCCGATGGAACGTCGCCACCACCGAGCCTCGATCCGGATCTTTATCACGTCATGTCGACCAGCCCTGGTGCCCACCTGCCGCACGCTTGGGTCGGAGATCAGAACACCAAGCTCGCCACGATGGATCTTGCACCCTACCGTCGCTGGACCCTGATCACCGGCGTGGCAGGCGAGCAGTGGGAGGAGGCTGCCGCGAAGGTGTCGGCGACCATGGGAATCCCGTTGGAGGCCATCGTGATCGGGCCCGGACGCGAGGTGACCGACCTCTACTTCGACTGGGCCAGGCTGCGCGAAGTCGGCGAGGCCGGTGCGCTGCTGATCCGGCCGGACAAACACGTGGCCTGGCGGTCACAAGACCTGCCGACCGATCCGGAGGCCGCGCTGCGTGCTGCCATGACCCAATTGCTGTGCCGCACATGACGATGAGTTTCGTGCACGTCAGCAACCCTCAGCGAGTGGTGTTCGCTCCCGACGATGCAGCCCGTGCGGTGTCAGACGAAGTGGAACGGCTCGGGGTCCGACGATTGATGCTGATCGGCTCATCCGGCGGGCACGCTGACAGGCTCGCCGAGGGCCTGCCGGTCGCGATTCGGCAGCATGAGGTCACCATGCATGTGCCCGTCGAACTCGCCGACACCGCACGAGAGCGCGCCAAGATCGCCGATGTCGATGCGGTGATGAGTGTCGGCGGCGGGTCGGCAATCGGGCTGGCCAAAGCGGTGGCGCTGACCACCGGGCTGCCGATCATCGCGGTGCCCACCTCCTTCGCCGGATCGGAGGCCACCGATATGTGGGGGATGACGCAGAACGCTACGAAGAGCACCGGCGTCGACCCGAGGGTGCTGCCGCGCGCGGTGATCTACGACGCGACGTTGACCGCGTCGATGCCGTCGGACATGGCGGTGGCCAGCGGGCTGAACGCACTGGCCCACGGGGTGGATTCGATGTGGGCGCCGCGGTCGGATCCGATCGATCAGGCGCTGGCCGAGGAGGCCATCCGGTCACTGGCGTGTGGACTGGGGGACATCGTCGACGATCCCGGCGCTCTCTGCGGACGGGAGCGCACCCTGTACGGCGCATATCTGGCCGCGGTCGCGTTCGCATCGGCGGGTTCCGGGCTGCACCACAAGGTCTGCCACGTCTTGGGCGGCATGTTCAACCTGCCCCACGCGCAGACCCATGCCGTGGTGCTGCCGCACGTCGTGGCGCTCAACGCACCCGCCGACGATGCCGCAAATACCCGCATCTCCAGAGCGCTGGGTTCGTCCACAGCCAACGACGGACTTGCCAACCTCTACCAGCGGTTGGATGCGCCGCGCTCACTGGCCGAACTCGGTATGCCCGAAGCCGGAATCGAACATGCTGCGCTCGCCATCCTCGGCGTCATGCCCGACGGCAACCCGGTCGAGCTGACCGAAGTCAACCTCGCGGCGCTGCTTCGCCGCGCATGGAAAGGAACACCGATCACATGAGCACCACCGACTCCACTGTGGACCGTGCCGTCGACTCGGTCGACGAGCAGCAGCGACGCGAAGCGCAACTCATCGCCGACGTCGTGGCCTCCTTCGAACACTGTGCCGATCCGAGGCTGCGGGAGTTGATGATCGGCATTGTCGAACACGTGCACGCTTTCATCCGGGAAACCCGCCTCACCGAGGCCGAATGGAGCACCGCCATCGACTTCCTCACCCGCGCCGGACACATCACCGATGACCGTCGTCAGGAGTTCATCCTGCTCTCCGACGTATTGGGCGCGTCGATGCAAACGATCGCCGTGAACAACGCCGCCTACGGCGACGCGACCGAGGCGACGGTGTTCGGGCCGTTCTTCGTCGACGACTCGCCGCGGATACCCGACGGCGGCGACATCGCGGCCGGTGCGTCGGGTCAGCCGTGCTGGGTTGAGGGGACCGTTCGCGATCACCTCGGGAACGCGCTCGACGGCGCGCGGGTGGAGGTATGGGAGGCCGACGAGGACGGCTTCTACGACGTGCAGTACGACGATGATCGGGTCGCCGGTCGCGCGCATCTCTTCACCGGCGCGGATGGGTCGTACCGGTTCTGGGGCGTGACACCCACCCCGTATCCGATCCCGGCCGACGGTCCGGTCGGTGAGATGCTCGCCGCGGTCGGTCGGTCCCCGATGCGGGCATCTCACCTGCACTTCATGGTGTCGCACGAGGGATGCCGCACGCTCGTGACGCACATCTTTGTTCGCGGCGATCGGCTGCTGGGCTCCGATTCGGTGTTCGGAGTGAAAGACTCCCTCGTGCACGATTTCGTCGAACAGCCCGCTGGGACGCCGACACCCGACGGCAGGGTGGTGACCGGTAGCTGGTCGCGCACTCGATTCGACATCGTGTTGGCGCCGACCGGCGTGTGACCGCAGCGCCGGGCGGCGTCGGTCCCGCACCGGCGGGAAAAGCCGATCCGATAGGGTTCGGGAGTGAGTGATCACCCCTCGACCACCGAAAACGACGACCAGACGCCCGAGCAACTGCGTATCCGTCGGGAGAAGCGCGACCGCATCCTCGACGAGGGACGCGAGGCCTATCCGGTGTCGATCGGCCGTACGCACAGCCTCGCCGAGATCCGCGAGGCACACCCCGAACTCGAAGCGGGCACCGAGACGGGCACGATTGTCGGCGTCGCCGGACGTGTGATCTTCCTGCGCAACAAGGGCAAGCTGTGCTTCGCCACGCTGCAGGAGGGCGACGGTACGCAGCTCCAGGCCATGATCAGTTTCAACGGGGTCGGCGAGGAGTCGCTCGCGCGATGGAAGTCCGACGTCGACCTCGGCGACATCGTCTACGTCCACGGTGAGGTCATCAGCTCGCGCACCGGCGAACTGTCGGTGATGGCCGACGACTGGGCGATGGCGTCGAAGTCGTTGCGCCCGTTGCCGGTTGCGCACAAGGAGATGAACGAGGAGACGCGCGTCCGTCAGCGCTACGTCGACCTCATCATGCGTCCGGAAGCACGTGAGACTGCGCGGACCCGTATCTCGGTGATCGCCGAGCTGCGCAAGGCACTCGTCACCCGAGGATTCCTCGAGGTCGAGACCCCGATGCTGCAGACGCTGCACGGCGGCGCGGCGGCACGTCCGTTCGTGACCCATTCCAACGCCTTCGACATCGACCTCTACCTGCGTATCGCGCCAGAACTGTTCCTCAAGCGGGCAGTGGTCGGCGGAATCGAGCGCGTCTTCGAGATCAACCGCAACTTCCGCAACGAGGGCGCCGACTCCACCCATTCGCCCGAATTCGCGATGCTCGAGACCTACCAGGCCTACGGCACCTACGACGACGCCGCGACGATGACTCGCGAGATCATCCAGGAGGTGGCACTCGGCGCAATCGGCACGCTCACGCCGGAAATGCCCGACGGCACCACCTACGACCTCTCCGGCGAGTGGACCTCGTTGGAGATGTACCCGTCGCTCTCCGAGGCGCTCGGCCAGGAGATCGTGCCCGACGGCGGGCCGGAACATCCCGGGACCAGCGTCGACGAGCTGCTCGCCATCGCCGCCCGCGTCGGCCTCGAGGTGCCCAAGGACAAGGGTTACGGTCACGGCAAGCTCGTCGAGGAACTGTGGGAGCACATGGTGGGCGAGAAGCTCTCGCAGCCCGTCTTTGTGCGCGATTTCCCCGTCGAGACGTCGCCGCTGGTGCGCGCACACCGCAGCGTGCCGGGCGTCGTCGAGAAGTGGGACCTCTACGTCCGCGGCTTCGAGCTGGCCACCGGCTACTCCGAGCTCGTCGACCCGGTCATCCAGCGCGAGCGCTTCGTCGACCAGGCACGCCTCGCTGCCGCCGGCGACGACGAGGCCATGCGACTCGACGAGGAGTTCCTCGCCGCGATGGAGTACGGCATGCCCCCGACGGCGGGCACCGGCATGGGCATCGACCGTCTGCTGATGGCGCTGACCGGCTTGGGCATCCGCGAAACGATCCTGTTCCCACTGGTCAAGCCGCTGCGCGACTGAGCTGCCAGACGCCGTCCTCAGCCGCGATCAGCACCCAGCCCGCTCGCGGCGACCACGGATTCGACGTCGCCCGACGCCTCGAGGCGCCGCCAGCGCTCGTCGGGCAGTTCGAGCGTCTCACTCTGCCTGCGCGCGACGGCGGCGTCGGCGTCCGAGGCGTCGAGTCCGCGATGTTCGATACGTGAAATGCGCTCGGCCTCAGGTAGTTTTAGCCAGATTCCGGTGAAGTCGACGCCCGCGCGCTCGGCTGCGTCGGCTATTGCCGAGGACTGACTTCTTCGGCCGAACACGGCGTCGGCGATGACGCTCATTCCGCCGCGCAGGTCTGCTTCGGCGAGCCGGAACAGCTCGGTGTACACCGCTGCCCGAGCGGCGTCGGTGTAGGCCGACCGCGGGAGCCTGTCCCCGATGCCCACTCCCGCAAGACGTTTGCGCAGCACGTCGGTGCGTAGGATTCGGGCGCCCGGAGCAGGGTCGAGACTGCCTCCGACCGCCCGCGCTATCGTCGACTTCCCGGTACCGGAGCCGCCGCCAATCGCGACAACTTGCGGGAGTGAAGAATCGGTGAAACCCAGTGCAAGCGCCAGGTATTCGTGTGCGCGCTCGACGTCCTGTTCGGCTGCCGCGACGTGTGCGCGCACGGTGGCACGTACCGCGAGCAGTACCGGCAGCAGGCGGAACGCCTCCTCGTCGTCGATAGAACCATCGAACGTCGCATGATCGAAGTAGGTGTTGACGACGACGTTGGCTTCGTGGCGTAGCCGGCGCGCCCACAGGTCCATCACGAGGAACGCGAGATCGTAGAGCACGTCGGTCGTGGCAAGCTCCGCGTCGAACTCCAAGCAGTCGAACGGAATCGGCTCGCCGTCGATGATCGCGACATTCCCGAGATGCAGGTCGCCGTGACAGTGGCGAACGCGTCCGCCGCGTACCCGATCGTCGAGAAGGTCGCGATGCTCGGTGATGAGTGCAGTGATTCGGTCGGTGAGTTCCTGTGCCACAACGGGTTCGATGATCTCCGGGAATGCCGCCATGCTCGCGAGGTTTCCGTCGACGACCTCCTGCAATCGTTGCGCACCATGGGAATCCGCACTGATCTCAGATCCCTGATGCAGTTCGACGACGCGCATCGCGAGGCGCTGCAGCAGGTCGTCGTCGAGGCCACCTGGATGTGCGTAGTTGACCATCAGTGCGTCGTCGTCGAAGCGTGTCATCTCCAAGACGTGATCGACGATCTCGCCCGCGCCGTCGAACGAGAGCGAACCGTCCGCGGCGCGTCGGATCGCGTGGACCGCGATGTAGAGATCGGGAGCGAAGCGCCGATTGAGTCGGAGTTCGGCGTCGAGGGCAGCTCGACGCAGCTGTGGCGTACTGAAGTCGAAGTAGCGCAACCGAACCGGCCGTTTGAACTTCCAGGCGCGGTCATCGTTGAGCACGATCACCGCGCCGTGCGTGACGATGCTTCTGGTCGGGGAGTCCGGGTCGAGGGCGCCGACCTGTGCCAGCAGGTCCTCGGCTCGTGCCGTGTCGTTCATGAGTCCGTACCGGATTCGGCCACGGCGCGACGGTATTCGCCTGGAGGCATGCCGAGGGTCTGCCGGAAGTCGGCGGAGAAGTGCGCCTGATCGGTGTATGCGAGGTCGGCGGCGACGTCGGCGAGGGTGATCGTCGGGTCGTCGCGCAGTCGTTCCGCGGCCTCCTGCAATCGGTATCGGCGGATGACCGCCAATGGGGAGAGGCCGATGTGGCGGTCGGCGATGCGCTGCAGTGTGCGTATCGACATCGACATCTCGCGTGCGAGGTCGTCGACGCGGACGATGCTGCGATCCGCTGCGATCAGGTCTTGCATCTCGTTCGCGAGCAGCGCCGACTCCTGGGGCGGCGTCGCGTGTTCACGCAGCCACGACGCGAAGTGTGACGCGGCGTCGGAGACGTCGGGTTCCTCGACAGTCATTGTTGCAGTGATCGATTCGAACAGATCGGGCGCGCGGAAGGGTTGCGCGGCGTCGCGCAGAGATCGTGGCGAAACGTCGAGCGCGGCAGCGCCCGCGGGTCGCAGCAATGCCCCGACGGCCCAGCCGGAGCCAGTCAGATCGCGGTGCGTGCGCTGAGTCGACGGACCGACGATCAGCACCCCATCAGGTTCGACGACGAGGTTGCACGCGGGGAACGGCAGAATGTTCTGCCGCGACGTCCGGCCGGGCGCGAGGCTCCACTGGGGTATCCAGAACCACGAGACCATCGACGAGAGGTCGTCGGGCGCGACGACGCGGTCGAAGGTGGGCAGGCGAGCGGGGTAGAGCACACCGCGGGTGTCTGCGGTGTCCGTGACCGGGGTGTCTGGGGCGCGGGTGTCTGGGGCGCCGGAGTGGTCGGCTCCGCTGACGGGCATGCGTCCACGATAGTCGTCGCAAATCTACAAGCCGCGCACCGCACACGATCCCTAGCGTGAAACGCATGACAACACAGCAGAACACCACCGAGCCGACGACCGGCGTCACCGGCGACCACACCACCGACGGCATCCCGCACGGCCTGACGAGTCTCACCCCGTTCATCGCCGTGTCGAATGCCAAGCAGGCAATCGAGTTCTACACCAGTGTCTTCGGGGCGAGACTGGTCGATGCCACGGAGTTCAGCGGCGTGGTCGTGCACGCCGACCTCGACTTCGGCACCGGCCACCTGCAACTCGGCGAGCCCAACGAGGAGTACGGCCTGATCGCCGCGCCCGACGGGCCTGCCGCGTGCTACTCGTTGGGCTTTTACTGCCCCAGCGCCGACGAGGTGGTTGCCAAGGCCGAAGCCGCCGGCGCGACGGTCCGTGAGCCCCTCACGACCTTCGTCTCGGGCGACCGGTTCGCGTCGATCCTCGATCCGTTCGGGGTGCGATGGTCGGTGATGACTCGCGTCGAGGATCTCTCCGAAGAGCAGAGCGCCCAGCGCGTCGCCGAATGGGCTGCATCGCAGTCCGATTCGTGAACGGGTTGGAGTTCAGCGCAGTTCGCGTTTGAGTATCTTGCCCGACGCGTTGCGGGGAAACGCGTCGACGAACACCACGGATCGGGGAACCTTGAAGTTCGCGAGATGTGTTCGCGCATAGGAGAGTACGTCGTTCTCGGTGAGGTGGGTGGCGTCGTGGATGGTCACGTAGGCGCGCCCCACCTCGCCGAGTCGGTCGTCGGGAACTCCGACCACAGCGGTTTCGGTGACTCCGTCGAGTCGTGCGAGCGTCTGTTCGACCTCGGCGGGGTACACGTTGAACCCTCCACAGATGAACATGTCCTTGAGCCGGTCGGTGATCCGGAGATTCCCCCGCTCGTCGATCACACCCACGTCGCCGGTGTGTAACCACCCGTCGGCGTCGATGGTCGCTTCGGTCGCCGCGGGATCGTCGAGGTAGCCACGCATGACCATCGCGCCACGGGTGAGCACCTCACCCTGGTCCGACAGCCCGATCTCCATGCCGTCGAAGGCTCTGCCGCACGTTGTCGCGACCGTGACGTCGTCGTCAGCGGGGGTGCACGTGGTGATGAAGCCGCTGGATTCGGTTTGGCCGTAGGCGGTGATCACCGTGTCGACGCCGAGGTCGCGCTGGATACGCTCGATCAGCACCACCGGCACGATGGCCGCGCCGGTCACCACCAGGCGAAGTGACGACAGGTCGTGGGCTGCGCGCGCGGGGTCGTCGAGGATGGTCTGGAAGATGGTCGGCGCACCCGGAAAGACTGTCGCACGCTCTGATTCGACGAGCCGCATGGCCTCGGTGGGGGAGTAGACCGCGAGCGGAATCATCGTCGTCCCGAAGAGAATCGACGGCAGAATTCCCGCCTTGTATCCAAACGTGTGGAAGTACGGGTTCACCATCAAGTAGCGGTCTGATGGACTCAGGAGTCCGTTGGCTCCCCACGCCCGCGCGCCCGCGATGGTCTGCTGGTGCTCGGCCAGAACGCCTTTCGACTTCCCGGTGGTCCCTGAGGTGAACAGAATGTCGGAGATATCCTCTGGCGCAACAGCATCTGCTCGACGATCCGCTTCAGTGCGCGTCTCGTCGGTGGCACGCGCGACGAAGTCCGACCAGCCGACGCTGCCCTCGGGTGCTGGCGCCGACCCGTTGAGCGGTACCCGCACCACGAGATCGGGCAGCGAGCTGCGATGCTCGGCAAGCAGTTCCGCCGCATGGTCGACGCCGAGGAACTCACCCGACACCACCACCGCCGACACCTGAGCTCTCTCGATCACGTCGACGGCCTCGGTCGCCGTGTAGCGGGTGTTGAGGGGGACCAGCACCCCGCCCGCGTACTGGATGCCCAATGCGGCGATCGGCCAGTGATAGCTGTTGGGCGACCAGATGGCCACCCTGTCACCGACCTCGAAACCTGATGCGACAAGCGCCGCGGCGAACTCACGGACCCGCTCGAGCAGCTCCGCGTATGTCAGCTCGACGCTCTCGTCCCCCTCACCCCACTGGCGGTCGACGATCGCCTGCTGCGCCGGCCAGGTCCGCGCCGCCCGGATCAGTGCCGCGGGCGTCGACTGGGCGCTCTGTCCCGTCGACTGGGCGCTCCCTTCCACCGACTGGGCGCTCCCTCCCGTCGACTGTGCGCTCTGTTCGACCGACTGGGCGCTCTGTCCCGTCGACTGGGCGTCGCCGTTGGTGACTATCGACTCCATGGCCATAACCTAACAAATGCTTGGTAGGTTATGCTAGCGATCATGACGTCGATCAACCTTGCCGATCGTGCCGTCGACCTGGGCGAATGGGCGCGAAGCACGCCCGACGCGACCGGAGAGTTCACGCGAGCGGTGCGCGAGTGGCTGGCGCAGAATCTCGTCGACGACTTCGCCTCGCTCAAGGGTCGGGGTGGGCCGGGGAGCGAGCACGAGTTCTTCTCCGAGCGTCTGGCGTGGGATCGCCACCTCGCGGCGTCCGGCTGGACATGCCTCGGTTGGCCCACGCGGTATGGGGGCCGTGGCGCGACACTCGAGCAGCGAATCATCTTCCATCAGGAGTATGCGCGCGCGAACGCGCCTGCGAGGGTGAATCACCTCGGTGAGGAACTGCTCGGCCCGACGCTGATCGAGTTCGGTACGGAAGAGCAGAAGCAGCGCTTCCTTCCCGGCATCGTCGACGTCACCGAGCTGTGGGCCCAGGGCTATTCCGAACCCGGGGCGGGCTCCGATCTCGCGGGCGTCTCCACGACGGCCCGACTTTCCGACGACGGCGCGCGCTGGCATGTCAACGGACAGAAGATCTGGACGTCGCTCGCGCACGTGGCGCAATGGGTGTTCGTGCTGGCGCGTACCGAAGTGGGCTCGTCGCGCCACAAGGGACTCGGCTTCCTGTTGGTCCCGATCGACCAGCCCGGCGTCACGGTGCGGCCGATCCAGCAACTGACCGGAACATCGGAATTCAACGAGGTCTTCTTCGACGACGCGACCACCGACGCCGGCCTCATCGTCGGAGAGTCCGGCGACGGTTGGCGGGTCGCGATGGGGCTGCTGCAGTTTGAGCGAGGTGTCTCGACGCTGGGGCAGCAGGTGGGATTCGCGCGGGAACTCGACGCGATCACCGAGATGGCAAGAGCCAACGGAGCTCTCGAGAATCCGGAGATAGCCGCACGCCTCGTTCGCGCCCGCATCCGGCTGAGCGCGATGCGTGCCAATGCGCAACGGACACTCGACGACGACGCGACAGTTTCCGGGGGGACCTGGGGTGCGGCCGCCGCTGCGGGGACAGCCTCGGTGGCAAAGCTGTTGTGGGCCAACTGGCATCGAGACCTCGGCGAGCTCGCAATGGCGGTGGCGGGCCCGGCGTCGTTGATCGGGCCCAGCGAGACCGTCGAGGGCCACCTCAACGACATTCACGACCCGGAGAATGTCGAACTCGACGAGTGGCAACGCCTGTTCCTCTTCACCCGCGCCGACACCATCTACGGCGGCTCGAACGAGGTGCAGCGCAACATCATTGCCGAGCGCGTACTCGGCCTACCCCGCGAGGCACGAGCTTGAAGAGGTACAGCGAGGCACGAGCATGACTCAAACAAAGCCAGGCACAACCGCGGAACCACTACGAGAGGTGTGGACACGATGACGCAAACGACGTCGAGTCAGGTCGATGGTGAGAGGTCGCCGTTGGCAACGCCTCCGGAGGAGACGCCGGGCCACGGATTGTTGTTGGGACGCAAGGTGGTCGTGACCGCGGCGGCAGGTACGGGTATCGGATTCGCGACGGCGCGGCGTGCGCTGCTAGAGGGCGCCGACGTCGTGCTCAGTGACTGGCATGAGCGACGACTGGGCGAGGCTGCCGACCAACTCGCTGCCGAGTTCGACGGTCAGACTGTCGGCAAGGTGGTGTGCAATGTGCAGTCCACTGCCGATGTGGATGCGCTGATCGCACGTGCCGCAGACTCACTTGGCCGCATCGACGTGTTGGTGAACAACGCCGGCCTCGGTGGCGAGACACCCGTCGCCGATATGTCGGACGAGGAGTGGGACCGCGTCGTCGACATCACGCTCACCGGGACGTTCCGGGCCACGCGGGCCGCGCTCCGCTACTTCCGTGCCGTCGAGCATGGTGGCGTAATCGTCAACAACGCATCGGTCCTCGGGTGGAGAGCTCAACGCGGACAGGCACATTACGCCGCCGCCAAGGCGGGAGTGATGGCACTGACGCGCTGTTCAGCCGTCGAGGCTGCCGATTTCGGGGTGCGTATCAACGCTGTTGCTCCGTCGATTGCCAAGCATCCCTTCCTTGCGAAGGTGACCAGCGACGAACTGCTCGACGACCTTGCGCTGCGCGAGGCCTATGGCCGCGCGGCCGAGGTATGGGAGGTCGCGGCCACCATCGCGATGCTCGCCAGCGACTACACCACCTATCTCACTGGCGAAGTGGTGTCCATCTCCAGTCAGCGCGCCTGAGCGTGAAGACCGTTATCTATCAGGAGTTCTCATGAGCACACCACAGGCGTACATCGTCGACGCCATTCGCACGCCCGTCGGTAAGCGCAACGGCTCGCTTGCCAAGACGCATCCGGCCGACATGGGTGCGCATGTCATCTCTGCACTCGTCAGTCGGACGGGGATCGACCCGGCGGTCGTCGACGACGTCGTTTTCGGGTGTGTCGACGCGATCGGTCCGCAGGCGGGCAATATTGCCCGAACCGCTTGGCTGGCTGCCGGAATGCCGCTGGAGGTACCCGGGACCACCGTCGACCGTCAATGCGGTTCGAGCCAACAGGCCATCCACTTTGCAGCGCAGGGTGTGATGAGTGGGACGCAGGACGTCGTGGTGGTCGGTGGTGTGCAGAACATGAGCGCAATCCCCATCTCGCAAGCCATGATTGCCGGCCAGGAGTTCGGATTCACCACGCCGACAGCCGAATCCGTCGGCTGGCGCGAACGATTCGGCGACGCCGAGATCTCGCAGTTCGTCGGCGCCGACCTGATGGCGCAAAAGTGGGACATCAGCCGCGAGGATATGGAGGCATGGGCGCTGCAGTCGCATCAGCGAGCCAAAGCCGCGATTGCACAGGGACGGTTCGACGGCGAGACCGTCGCACTGGCCGACTGCGTCGTCGACGAATGTCCGCGTGACACGTCGTTGGAGAAGATGGCAGGGCTGGCTCCCCTCGCCGACGGTTCGCGGCTGACGGCGGCGGTGGCGTCGCAGATCTCCGACGGGGCGTCGGCCGCGCTGGTGGTCAGCGAGAAGGCGCTCGCCGAGTACGGCCTGACCCCGCGTGCCCGCATCCATCACATCTCGGTCCGCGGCGACGACCCCGTGATGATGCTGTCCGCGCCCATCCCCGCGACGAAGTACGCGCTGGCCAAGTCGGGGCTGAGCATCGACGACATCGACGTCGTCGAGATCAACGAAGCGTTTGCCTCAGTAGTCCTCGCCTGGTTGAAGGAGACCGGCGCCGACCCGGCGCGCGTCAACCCGAACGGCGGGGCAATCGCGCTCGGGCATCCTCTCGGAGCCACGGGGTCCAAGCTCTTCGCGACGATGTTGGCCGAACTTGAGCGCACCGGCGGCCGCTACGGCCTACAGACCATGTGCGAGGGCGGCGGCACGGCCAACGTCACGATCATCGAGCGCCTCGGCTGACCCAGTCGATCGTCGAGAGCGCCCAGTCGGCGTTCTCGTGCGCCCAGTCGGCAGTACGGAGCGCCCAGTCGGCGTTCTCGGGCGCCCAGTCGGCAGCTTTAAGCGCCCAGTCGACGGTCTCGAGCGCCCAGTCGACGGCTCGCCCGGGTCGACTGTGCGCTTCCTCGCGCCGACTGTGCGTTGGCGGGGTGTGCGCCGTCGACCCGCGCTCGCATTCGTGTGATCTACGGCATAGCATGTGATACACAATCGGGGCGGCGTCTCACCGGACGGTGCCTCTGAGTACCCGCAAATCCTCAAGGAGCCACCATGACCAAGCCTGCGGACGTGACGACCGGAGCGGGTCGCCGCATCGAGAAGGGGGTCTCGTCGGAGGCTCACTCGATGGCCGAACTGCTCGAGATCCAGCAGGCCGCGTTCCTGCGTGACGGCATCCCGGATGCCAACACGCGCATCGACCGCATCACGCGGCTCGGGTCGCTCCTGCTCGACAACTCCGACGAGATCTGCGCGGCATTGACCGCCGACTTCGGCACGCGCCCAGCCGAATTGAGCATCACGGCCGACGTCGCCGGCTGCCTCATCGATATCACCCACCAGCGCCGTGGTGTCAAGGAATGGATGAAGGAGACCCCGTCGGCGCGCGTGCAGGGGTTGATCGGGTTCAAGCAGCGGGTGCGGCACGATCCGCTCGGCGTGGTCGGGATCATGGGGCCGTGGAACTTCCCGCTGCAGTTGACGTTCGTACCCGCGGCCTCGGCGTTCGCGGCCGGTAACCGGGTGCTGATGCGGCCGTCGTCGATCACCGCCCGCACCACCGAGGTCATCGCGCGGCACGCACCGGACTACTTCTCCGTCGAAGAACTCGCGGTCATCACGCCCAAGCACGGTTCGGGCTCCGACTTCGCGAAGCTCGCCGTTGATCATCTGTTCTTCACCGGTTCGCCCGAGGTGGGGTCGTCGGTGGCGCAGGAGGCGGCCAAGAACCTCGTGCCGGTGACGCTCGAGTTGGGTGGCAAGAACCCGGCCGTCGTCGACGTCTCCGCAGACATCGGCAAGGCCGCGAAGATGCTGGCCGAAGCCCGCATGGCCAACGGTGGCCAGGTGTGTCTGTGCCCCGACTACGTGTTCGTTCCCGAGGCAAAGCTCGGTGAGTTCACCGACAAGGTCATCGCCCACTGGACCAAGAGCTTCCCGACGATCTACGACAACTCCGACTACACGTCGACGATCAACCAGAAGAACTACGACCGCATCGTCGGACTGATCGACGACGCCGTCGAACTCGGTGCTACCAAGCGGCAGGTGATCCCCGGCGGCGAGCAGCTTCCGTCAGCCGAGCGCCGCAAGATCCCGCCGACGCTGCTCACCGGCGTCAAGGCGGGCATGAAGATCGCCGACGACGAGGTGTTCGGCCCGGTCCTGAGTGTCTACCCGTACCGCGATCTGACCGAGGCGATCACCCACATCGCAGCGAATCCCCATCCGCTGACCATGTACTGGTGCGGCGACGACAACGCCAATTTCAAGCGGCTTGCCGACAACACGCGCAGTGGATCGATCAACGGCAACGACTTCGCACTGCACATGTTCGGTGCGGAACTGCCCTTCGGCGGCATCGGCCGCAGCGGCATGGGCGCCTACCACGGCAAGACCGGCTTCGAGACGTTCAGCCATGCACGCGCAGTGGCATTTTCGACGATGCCGTTCACCGTCGCCGAGATGATCGCGCCGCCGTTCACCAAGCGCGACACGCGAATGGCCAACGGGCAGATCAAGTTCTGGAGCAAGCTCAACAAGCGCGCCGCGAAGAAGGCGCGTAAGCGCTGAGTCACTAAGGCTCAGCGACGTCACACCCCGTCATGGGTGGGTAGATCCTTCAGGGGCTTTACCCACCCATGAACCATCTGTGCCCCTCTTGTGACTGGTGTGGCCAGTGGCTCTGCTGTTAAGTGGACGGCGTGGACCGTCGCCATTTCCTCGCAGCACTGGCGGCAGGCACCGTCGTTGCGATATCCGGTTTGTCTGATTCGAAAGCAGCTGCGGCGCCGGGACTTCCACCGAACCTCCGCTTGCCGGGCTTGCCCGAGCAGTTGCTCACGCCGCCCCTCGTTGCACCCCCACCCGTTGTTCCCAGCAAGGCGCCGCTTCCCAAGGGGCCGATCACCGCGCTACCCGGGCACGGCAACTATCTCGCGCTGACCATCGACGACGGGGTGCGGTCGGACGTCGTCGGCGCGTACATCAAGTTCGCGCAGGACACCGGTGCGCGCTTCACGTTCTTTGTGACCGGCGTCTACAAGAGTTGGACCGACCATCGGAGTTCGCTTGCGCCGCTGGTGGAATCGGGTCAGATCCAGTTGGGCAACCACACCTGGACGCATCCCTCGTTGACCTCATTGTCGGAGAGTGCGATCGCCGACCAGCTCAACCGCAACAAGCGCTTCTTGCAGAACACCTTTGGAGTCGACGGCACCCCGTTTTATCGTCCGCCCTACGGACACCGCAATGCGGCGGTCGACCGCGTCGCCGCCGACCAGGGCTACACGGCGTCGACCATGTGGTACGGGACGTTGGGGGACGAGCGGGTACTGCGCGAGCAAGACATCATCGCCAACGCGCGCACCTACTTCCGCCAGCAGGCCGTGGTGATCGGGCACGCCAATCACCCTGCGGTGACGCACATTTACCCGCAACTGGCGGAGATCATCAGAGAACGAAAGCTGACCATGGTCACCCTCGACGACTACTTCGTCACCGGATGAGTCCGCGCTCGAACGCAACTCGCACGGCCGCGGCACGGTCGGCGACACCGAGCTTCGGGTAGAGCCGCAGGAGGTGCGTCTTCACCGTCGCCTCGCTGATCATCAGTTCGGCGGCGACCTGACGGTTGGTGCCGCCACCGGCGATGGCGTGCAACACTTCTCGCTCTCGTTCGGTGAGGGTGTCGGCTCGGTTGCGGCTCATCAGGCTTCCCGCCACGCTCGGGTCGAGAACGCTGTGGCCGGCTGCCGCACGGCGCACCGCTGAGATCAGATCCTCACGCGGGGTTGCCTTGAGAAGGTAGCCGTCGGCTCCCGCGTCGACGGCCGCGTGAATGTCGGTGTCGGTGTCGTACGTCGTCAGCACCAGGATGCGCGGCCAGTCGCGGTCGGCTGCGCGCAGAGCGCGAATCGCCCCGACACCATCGGATCCCGGCATGCGCAGATCCATCAACACGACGTCGGGTGTCAGCGCGGCCACCTGGGTGAGCGCCTCGTCGCCACTGGTCGCCTCGCCGACGACGGTGAGGTCTGCTTCGCGCTCGAGCATCCCGCGAATCCCGTCGCGCACCACCGGATGATCGTCGACGACGAGGATACTGATCTGGTCCGGCCGCGAGCTCATTGCGGTACTCCTTTCGGCACATCGCTTCGCTCGGTGGGAACCGACCGCTCGGTGGGAATCGACCGCTCGGTGGGAATCGACCGCTCGGTGGGAATCGACACGGAGACAACGCAACCCGCACCGGGATCGGATTCGACGACGACGGTGCCGCTGAGCAACTGCGCGCGCTCGGCCATGCCGGTCAGCCCGAAGCCGCTGTGAGCGGATCGTCGTACCGCGTCGACGTCGAAACCGTCTCCGTCATCACGGATGTCGAGCAGCAGTTCGTCGTCGAGGTAGGTCAGCGTCACCACGACCTGCTGCGCACCCGCGTGTTTGGCGATGTTCGCCAGTGATTCCTGCAGGATGCGCAGTACGGTGTCGTCGCTGCCGCCGAGGTCGTGGGCGTCGCCGTCGACCCGCAGTACCGCGGTGATGTGATTGCGCTTGGAAAAGGCGGTGAGCTGATCCTGTACAGCGGTGGGTAGCGGTTGTGCGTCCAGTGTGAGCGGTCGGAGTGCGTTCACCGCGCGTCGCGCTTCGCCGAGTCCTTCGCGCGCAAGCATTTTCGCGTTGTCCACACGGTCGCGGGTGGCGTCGGACAGTTCAGCCTCGTCGACGGATTCCAACTGCGTGACCACCGCGACGAATCCCTGTGCGACGGTGTCGTGCAATTCGCGGGCGAGGCGGGAACGCTCGTCGCGGATGCCTACGAGTCGTGCTTGCTCGAGGAGTTCGGACTGCAGTCGGGCGGTGCGGGAACGTTCTGCGAGGAGGTCTTCGGTGAGCTGGTTGCGCCGTATCACGGATGTCTCGCGTGCGTCGGTCACGACTACGACGGCGACGCCGATCACGAAGTTCAGAATCCACGCGAGTACCGACGCCCACCAGGGATTGGCGAGGTTCTCCCAGCCATAGCGTTGCGTCGCCGTCATCAGCACGCACGACACACTGATGGTCAGCACCATCGGGAGCCCGGTGAACAATGACGCGTAGAGCATGTAACCCGCCCACGACGCGATGCCTGCGATCGGTGTCGCGGCGATCGCGACGGCGATCAGCGTGGTGGTGACAGCGAAGATCCCCACACGCCGCCACATGGGCCCGATGTTGACGCGAGTCCAGATCTCGGTGAAGACCATCAGCGCGATCAACGCCGAGGCACTCACCAGATGCTGCGTCGACGACGCGGGCACGAGTTGGGCGACGACAAGCGCGACGAGATAGAGAACCCGAAGCGTCCACACCTCGGCACTGGGGGGCACGATGATGTCCGGCCAGGTCAGCTCGTGCCGACAGTCGCGCCAGCGTCCCTGCGGTTCACGCTCGAGGTTGCGTCGGAACAGGCCGTGCGCCAGCGCAGTGGTGGTGAATGGGCTGTTCACTCCCACTTGAAGGTCCGGACCGCGATCGCGGTGGTCACTGCGCCCCACACCAGTAGTGTGCCGAAGTACCCGATCGCTGGCCAGCCCGTCGTCGCGGTATCTACGAGCGCTTGTGTGCCCGCTCCCGACGGAGTGAGGTTCGACGTGACGTGCAACCACCCGGGCATCGTCGCCCGGGGTACCCACAATCCGGCGAAGAACATCAACACGAAGAACACCAGTGAGCCGAATCCCGCAGCGACCTTCGCGTTCCGGAAAAGCGACGCGATCACCATGCCCAGGCCGAGAAAAGCCCAACCCGTCAGCACATAACTGACGATGAACCCCACGGGATGTTGCGGCCACTGCCCCGAGATGATCCCCGGTACGACGACGATCAGCGCGAGACACATGATCGAGACGGCGGAGGTCAACACGAACTGCGCGATCAGCAGGAGACTCGGAGATGCCGGAGTAGTGCGTAATCGCTTGAGAATTCCCATCTCTCGGTATCTCGTGAGTACGTCCGGTAGCGCCTGGACGGCGAGCAACGCCACGACGAACAGCACCAGAATCGGCTGGTACACCTGAAACACGCTCAGGCCGCCGAATTCGTCGAGCGGTTGGCGCGCGGCGGGGATCGACGCGATGATGATCGACGCCGCGACGGGCAGGATCACCGTCCAGATCACAACCCCCGGGTTACGGGCCAACAGCTGCGCTTCGGAACCGATCATCGCGGTGGTGGCGCTCATCGTCGTACTCCTTCGGAATCGTTTTCGGTTGTGGCGGCAACATGAAGGTCTGGCGCGTGCGTCAGCGCGAGAAACGCGTCGTCGAGGCTCGGTTGGTCGACGCGGAGCTTGCCGCACGCGATGCCGTGCTCGTGCAGCGCGATGATGACGGCGGACGCCACGTTGTCGGTTCCGGTGACGAGAACCCGCTCTCCTGTGCGCTCGACGCGGTGAACGTCGGGAAGCGCTGCGAGCGCGTGGAGGTCGACGGCGGCCGTCGGGATGAACGACATCCGTTGGTCGGCCTGCACCGCGGTCGCGAGATCTGCCGGGGTGTCGAGGGCGACGACGCGCCCGTCGTCGATGACGGCGACGCGGTCGCACAGACGTTCAGCTTCCTCCATGAAGTGGCTGACCAGCAGGAGCGTGACGCCGGTGTCCTTGAGGTCTTCGAGCAGACCCCACACCTCGCGGCGCGCGCTCGGATCGAGTCCGGTGGTCAACTCATCGAGAATGGCCACCTTCGGATTGCCGATGAGTGCCAAAGCCACCGACAGACGCTGCTTCTGCCCGCCCGAGAGCTTGCCGAAGTAGGTCGCTTCGTGGCCGCTCATACCGAGTCGGTCGAGTAGTTCACGCCAGTCACGCGGTGCCGAGTAGAAGCTGGAGTACAGCCGCATCGCCTCGCCGACGGTCTGCTTCTCGGGCAGGCGTGACTCCTGCAGTTGGATGCCGAGGGCCTCGCGGAGTCCACGTCCCTCGTCGGCCGGATCGAACCCGGCGACACGCACACGGCCGCCGTCGCGTCGGCGAAGTCCACCGATGCACTCGACGGTCGTCGTCTTACCTGCCCCGTTGGGGCCGAGGATGCCGAAGATCTCGCCTTCGGCGATCTCGAGGTCGACGCCACGGACCACCTGCTTGTCGCCGTAGCTCTTGGTCAGTCCTGCCACTTCGATCATTGCCATGCGTACAACGATCCGCCGCGCGTGCCGCATGCGGATCCACCGCTCGACTACATTCGACTCAGCCGATCGGTGGACCCACGTCGACGCCCAAGCAGTTGCTAGGGTTGGCGAGTGGCGACGCGCAACGGGTCAACCAGGCGAGACGAACTGCTGGCGACGGCAGGTCGGATGTTCGCCGAGCAGGGACTACGGTCGACGACGGTGCGCGACATCGCCGATTCCGCCGGCATCCTTTCGGGAAGCCTGTACCACCATTTCGATTCCAAGGAGTCGATGGTCGACGAGATCCTGCGGAGCTTCCTCGACTCCCTCTTCGCGCGATACCAGGAGATCGCCGCCGCAGATCTCTCCGCGACGGAGACGCTGCGCGAGTTGGTCGTCGCCTCGTTCGAATCGATAGGCGCACAACGCCATGCGGTCGCCATCTACCAGGACGAAGCCAAACGCCTTGCGGGACAAGAGCGTTTCGCGTACATCAACGAGCGCAACGTCGAGTTCCGTGAACTGTGGCACTCGGTGCTCGCGCGTGGCGTCGCCGACGGTGAGTTCCGTGCCGACCTCGACATCGAGTTGGCGTACCGCTTCCTACGCGACACCGTCTGGGTCGCGGTCCGCTGGTACCGGCCGGGCGGCTCGCTGTCGGTCGACGACATCGCCAAGCAGTACCTGTCCATCGTGCTCGACGGGATACTGCCGCGCTGAATCCTCCCCGCTCAGTCCTCTGGCTGACCTCAAGCTGCCGATTCGCGTCCATATACTTGGATGACCTAGTAATTTGGGTGTCGTTCGGCAGGGACGAAGGAGCGCGCGGTGAGTACAGGTAACGGTGAGTCGACCTTGAAGGAATCGATCTCGAGGGAATCGGCCTTCACTGAATCAACACAGGCGGCGGTGGCGACGGCACGCGGCAACACGATCAGCGACATGTTGCACCGCACGGCTGCGCGCACGCCCGACAAAGTGGCGATCATCGACGGCGATGTGCGCCTCACCTACGCCGAGTTCGACGCCGCGGTCAACCGCTGCGCCAACGCGCTCACCGCGCGCGGACTCGATCGTGGCGACCGGTTGGCGCTGATCAGTCACAACTCGTGGCAATTCGCCGTGCTGAACTTCGCCTGCGCGCGGATCGGCGCAATCCTCGTACCGATCAACTTCGGACTCGGCGTCTCCGAGATCGCCTTCATCCTCGACCACAGCCAGGCGTCGGGCGTCGTCGTCGAAGATGCGCTCGGGCCGACAGTCATCGAGGCGATCGCGACCGCGGGTACGCCCATCGATATCCGCGGGTGGATTCCCTTGGCGGGAGTACAGGCACCGCAGGGGTTCGAGCCGGTTGCCGAATGGATGACGACCGGCGACGCGTCTGCCCCCGGCATTGTCATCGACGACGACGAGCCGGTCCGCATGATGTACACATCGGGCACCGAGTCACGGCCGAAAGGCGTTCTGCTGTCGAGCAAATCGCTGATGACGCAGTACGTCTCCTGCATCGTCGACGGTGGGATGGAGGGCTCCGACGTCGAGATCCATGCACTCCCGATGTACCACTGCGCCCAGTTGGACTGCTTCTTCTCGGTCGACGTCTACCTCGGTGCGACCAGCATCATCCTGCACGCGCCGGACGCCGCAACGATGTTGGCCACCATCGAGGCCGAGCGCGTTACCAAGCTGTTCTGCCCACCCACCGTGTGGATTTCGCTGCTGCGCCACCCCGACTTCGACACCCGCGACCTCTCGTCGTTGCGCAAGGGCTACTACGGCGCCGCGGCGATGCCCGTCGAGGTCCTACGTGAGCTGGCACGTCGGCTTCCCGACGTTCGCCTTTGGAACTTCTACGGACAGACCGAGATGTCGCCGCTGGCAACCATTCTGCAGCCGCACGAGCAACTCGACCGGGCGGGATCGGCGGGGCGCGCGGCACTCAACGTCGAGACCCGCGTCGTCGACGACGAGGACAATCCGGTGCCCGTCGGCGAGGTCGGGGAGATCGTGCACCGCAGTCCGCATGCGGCACTGGGCTATTACGCCGACGAGGACAAGACCGCCGAGGCTTTCCGCAACGGCTGGTTCCACTCTGGCGACCTGGGTGTAATCGACAAGGACGGGTACCTGTCGGTCGTCGACCGCAAGAAGGACATGATCAAGACCGGCGGTGAGAACGTCGCGTCCCGCGAGGTCGAGGAGGCGATCTACCTTCACGACGGCGTCGCGGAGGTGGCCGTCTTCGGTGTGCCGCACCCGAAGTGGATCGAGGCCGTCACGGCTGTCGTCGTGGCCAAGGACGGTGTGGTCCTGTCAGAAGACGAAGTGATGGAACATCTTTCGTCGATCCTCGCTCCGTACAAGCGGCCCAAGTTCGTCCTGTTCGCCGAGGCGTTGCCGAAGAACCCGTCGGGCAAGATCCTCAAGAAGAACCTGCGCGTCGAGCACGCCGAGATCGCGGGATCGAGCTAGTTCACTTCAGCACGAACGGATTCCCGGAGGGTGCGCCGGTGTTGATCCACACGCTCTTGGTCTCCAGGTAGTCGTCCACCGCCGAGATGCCGTTCTCGCGACCCAGGCCGGACTCCTTGACGCCGCCGAACGGCATCATGTAGCTCACGGCACGATAGGTGTTGACCCACACCGTGCCCGACTCGATCGCCGCAGTCATCCGGAATGCTCGCGCCATGTCGGAGGTCCAGACGCCTGCGCCGAGACCATATCGGGAGTCGTTGGCGATGGCGATCGCCTCGGCCTCGTCGTCGAATCGGATCACCGAGAGCACAGGACCGAAGACCTCCTCCTGCGCGATGCGCGAGGAGTTGTCGACGCCGGTGAAAATCGTGGGTTCGACGAACCAGCCGTCACCACACTCGGGTCGGGTTGCGGCCGATCCGCCCAGACTCAATTGTGCGCCTTCTGATCTCGCGATCTCGATGTAGGAGAGGACCTTCTCGTACTGGTCGCGTGTTGTCACCGGTCCCACCTGTGTGTCCGGATCGGCCGGATCTCCCATGCGCGCGGTCTTCGACAGTTCGACGACGCGTCTGACCACCTCGTCGTGGACAGACGACTGCACCAGCAGTCGTGATCCGGCGATACAGGTCTGACCGGTTGCGGCGAAGATCCCCGACACCGCCCCGTTGACCGCGGCATCGAGGTCGGCGTCGTCGAAGATGATGTTGGGCGATTTGCCACCCAGTTCGAGGCCGACATGTTTGATGCCGCCCGCGGCCTGCGCGCCGATCCTGCTGCCGGTCGCGTCCGAGCCGGTGAAACTGACCCTGCGCACCAGCGGGTGATCGACCAGGGGGCTGCCGACTTCCTGTCCGAACCCGGTGACCACATTGACCACGCCGGCCGGTAGGCCCGCTTCCTCGAGCAGCGCAACGAATTCCAGGGTCGAGGCGCTCGTATGCTCGGAAGGTTTGATGACGACGGTGCAGCCCGCAGCGAGAGCTGCCGCCAGCTTCCAGGTGAGCAGCAGCAGCGGTGAGTTCCACGGCGTGATGATGCCGACGACCCCGACCGGAGCCGACGTCGTGTAGGCGAAGTATCCCTTCTTGTCCAGTGGCACAACCGATCCCTCGATCTTGTCTGCCAGACCGCCGTAGTAGTAGAACCACTCCGGAATGTAGGCGGTCTGTGCAGACATCTCGGCGAACAGTTTTCCGTTGTCGCGCACCTCGGTTCGGGCGAGCTCGGCACTGTTGGCGGCGATTGCGTCGCCGAGTCGATGCAAGAGCTTGCCCCGTGCGCTCGCCGTCATCTCCGACCAGGCACTGTTGGTGAGAGCGTCGTGCGCCGCGTGGACGGCATCGTCGACGTCGGCGGCACTGCCGCGGGCCACGCTGGCCCACGGTTTCCCGGTGAAAGGGTCGAACGAGTCGAAGAACTCACCGGTGCTGCTGTCGCGACAGCGGCCGTCGATCCGGAGCTGATAGGTCTGCATGGTGCCGTCCTTCCTCAGAATGTGGTCAGGCCGAGTGCTGCGCGAAACTTGTTCTTCACCGCGACTCCGTCGCGTGGCGGAAGAGCGCGCGGCGGCTCGCCGGTGTCGATGTGCACCTGCACGAACGAGAGTCCGTTGCGCGCGTTGATGTTCGACGCGACGTCGGCTACCTGGCCGAGCGAATCGACCTCGCGGCAGTGACGGATCCCGAAGCCGTGCGCGACGTCGAGAAGGCGTGTGCAAAGCCCGGAGTGGCTGCGCTGCATCCCCGTTTCGCCGAAGTGTCCGTTGTCGAGCACGACGACCGTCAGATTGTCGGGCGCGCGCACCGCGGCGGAGCCGAGCGATCCGATGCCCATCAGCATCTCACCGTCGCCGGTCACGACGACGACGGATCTGTCGGGCTGCGCCAGTGCCAGCCCGAGGCCGACGGGAACAGCGCCGCCCATCGCGCCCCAGAGGTAGAAGTTCTCGTCGCGCTCACCGTGGGCGAAGACGTCGTACGACGCCGAGCCGAGCCCGGTGACTATGAGAGCGTCGGGAACACGATCGATCAATGCAGACACGAACTCGCGGCGGTCGATCGGAGTGGTCTCTTGTACGGCGGTGAAATCAGTTGCGGTCATGTCAGTTTCGCTCCCACTTCTTGCGGCCGATGAGGCTTTGTCCGAGTAGTACCGCGGTGCGCTCGCCCGCGAGGAAGGTCGATTCCAGGGCTGCCTGCGCGACCTCACGAACCTCGTCGGGTTTGTCGGCACGCAGCACGGTGATGCCGCCGAGTTCGAGTGCGCGCTGGGTGGTCGAACCCATCGGTATCTGCCATGGATTGAATTCCGCATACTCGCCGCGCATTGTCACGAGGGTCAGGAACGGAAATCGGCACATCTCCAGCAACGAAAACATATTCACGCAGTTGCCGACGCCGCTGCTCTGCATCAGCAACGCTGAGCGCACACCACCGAGCCAGGCTCCGGCCGTGACTCCGACGCCTTCCTCCTCCGTCGTCAGCACGACGTCGGTGATGTCGGGGTCGGCGATCGCTGCACGAATCGCGTAGGAGTGACCGGCGTCGGGGACGTAGGCGATCTGCGACACCCCGCCTTGCTTGAGCACCTCGAAGACATCGCGTTGCCAGCCGGGGCCGACAATCTCGACCGGTGCCCCGTCGGTTGATGCCCCGTCGTTGGTTAATTCGCCGTGGTTGGTCAATTCACCGTCGGTAAGCGCGCTGGTCATGGGCAGAACCTTTCGTTGTTGAGCTGCCAACGATTCTCTATCGTTATGGGAATGAGTGGGTAATAGAATTTCGGCATGGTTCCGCATTCCGTGCCGGAATGCCGGCGGACAGCGGACCGACAATCGACGACCTCGTGCAACGGCGGGGCGAGTGGAGATGACGTGGAGATCAGACAACTACGGGCGTTGCTGGCAGTGGCCGATACCGGAAGCGTGACCGCGGCCGCGAAGACACTGCACGTGGTGCAGCCGGCTGTCACGAAGCAGATCCACGCGTTGGAATCGGAACTGGGCGTCGAGTTGTTCGAACGAAGCCGGTCGGGGATGTCGTTGAACGCCAGCGGCAAACTGGTACTCGAACGTGCTCGACGGGCGCTGGAGGAACTCGACCGGGCACGGGCGGAAGTGCTCTCGGGTACCGGTGAGGACGTCCGCGGTCGGGTCAGCATCGGGCTGTTGCCCTCGACCGTCGGGCTACTCGCTGCCGAACTCATCTCGGTTGTGTCGCAACGGTATCCAGGCATCGCGTTGCGTGTCGACGTCGGATACGCGGGGCACCTGGCACAGTGGCTCGAACTCGGCGACGTCGACGTCGCGCTGCTCTTCGAGCAGCCGAGTACCTCGGCGTTTCGCATCCGTCCACTGCTGCGCGAAGACCTGTGGGCGGTGGCGCCGAGTTCGGCTGGTCTACACGCCGACGAACCTGTCGCGCTGGAGGAGTTGCTGCAGCATCCCCTCGTGCTGCCCGCCCCTCCGCACGGGTTGCGCAGCATCGTCGACGCCGCGTCCGCGGGTGTCGACATCTCCGTCGCGGTGGAGACCAACGATGCCGGCGTACAACGTCGGCTCGTCGCCGATGGTCACGGGTGGACGGTGCTTCCGGCCGCGATGGCGATCGACGCGGCGGAGGCGGTCAGCTGTGCGCCGATCGTCGGCGCGGCTCTGTCACGGACGATCGGCACTGCCGTAGCGCGCAACCGGGCGCAGTCGACGGCTTGTGACCTCGTCGTCGAGTTGCTCGGAGAGGTCGTCGCCACCTCTGTCGCGAGTGGACGGTGGCCGTCGGCCCGGCTGGTCTGACCGCGCTTTCGGTAGGGGGCATCGGCAAACGGCACGAGCTTTCCAAAGGGACTGTTAGGAAACGCCGCGAGGCATTGGCTGCGCTTGTGACCGCTGCCACAGTGATGGGGAAAGCAAGTCCCACCTCACAAAAGTCCCATTTCACAAAGGAGCGTGTGATGACTCAACAGTCCTCCACATCCAACCGGCGCGTCGTCGCCAACGTCTTCCGAGGGTGCATCGGCAACCTGATCGAGTGGTACGACTGGTTCGTCTACGCAGCGTTCAGCGTGTTCTTCGCCCCGGTGTTCTTCCCCAGCGAAAGCCAAACGGCCCAATTGCTCTCCGCGGCAGTCGTGTTCGCCGTCGGCTTCCTGATGCGACCGCTCGGCGGCTACGTCCTCGGTCGATTCGCCGACCGATACGGACGGCGTAACGCACTGACCCTATCGGTGTTGCTGATGGCGGCCGGATCGCTACTCATCGCGGTCACGCCGGGCTTCGCCACCATCGGAATTCTCGCTCCGGTGATCCTGGTGCTCGCCCGGCTCCTGCAGGGCCTTTCGGTTGGAGGTGAATTCGGTTCGAGCGCAACCTATCTCTCGGAGGTCGCGACGCCGGGCCGACGTGGCTTCTTCTCCAGCTTCCAGTACGTGTCGATCGTGCTCGGCCAACTCTGCGCACTCGGCATCCAGATCATCCTGCTGCAGATCCTCACACCGGCGCAGATGGATTCGTGGGGCTGGCGTGTGCCGTTCGTGATCGGTGCGGTCGCAGCGGTGACAGTGATGATCATCCGGCGCGGAATGGATGAGTCACCGCAGTACCTCGCGGAGAAGCAGCGGGTCGCCGCACTGGGTGCGGGTGCCGCCAAGCAGGAGGGAACACTCCGCACCCTCATGCAGTACCGCAAGTCGTTCGCGCTGGTCTTCGCACTGGCCATCGGTGGAACCGTTTGCTACTACACGTACACCACCTACCTGCAGAAATACATGATCAACACCGCGGGAATGGATAAGGAGACCGTCGCCTGGATCAGCTTCTGCGCGCTGTTCGTCTACATGTGCATGCAGCCGTTGGCCGGCGCTTTGTCGGACAAGATCGGACGCCGCAAGGTGATGCTCTTCTTCGGTGCGGGTGCCACGCTGCTCACGGTCCCGATCATGACAACCCTCGGCCACGTGTCCAACGCGTTCGTCGCCTTCTGCCTGATGATGGTGGGACTGACCATCGTCACCGCATACTCGGCATTGAGCCCCATCGTGAAGGCGGAGCTCTTCCCGACCAAGGTGCGCGCGCTCGGCGTCGGACTGCCTCACGCCCTGGTCACCGCCGTATTCGGTGGAACGGCTGAGCCGATTGCGTTGGGACTCAAGCAGGCCGGTCACGAGGGAGCCTTCTTCTACTACGTCTCCGCCTGCGCCCTGCTGACCTGGATCGCCGCGTACTTCATGAAGGAAACGCGGGGCGACTCGATGCTCGACCCCGCCGACGCCGGCGCGAAGGAGTCGACTTCCGCGCAGGCTGTCTCGCAGGACTCGCTGGTCGATTCGTCGAACCCATCGACCGTCGACTTTCCCTCGGCGACAGTGCAGTACGCCGAAACAGGAACGAAGTCGCTCATCGATGAGGGTCCCTCTTCATCTCGATGAATTGGACTGAATGCCACCATTATCCGCATTCCGCGACCGCGGGATGCGGATAATGGGCGTCGTGCGTATTGCGGTTGTGGAGGATGACGACGGCGTCGCAGGCGCGATCGTCTCGGGCCTGCGACGCTTCGGGCACGAACCGACCAGATACGCCGTCGGGGCCGATCTGTTGCTCCATCACGCAGGGTTCGATTTCGTGTTGCTCGATCTCGGCCTACCCGATCAGGATGGCCTCGAAGTACTTCGGCAACTGAGACAGGTGAGTTCGGTACCGGTCATTGTGCTCACCGCGCGAGGCGACGAGCGGTCGGTCGTGCGCGGTCTACGCCTCGGAGCCGACGACTATCTGGTGAAGCCGGCCCGATTCGTCGAGTTGGTTGCGCGCATCGACAGCGTGAGTCGACGAGCCGCCCGCCCGGAACCCGCTGGGGCGCAACACCTTGTGGTGTCCGGTGACCTGGCCATCGACCTCGACGCTCGTACAGCTACCGTCGACGGACGCGATATCGAGCTCACCGCAAAGGAATTCGACATCTTGGCGGTTCTGGTCAGGAACGCGGGGTTGGCAGTCAGTCGTGCTGCGCTGATGGATCAGGTGTGGGGCGATGCCTTTGTGGCCGTATCGCGCTCGCTCGACGTCCACATGACCGGATTGCGCGCCAAGCTCGGTCGTCGGGGACTCATCGCCACCATCCGCGGATTCGGCTACCGCTGGGACGGGGCCGTCGACGATGCGTAGGCGACTGCTGATTGTGCTCGCGATCATCGGGGCTGTCAGTATTGCCGGCTTTGCAGTGCCACTGATCGAGGTGTCGTCGCAGGCGCGCACGCGGCAGTTCGTGCAGCAGCGCGAGAGCGACGTGAACCGATTCGCTGCGATGTCGAATGAGTATGTGACGACAGGTAACTCGGCCCGTATCGCCGATGAGATCCGCGCCTATCACGACGTGTACGGCGACTCGGTGCTGATCGTCTCCACCCGGGGCGTCCCTGATCTGTCGGTGGGACCGACGGATCAGGAGATGCGGGCCGCCGTGACACGCGGACTACGCAATGAGAAGTCGTCGGAGCTTCGACATGTGGCGCCGTGGGGTCCCGACTCGGCGGTGTTCGTCGCCCCGGTCGGCAGCGGCGCCCAGGTGAACGGCACTGTGGTCATGCGATCCTCGACAGCGGCGACGAGGTCCGACGTCACCCGCTGGTGGCTGCTCATCGTCGGTGGCGCCGCTGCGGTGATCCTCGCATTCGCCGCGCTCGCAGTGGTGTTGAGCCGCTGGGTGCTGCGTCCGCTCGCAGACCTGTCGGACGCGATGACCGATCTCGCAGCAGAACTGCCGTCCATTCCGACATCGGCGACCGACGATCCGATACACGCGGCGTCGGACGCCAAAACCGGTGGGCCGCCTGAGGTGCGTCAACTCACCGACACTTTCGACGGCTTGGTGACGACTGTGTTGAGATCGGTCGAAATGCAGCGCCGCCTGGTCGCAGATGCCTCACACCAACTGCGTAACCCGTTGGCGGCGCTGCAGTTCCGGATCGACATCGTGGAGACGGAGGTTCCCGATGCGTTGTCAGAAGACTTCGCGATGATCGGTGCCGAGGCGCAACGCCTGCAGCTGATCCTGGACAAGCTCCTGACCCTCGCCAGTGCGGAGACGCCGAGGCTCGAGAGTGGCCGACGTGACGAATGGAGCACGGCCGCAACGGTCCTCGCCGACCGCGTCGAGTTCTGGTCGGTGCCGGTGCGTGAACGAGGTGCGCGGCTGACCTTCCGCGACGAACTCGACGATCCGGCGACGCAGGCACGGATCAGCGAGGATGCGCTCGCGCAGGTGATCGACGTCCTCGTCGACAACGCGTCACGGCACGCCGGGCCACATCCGGAGATCGCGCTGTCGATCGGGATACCCGAGGACTCGCCCGACTCGGTGGTGATCGAGGTCGCCGACGATGGGCCCGGCGTGGCAGACGAGGACGTGCCGAGGTTGACGGAGCGATTCTTCACGCGCGACAAGGCGCACGGGACGGGGCTCGGACTCGCGATCGTCGACATCCTCGTCCGCGCCGTCGGGGGAGACGTGCACTTCGGCAGATCGACGGAAGGTGGACTGAGCGTTCGTGTGCTGTTGGTGAGACGCACAGACACTACGACAGGCTTCGACACCGCAGCAGATGTCAGCGCCGGGGGAGATGCCGTATGAGGCGTCGGACACTGCTCAAGGGACTGGCGGTGATTCCGCTGCTTGCCACCGGCTGCGCGAGTGGTGACGTGCGCGAGTATCGGATCGCTACCGGTGAGCCGGGAGGGTTCCAGTCAGAGTTCGCCAAGCTACTGTCGTCGGCGATGGCCGACGGTTCCACCCGCCTCGTACCGATGAACACCACCGGCTCGGTGCGCAATATCGAACTTCTCGAACAGGGGCGCGTCGACTTCGGCCTCTCACTCGGCGATGTTGCCGCGGCGCGGGGCGGGCCGCTGCGCGCCGTGGGACGTGTCTATGAGAACTACGTCCAATTCGCGGTGCCCGCGACGAGCGACGTCCAGACGTTTGCCGATCTGCGCGGGAAGCGGATCAGTCTCGGTGCGCGTGGCTCGGGTACCGAATGGACGGGACGTCGTGTCCTCGCCGCGGCCTCGATGACGCCCGACGATGTCGAGATCACCCCGGTATCGCTGACCAACGTGCTCGAATCACTGGCTTCGGGCACGGTTGCCGCGGCGATGTGGGCGGGTGGCGTACCCACCCCGTCGGCCATCCCCCGACCGGGCTACGGTCCGGCCGGCGGGATCAGGTTGCTCGACCTGTCAGCCGAACTCGCCGTACTGCGCGAGAGGTACGGCCCGCTCTACGAGCCGGTTGCGGTGCCCGCGGGGATGTACGGCACGCGCACCGAGACGGCGACGATCGGCGTGCCAAGCGTGCTGCTCACCACTGCGAGCACACCGGACTCGGCGGTGACAGCGGTTGTCGACGCGTTGGTCGACAAGGCGTCGGAGCTGATCCCCAAAGGTACTGTCGGAGTGCAGTTCTTGGATACTCAGACCCTCATTCAGGTCTACGGACTGCAACTTCATCCGGCCGCGATCGCGGCGTACCGTCGCCACCACGGGTGACGGTCTCGCCGCACCGGCCGCAGGGTCACCCCAGCGCGCTCAGTGCTTTCAGCCGCTCGTGTGCCTGATCCATGATCGATTGGATGAGTGCATCGCAGCTGGGAAGGTCGTCGATCATCCCGACCACCTGGCCGGACGCGAGAACCCCTGCGCGCGTATCACCTTCGACGAGACCCGCACGCAACA
This sequence comes from Gordonia sp. 852002-50395_SCH5434458, assembly GCF_001665905.1. Lineage (NCBI taxonomy): Bacteria > Bacillati > Actinomycetota > Actinomycetes > Mycobacteriales > Gordoniaceae > Gordonia > Gordonia sp. 852002-50395_SCH5434458. Next base: position 54,306 of record NZ_LZTC01000009.1, read on the forward strand.
GCATCGGGGTGTTGCCCGCCATGATGACCTGCTGCCAACTGCGCTCGCCCGACTTGCGCATCGCACGCCCGTCGCGCAGCATCGTCGTCCACTTCATGCCGGTCAACTGCTTGAACTCGTTGGCATTTCGTGCCGCCGCGAACAACGCGCGGATCGGGCTGCCACTTTCGAGCGCCTCGACGAGTGGGGTGCGCAGCACCCGATGCGGCATACCGTCGACCTTCACCGAGACGACGGTGTCGTTGAGAGTGCGCGTCAGATACTCCTGCTTCACCGCGTCGGGAACTGCGGAGTCGGCGGTGAGCAGGAACCTGGTACCCATCGCGACACCCTCGGCCCCGTATGCCAGCGCCGCAGCGAGCCCCCGGCCGTCGAAGAAGCCTCCCGCCGCGACGACCGGCATATCGGAACCGCTGTCGCGCAATGCATCCAGCACGGAGGGAAGCAGTAGTGTCGTCGCGACCGGTCCGGTGTGGCCGCCGCCCTCACCGCCCTGCACGATCACCGCATCCGCGCCCCACGACGCGACCTTCACGGCGTGCTTGGCCGCACCGATCGATGGGATCACGACGACGCCGTTGTCCTTGAGCTTCGCGATCAGGTCCTTCTTCGGTGCCAGCGCAAACGACGCGACCCGCACCCTCTCGCGAATCAGCAGGTCGATCCGCTCGGCGGCATCGGTGGCGTCGGCGCGGATGTTGACTCCGAAAGGCTTGTCGGTCAACGACTTCGTCTTCGCAATTGCCGCTTCCAACTCGGCATAGGTCATCGTCGCCGACGCCAGGATGCCGAGACCGCCCGCATTCGATGTCGCAGAGGTCAACGACGGGCCTGACACCCACCCCATCCCGGTCTGCACGATCGGATATTCGACACCGACCAACTCGGTGAACCGGGTCGGTAGCGCGGCCGCGCGTGCCGTCGAACTCATTTCACCTCCCGGTCGCGAACACCCTTGGGGTCCAGCATGTCTCGGATGATGGCGAGCTCGTTCTCCGATGGCAACCTGGTTGCCGGAGCCAGCTCGAGACCCGCGATCTCGAACGAGGTGTTCTCGACGACCTCGCCCGCCTCGACGCCGGGGTGTAGCGACAGCGCCCGCATCGTGTGCCCGGGTCCGCCGAAGTCGAAGACGCCGAGATTGGTGACGACCCGATGAATGTCGAGGTCGTCGAATGCGGGATTGTCGGGATCGACCTTGTCGTAACCGATTCCGCTGACGACGTCGACCTCATCGCCGAAGACACGCGCCGAATGTCGGGGGACCCAGTAGCTCGTCGGATGGTTGATGGTGTTGCCCGGCGCTCCGCGCACACCGAACATCTGACGCGTGGGGTGTTGGAGTGGACCGAACGCCGACAGGTTCTGGTTACCGTGTCGGTCGATCTGGTTGGCGCCCATGACCACGTGTCGCCTACCGGAAGCCACGACGTCGAAGACCTTGGAGAACGGCATCCATCCTTCGATGGGACCCGACTTCCCGATCGGCGGTGTGTCGGCGAGGATCAACGCCTCGCCGTCGGTGATGAGCAGGTCGGGTGAGAAGGTCAGGCGCGCCAACCGGGCACCGAGCAGCGGCACCGGCGCCATGGGCGACGCCATGATCTCGCCGGCATCGCGGAAGATCTCGGCGCACGCGACGACGCACACCTCTGCACGGGTGACATCGGTTTCCGTTGCCGCAGCTTCTGTTTCCGCAGTTGTCACTTCGACTCCTCCTGCTCACCGCGCCAGGCGTCGACCTCGCGCTGATATGTCGCCTCGTCGACGTCGAGAAAGCGACGACGGAACGTCGACCATTTGTCCGGTTCCTTGGCGCATTCGACGTAGAACCGTTGAAACGCCTCGTCGCGGCCGTACTCGCCCGCAAAAGTGAAGTGGGCGCCGTTGGGTGCGTGGACAACCTTGTCGACGTGCATCCGATTGAGCAGGAGCCGTTGCGTCGGAACGGACTTGGCGAGTACCTCGGTCGAGACGAGTTGGTCGGTCTCGAGGTAGCGACGCTGCGCCGCGGCGCAGAACAGATCGTCCATGTACGGGTCGACGCCGGTGTAGGCGGCGTTGCCGCGTGAGTCGGCGATGTCGAGGTGGACGAATGCGGCGTCGAGTTGCAGTGCAGGCATGGCGATCAGGGTCTGTTTTCTGCCGTCGGGATCGGGATACGGCGACGCGACGGTCTTCAGTTCGCCCTCCCAGAAATCGGGCACCGACGATCCGAGACCGGCGCGTGTCGGCAGGAACGGCAGGCGAGCGGCAGCGGCCTGCAGCCCGCTCTTGACCATGCCCTCGTCCATCTCGCGGGATTCGATGGCGCCACTGGTGCGCGCCGCCGAGAACCATGGGTCGTAGAAGGGTGCCGAGTCGAGCGAGACGAAACCGTAGTACGCTCGGCGGACTTTGCCTGCGGCGCAGAGCAATCCGAGGTCGGGCCCACCGTAGGTGACGACGGTCAGATCCTTGACGTCGGAGCGCGCGAGAGCCCGGACGAGTGCCATCGGCTTGCGACGCGAACCCCACCCGCCGATTCCGATGGTCATGCCGTCGCGGAGTTCTCCGATGACGTCGTCGAGCGTGCTGGTCTTGTCGGCTGGTGTCGAGGTCTGGGGTGTCGAGGCCTGCAGCGTCGCGGTCTGGGGTGTTGAGGTGTCGGCCATGTCAGCGGCTCCCCTGTGTGGTCTTCGGCTTTCCCGTCGCGACGAATGCGTCGCGGTGCTCGTCGGCAACGCCTGCCAGATTGAGTTCGAACGTGTACCCCTGCTCCAGGCGATAGCTGGCCTTCACGTCGACGGGGTCGATGTGGTTGATCGCCGATTTCGCAGCACGGATGACCCGCGTGTCCTTGGCGGCGATCTGCTCGGCGACGTCGAGCGTCGTCGCGTCGAGCTCGTCGGCCGGCACCACCTTGTAGACGGACCCGAAGTGCAGGAGCTGTTCTGCGGTGACGTTGCTCGCCGTGTAGTACAGCGTGCGCATCATGTGCTGCGGGACGAGACGGGCGAGGTGCGTTGCCGCGCCGAGCGCGCCGCGATCGACCTCCGGCAACCCGAAGACCGCGCCCTCCGACGCGACGATCACGTCGGCGTTGCCGACAAGACCGATTCCGCCCCCCACGCAGAACCCGTTGACCGCGACGATGACCGGCACCTTGCAGTCGTAGACCGCGGAGAACGCGGCGGCACAGCCGTGGTTGGCGGCGATCAGTGCGTCGAACCCCTCGGTTGCCTGCATCTCCTTGATGTCGACGCCCGCGTTGAATCCCCGACCTTCCGCCCGCAATACCACCGCGTGGGTGTCTAGATCGTCGCCCGCCGCGAGAATCGCGTCGGCCAACTCGAACCACGCTGCGGACGGCAGCGCGTTGACCGGCGGATAGTCGACGGTGATGGTCGTGACACCACTCGCCGAGCGCGTACTGGTGATCGGCACGCCATGCCCTCCTCCCGGGACGCATCCCGTGTGTGAACCCCGTGACCAAGGCAGTGAACTCGGATGACCACTGACTCTGAAAACATACCAAGCAAATGCTTGGTTGTTTGGTAGGGTAGCACCCATGGGTCCGCGGTCACAGGTCACACGTCTCGACCCGCCACGGGAGACGAATCTCGGTGTGGAGAAGGCGGTCGTCCTCGTCACCGGTGGTGCGCGCGGCGTCGGTCTGGGTATCGCCAACGTGTTGGCCGATCTTGGTGCGGTTCCGGTGATCTGCGCGCGCAACCCGACCGACGATGCGTTGGCGCTCGGTGAGTTCATCGCGTGCGACGTGCGCGACGAAGCTGCGGTGGCCGCGATGGTTGCGCAGATCGTCGAGACCTACGGCTCGCTCGACGGCGTGGTGAACAATGCCGGCGGATCGCCGTTCGCGCTTGCGGCCGACGCGTCGTCGTCGTTTGCGGGCAAGATCGTCGAGTTGAACCTTCTTGCACCGCTACTCGTCGCTCGCGCCGCGAATGCGGTGATGCAGCAACAGGAATCGGGTGGAGCGATCGTCAACGTGTCGAGTGTCAGCGGTCACCGACCGTCGCCGGGCACGTCCGCGTATGGCGCGGCAAAAGCCGGTCTCGACAATGCGGCGACGTCGCTGGCCGTCGAGTGGGCGCCGCGCGTTCGGGTCAACTCGGTGGTGGCCGGTCCGGTGGAAACCGAACTGGCACAGATGCATTACGGTGACGCAGACGGCATCGCGGCGGTGGGGCGCACCATCCCGATGGGGCGGATGGCAACGCCGCGCGACGTCGGCAATGCCGTCGCCTTCCTGCTCTCACCGCTGGCCGGCTACATCACCGGCTCGACACTCACCGTCCACGGCGGTGGCGAGAAGCCTGCATTCCTCGACGCCGCCAACGCGGGCAACGCCGTGTGAGTGACTCGGAATCAAGGACATTGCATGGGTCGATGCTAGTGAAGGGATTGTGTTGAGCGACAACGGACATGGGTCGAACGCGGATCGCGTGGCCATCGTGACGGGCGCGGGTCAGGGGATCGGACGTGCCCACGCGCTGGCGTTCGCGGCAGACGGTGCGTCCGTCGTGGTGAACGACTACGCCGAAGATGCTGCAGCAGCGGTCGTCGAGGAGATCACCGCGAGCGGCGGTCGGGCCGTCGCTTCGGTCGGCGACGTCGCCGACTGGGACGCCGGCGCTGCGATGGTGGCGACCGCACTCGAGGAGTTCGGGGGCCTCGACATCTTGGTCAACAACGCGGGATTCGTGCGCGACAGGATGCTCGTCGCGATGTCGGAGGACGAGTGGGATGCCGTCGTCCGCGTCCACCTCAAGGGGCACTTCGTCGGACTACGCCACGCTGCAGCGTATTGGCGGGCGGAATCCAAAGCGGGGTCGACGCGGCAGGCCCGGGTGATCAACACCTCGTCGGGCGCAGGGTTGTTCGGATCGGTTGGCCAGGGCAACTATTCGGCGGCGAAAGCAGGTATAGCCGAACTGACCATCCAGGCGGCGGCCGAGCTGGGTGCCTACGGCGTGACGGTCAACGCGATCGCACCGTCGGCGCGCACGCAGATGACGCTTGGCGCCGGTGAGGCGATGGCGGCGCAGATGGCTGCTCCCGATGACGGTTCGTTCGACGCCATGGACCCCGCGAACATCTCCGCGCTGGTCGTGTGGCTCGGATCGGTCGAATCGTCGAACGTCACCGGGAGGGTTTTCGAGGTCGAGGGCGGCAAGATCAGCGTCGTCGACGGCTGGCAGCGCGCAGCGTCGATCGACAAGGGCGCCCGCTGGGAACCGGGTGAACTCACGCCCGTCGTCGACGATCTGTTGGCCAAGACGCCCGCCCCGGTGCCCGTGTACGGAGCACGATGACCGACAGTGCTCCTGCCGACGGCGACGGCGATTCCGTTGGCGGACAACGGATCGCTGCCGCGCGGGCATACGTCGACGCGCTGGTGAGTCACGATCCCTCCGGCGTTCGCCTTCATCCGGACTGTACGCGGGTGGAGATGGGGATCAAGACCGGACGAAGCGGCGACCACATCGCCCGCAGCCTCGCGCGCGGCCCGCAATTCCGTCTGATTCATCGGGTCAGCGGGTTCGAGGCTGTGGTCGAAGGCCACACGGTATCGACCAAGTATCGAGTCCACGTGGCCCCCAAGGCATTCGGCCTGTGGGCGCCGGTGAGCGAATCGTTTCTGATCGACGACGAGGTCCGGATTCGCACCATCGTCGCGCGTTTCGGGTTTCCGCGTCGACGCTGAGTGGGCCACTCAGCGCCGACGCGGTGATGTCAGACCCGGTGATATCAGATCCGGGGATGCCAGACCCGGTGATGTCAGACGAGCTGTCCGTCAGACGCCCGGTGCGCGCACGACCATGGGAACTCCGGGGAAGTAGCCCGCCATCTCCGACCGTGCCTTACGCATCGCGGCGGTGGCGTAACCCTGCTTGCGGAAGTCGGGGTGGACCCAGACGCGGACGTCGACCTCGCCGTCGGTGAGTTCGCCGAATACGAAACCCACCTTGTCGGTGCCGTCGGTGACGACCAGCCAGGCCGCCTCTTCTTCGTCGACGCGTCCGGCGGCCTGTGCGATCTCCTGGTCGATCTCGCGCGCGGGCTGGCCCGAGCCGTCGCCGGCGACCCCGAGTTCGCGGGTGCGCTCGGCAAACAGTTCGGCGTCGTCACTGGGGGAGAAGGCGCGCAGCACGACGGTGTCTCCGCTGCTCGCGGGACGCTCGGCGAGCGTGAAGGTCAGTTGGTGGTTGAGGTCGTCGAGCTCGCTCTGGTTTCTGCGGCGCTCATCCTTGGTCAACTGGTCGAGCTTCATGTCGAGGATTGCCGATGCGCCGAGCTGTGATTTGCCGAGGAGCTCCGCGATCGCGGAGACGGCTTGGGTGTGATCGTCGGCGTCGACGATGGCGTCGAGCACCTCGTGTCGTCGGTCGAGGGCGGTGAGGAGAGCGTCGGCGATGTCGCGACGTTCGGTTGCCAGATCCACATCAGTCATGCTGTCGATCCTAATGAGCTACTGGCCGGTAGGACATGGAACATGTTCTAGTTACCAATCTCGGTCCTAGAAGATTGATTGTCGCACTTAGAGACAGCAATCAGCTGGGTGACCTTCCCTGAATCTAGAACACGTCCTACTCTGTGACGCATGGCATCTGAGATCTCTGAGTCCGAAATCGACCACTTGCGCGGATCGACCCATATGGGCGACCTTCTTGTTGCGGCACTGGCGAAGAACGCGTCGGGTAACGTGCTCGAGCTCGGCGACACCACGCTCACCGGCGCCCAGATGGCCGACGAGATCAGCCGCTACGTGCAGGCTTTCGAGGGACTTGGTTCGGGTACGGGATCGTCGGTAGGGCTCCTCGCGCTCAATCGCCCCGAGGTGCTGTTCGTCATCGGTGCCGGCCAGACTCAAGGTTGGCGACGCACGGCGCTGCATCCCCTGGGCTCGCTCGACGATCACGCGTACGTGCTGTCCGACGCGGGGGTGACAACGCTCGTCATCGATCCGGTGCCGATGTTCGTCGAGCGCGCTGTCGCGCTCATGGAGCGAGTCGACGGACTCAAGCAGATCTTCACGCTCGGCCCCGTGCCCGAGGCGTTGTCGGCGGTGGGTCGCGACGTCGTCGCCGAGGCGGCGGGTTACGACGCTACGACGCTCACCGCGGCAGAGCTCTCGCCGGACCACATCATGTCGATCACCTACACCGGTGGCACCACGGGCAAACCCAAGGGCGTCATCGGCACGGTTCGCGCGATGACGACGATGACGCAGATCCAGTTGTCGGAGTGGGAATGGCCAACGCGGCCGCGCTTTCTGATGTGCACGCCGCTGTCGCACGCAGGCGCGGCGTTCTTCCTCCCGACGCTGATGAAGAACGGGTCGATGGTGGTGCTGAGCAAGTTCGATCCCGCGGAGGTGCTGCGGACCATCGAGGAGGAGAGAATAAGCGCGACCATGCTCGTGCCGTCGATGCTCTACGCCCTGATGGATCATCCGGACTCACGCACCCGCGATCTTTCGTCGCTGGAAACGGTGTATTACGGTGCCTCGCCGATCAATCCGGTGCGGCTGGCCGAGGCCATCGAGCGATTCGGGCCGATCTTCGCACAGTATTACGGGCAGTCGGAGGCGCCGATGGTCATCAGCTACCTCGCAAAGGACGAGCATCCCAAGCCGGGAGAAGACACGCGCAGGCTGTCGAGTTGTGGGCGACCGTCGTCGTTTCTGCGTACTGCGCTCCTCGGGCCAGACGACAAGCCGGTGGCGCCGGGCGAGCCGGGCGAAATCTGTGTTGCCGGACCACTTCTCGCCGCTGGTTACTGGGGGTTGCCGGAGCAGACAGCGGAGACGTTCCGCGACGGATGGCTGCGCACCGGCGACGTCGCGCGTGAAGACGCCGACGGATACTGGTACATCGTCGATCGCACAAAGGACATGATCGTCACAGGTGGCTTCAATGTGTTTCCGCGAGAGGTGGAAGACGTTGTCGCAGAACATCCGTCGGTCGGTCAGGTCGGTGTGATCGGTGTGCCGCACGAGAAGTGGGGTGAGGCGGTGACCGCCGTCGTCGTATTACGTGGCGACGTCGAGGCCGATGACGATGACCGGCAGCGGATCACGGCAGAGATCCAGGATGCGGTGAAGCAGCGGAAGGGGGCCGTGCAATCGCCGAAGGACGTGATCTTCGCGGAGTCGCTGCCACTCACCGGTCTCGGTAAGCCCGACAAGAAGGCGTTGCGCGCTAAGTTCTGGGCGTCGTCGGAGCGTGGCGTCGGCTAGGTCCGTTTCTGCAGCACAGCACGTCTATCGGGACGGGCCTGCTGCAGTTGCCTGCAGAATTTCGTCGCATGCGGCGTCGACTGCCTCTGCGGGATCGACGATGTGACTCGCCAACGCCTCGGCTGCGCGATAAGGCTCACTGGCAGTGAGCAACCTGAGGTCGGTGTCCGAGAGCCGTGACAGCGGCGCGCCTGTCCCGGCTCCGTGGTCGCGAAGGGCTGCCGCCCAGAGTGGTTGGTCGGCGCTGAGCCAACCGATCACTGATGGGATCCCAGCTCGCAGAGCGGCGGCGGTGGTGCCTGCCCCGCCGTGGTGGACGGCTGCTCGGCAAGCGGGGAAGAGGACCTCGTGGTCGACGGGGTCGGTAATGTGCAGCAGGCCATCGCGTTCTGGCAGTGCGTGTCGGGTATGCGCGATCACCCGGAGGCGGAGCGACAGGAGTCCATCAACGACCGAAGAGATCCGCTCGGGTGGGATCTGCATACTCCCGAAGCCGACATAGACGGGGGATGGCCCCGATCCAATCCAGTCGAGGATGTCGGTGATCTGACTATTGTCGTTGTGTCCGTTGAGTTTTGCGCGTGTCTGTTCGTCGGGGAGCAGGAAGCCCGTGAACGGGCGCTGTTCTCCCCACTCGCGCTCGAGGAGCGGGAACAACTCGGCGTCGTACGCCTGGATCTCCGGTGTTCCCTGCCGCCGAAGCCTCGCGCCGATGGTTCCCGATACCGACGGGAGACCCAGACGGCGGCGCAGGGCGCGGTCGTTTGGGCGCTGGGTGAGTGAGAAGAGGTAGTCGGCTGCGCGCCATGTGGCGGCGCTGATCGCAGTTGGCAATGGCCGGTACAGCGGCGACAGATTGTGGTTGGGACGTATCGGGCAGTAGTGCAGCGGGACGAAAGAGATGCTCCGACTTTCTGCGACCGTCGCAGCCCGCTCCTGTGCCAGTGGTCCGCTGACGAGGACATCCGCCGTATCGGCGAGTTCGCCCATGACTCTCTCCGACATCGCCGATCCGTGCGATCCGACCTTGCGTAGTGCGGTCAACCTCTTATACGGATTCCACGACTTGAGGTCTCGCTTCACCAGCGGACTCGAGAGCAATTCCGCAGTCGATGGACACAGGCTGCGCGTCGGCAACCCAGAACGTGAGACAGCAGTGACCAGGTCGTCGGGAACAGCCAACTCGACGCTGTGTCCGCGTCGGCGAAGTTCGGCTCCGAGCGCGACCGCAGGTTGAACATCGCCTCTACTGCCGTGCATGACGAATGCTATTTGCATATGCCCCACTCTGTTTCGGTCAGTCTCCAGGAAGCGAACTCGGTGGCGACCAGTGCGCGGAGCGAATCCCGATCGTTGATCCGAGAGGGGTTCAGCGAGCTCACCGCAAGCGTCAGCACTTCATCTCCGGTACACAACCAGCCGCTGATACCGCCCGCATGGCCCGCCAAGCCGGCGGTATCCGTGGTGACGGCGCGCATGGCGGTAACTCCGGTATGTCCGGTATGAAGTGACGCAAACAAAGGATTTACCCGTCCGACATTGGACGCCACACATAAGGGCGTCGACATCCCACCAGCGAGTCGACGCACGGCCCTGTCGCCCAAAGCCTGTGCAACAGTGGACATCGCGGCCATCGAGCCGGGCCGCGCATCGAGCGTGCGGTATGCCGCCTTGCACGCGTCGCGAATCTCGCTGAGGTCGGTGTAGCGGTTGGAGTCGAGACGTATGTGGGCGGTGACGCCTGTCGTGGCGTTGGCGCGCCGATCGTCCTCACGATGCTGTGACACCGGAATCGACACCGGGACGACGTCTCCGGACGATGCCAGTCCGGCTTTGTCGACGATTCCGACCATCAGCCCGACGAACAGTGAGTTCAGCGTGCCGTTGCGTTCTGCGGCAACCCGAAGTGCTTCCTCGCGATCAACGGTCACGATCACCGAGGGGGGTATGCCTGCTTCGGTTCCGGCAGCCCGCCCTGCGCTTGTCGTCGCTATCGCACCAGTAGGCGCCGGGCTCGGGGAAGGTGCGCGTGACGGTTGGGGGCGCGCAGATCCTCGTGGTGATGCGTCACGAAGTGTCGCGACGACACTGGAAGCCGCCGCGCGAGCTGCCCGCGCCGCAGTGCCTGCTCCATCGGAAAGGTCGGATACGAGGTCGGGCATGGCTACGTCTGTGTTGTAGGCGGTCCCCGACAATGCTTCGACGATCGCCGTTATCAGCGTGGCGCCGTCGCCGATCGCGTGGGCCGCCGTGAATGAGACGTACGTACCAATGCCGTCGGAGTGGGCGGCGCTCAGTCGCCAGGAGGGGCCCGACACGCTGTTCAGAGCGAACTGTGCCTGGGCGTCGACCCATGCGGCAATATTCTCGGCACGCACCGTCTCAGTGAAGAATTCGACCGACCCGGCGGTCGGCGTGTACCGCCACGCATCGCGAGCCGGTGGTGGCCGTCGCGCGACGAGTCTCGATGCGCGACCCGCGCAGAGTCGCTCTCCGAGTCGGGAGAATGCGTCCTCGTCGAGGCGAGTGGGTAGCTGCCATACGCATTGATTCACAACCCCGAGCCCCAGCGCGTGTTCCATCCGTACGAACAGATCGTCGTCGGTGGTCAGACGCTCAACCGGCAGGGCCGAGTGTATCGACCCGGTCGTGCGCGTCGAAGTGGTCGTCATGACCGCGAGAGGTAGGCGCGCAACGTAAGTGGGACAAAGACAATCAAGATCGCGGTGGTTCCCACCAGCGTCCATCCGACGTCGCTTGTGATCTGTCCCTCGTTTGCCAGCCCGCGAAACGCGGAGATGAGGTGTGAGACCGGATTGACGTCAGCGATCGCCTGCATCCAACCGGGCATTGTCGTGGTCGGCACAAACGCATTGGACGTGAACGTCATCGGCATCAGCACGAGCATCGAGATGCCTTGTATCGCTGATACTTTGCGGAGCAGGACACCCAGCAACGCGAAGATCCAGCTCAGCGAGAACGCTGCGTAGACGACAAGTGTGACGCCTGCGATGACCCCGATCACGCTTGCCGGCCGGTAGCCCATGCAGAGGCCGACGACGAGAGACATCACGCTCGCGATGACGTATCGCAGGGTATCCGCAGTCAGCAAGCCTGCGAGTGGCGCGATGCGCGCTATGGGCATGGAGATCAGCCGGTCGAACACACCGCTGTCGATGTCTTCACGTAACTGCGTTCCGGTGACCACCGACGTGGTCACCGCCACCGAGACCAGGACGCCGGGGACAAGCAGGACGAGGTAGTTGTCGACGCCTCCCGCGACGGCTCCGCCGAAGATGTTGGCAAACATCACTGTGAAGACGATGGGCACGATGATCACGTCGAACAGTTGCTGTGGGGAGTGCTTCATCCGGAGAAGCCCGCGACGAGCTAGTGCGAACGTCTGGCGCAGCCCCTGGCTGAAGGGAATCCTGTCGACAGGAGTGATCGGCCATTCGATTCCGCTACTGGTGGCGTCGGCCGTCGCCGCTGCTCCCGAATCGGCGACGCCGGACTTCGTCTGATCGATGGTGCTGCTCATGTCCGGGCCGACTCTCGGGTTGTCATGGCGAAGAAGACATCGTCCAGCGTGGGGCGCTGGAACGAGAAGTCGGCGACCTCGATGCCCGCGGACTCCAGTTGGGACACCGCGTATGCGGCCCGCCCCGGCTCCGAGGTGATCGCCGAGAGCGCGCCCTCGGCAGGAATCTGAACGACATCCGCGGACAACGTTGCCCCCATGATCTCTGCGGCCTCCCGCATTCTGGATCTGTCTTCGAGTTGAACGTGCAGTGTGCGCGTACCGATGCGCTCCTTGAGCGACCTGGCCGTACCTTCGGCCACCACCCGCCCGCCGTCGATCAAGACGATTGAGTCGGAGAGTTTGTCTGCCTCGTCGAGGTATTGGGTGGTGAGTAGCACCGTCGTACCGTTATCGACGAGGTCGCGGACGACGGCCCACATCTGAGTCCGTGTGGTGGGATCGAGACCTGTCGTCGGTTCGTCGAGGAAGAGCAGCGGCGGAGCGGAGATCAGTGAGGTGGCGATGTCGAGTCGTCGTCGCATGCCGCCGGAGAAACCCGACACGGGGCGCGAGGCGGCGTGACTGAGTCCGAACTGTTCGATCAACTCGTGCGCACGAGAACGAGCCGCACGTCGGCCGAATCCGCGCAGGGTGGCGAACAGCTCGAGGTTTTGTTCTGCCGTCAGATCCTCGTCGAGTGAGGCGTACTGACCGGTCACCGCGATCATCGAACGCACGGCGGTCGCCTGTCTCACGACGTCACGGCCGAAGATCCGTGCCGAGCCGGAGTCCGGCCGGATGAGCGTCGCGAGCATACGTACCGTCGTGGTCTTGCCTGCGCCGTTCGCGCCCAACAACCCACACACCGATCCCGTCGGTATCGATAAGGAAATGTCTGAAACTGCATTGACATTTCCGAATTTCTTACCGAGCGAGTCGGCCTCGATTGCAATCGTCGGCAACATCACCATCGAGTGCCCTCCGTCCTCGTCGGATCATCCGTCAGATCTTCAACAGGCTATTTGCTCGTCGAGAAAGTGTCGAGGCGAGTTGAACCCTGCGAGATTCCTGACAATCCGCATCGAGTGGTATATGTCTCTATCCCCTTAAATTGCCGATCAGCGCACGCTACGGTCACACGGTCCGTGTGCGAGGGTATCGCTTAGTCGCTATTCTTTGGCGACTCCCCGTCGCGATCTGGAGGTAATCGTCATAGCTCAAAACCGCAGACCGCGCTTTGCGTGGCAATGTGCCGTATCAGTTCTGATCACTGTGATTGCAGCGGCGTCGCTGGGAGTTGGGGTTGCACGAGCAGAACCCCTACGTCCGACGATACAGCGAACAGTCGCAGAGGGGCAGGGTGTAACGGCGGTCTACGTCTACTCGGTTGCCATGCGCAAGACGATCAAGGTGCAGGTGATCACGCCCCGTAACCCTTCGGGAACCAGGCCATCGCTGTACCTGCTGAGTGGTCTCGGTGAAGAGGACCCGACCAACAGCATGTGGCTACGCAAGACCGACGCCCGAAACTTCTACGCGAACAAGAATGTGAACGTTGTCATGCCGTTGGCGGGCAACGGAAGCTTCTACACCGATTGGCAGCGCGACGACCCGAAACTAGGCCGCTACCAGTGGGAAACCTTCCTTGTGAAGGAGCTGCCGCCCCTTATCGACGCCGCGTTCGACGGCAACGGACGACGAGGGATCGCGGGGATCTCGATGGGCGCGGGAGCGGGGTTGGTGCTCGCGGCGAGGAACCCGGGTTTCTACAGGGCGGTTGGTGCCTACAGCGGTTGCTACAGCACCACAGGCGTCGCAGGCGAGGCTTATCCACGGGCGATCGTCGCAGCCTTCGGGGGTGACGCAAATAACATGTGGGGGCCTCCCGGTAGTCCGGGCTGGGCGGCCCACGACGTACTGTCGCTCTCGCACAACCTCCGTGGCACCACGCTCTATATATCCACTGGAACAGGGCGGGCGGGCACGTATGACCAACCCGGATATCCGGACAATTCCGACCCCATTGATCGGCAGGTCATTGGCGGAGCAATCGAAACGGGTTCCCTCTGGTGCACCCAACAATTGGAGTCCCGATTGACGGCGCAGCATATTGGGGCGACAATTCGTTACGTTGATCCTGGAACTCACGCATGGCCTTACTGGCGAGACCAGCAGCGTGAGAGCTGGCCCATTCTTGAGCATGGGATGAACAGCTGAATTCCATTCTGTTAACAATGGCTGCAAACCCTCCTCGATACCCGGGGTATTCACGTGTACCCGTGCACGGGTGACTGAAAAGGATGCCGATGGAATACACAGAGCTCGCTGACTATCAGGTTCCCACTGGCGCGATCACCGCGTGGGAAGCTACTGCCGACCCGGATTCATGGTGTGCCGATTCTCGTCGGCTCTCATACATGCACCTCGAGCACGCTCGACGCGCTGCCGAACTCGGTGACGAATGGCACGGACACTGGATCGGAACGGCCTTCACCATCGAGGAGCGGTTCGACCGCGATGCGTTCGCCGCGACTATCAGGCAGTGGTTCGCCCGCCACGAGGCGCTCCGTTCCGCAGTCCAGCTCGGCGGGACTCCTGAGGACGATCTGGTGCGGATGACCATCGAGCCGGAGGCCGTCGGAGTTTCCGGGCTTTCGATGGGTGTGGCGGCGTCGCCCGACGCGGCCCGCCAGAGGATTCAGGACTTCTTCGATACCACGGTCAACCCGTTGACCTGGCCGCACTGCGTCGTCGTGACTCTGGAACCCGATGACCGTGACGACAGATTCCTCGTCGTCTTCGGTGCTGACCACACCGTGATGGACGCCTACACACAGGTTTTCGCGATCAATGAGCTCAGCGCCCTCTATCGCGCGGAGATCAACGATGAGCACCATGGGCTCGCCGAGTACGGCAGCTACCTGGACTTCAGCGATGCGGAGCGGCATCTGGGTGAACAGATCGATGCGAACAACTCTGCCGTCGTCGCCTGGCGGCAGTTCTTCAACGAGTCGCCCACGTCCGTCCAGCCACATGCGATGCCCCGCTTCCCTCGATGTGTCACCGGTGGCCTCGACGCCGTAGTGCCTCCCCGCGAGCCGGATTCCGGTATGCAAGTGAGTCTTTCGCAGGACCTTCTCGACAGCGCGCAGGCCGCTCGATTCAACGACATCTGCAAGGCAGCAGGTGGCTCGGTGACCACGGGTATCTACACTGCGATGTCGATCGCGAGTGCGGCGCTCGCCGGAACCGGCGAAGTGCGATTCGTCAGCCCTGTACACACGCGCACGGGACCCGAGTGGGGCGAGGCTGTCGGGTGGTTCGTCGGTCTCGTTCCCGTGCACCTCGATCCATCTGATGCGCAGACCTTCTCTCAGGCTCTGCCGCGTGTCGCCGAGTCGGTGTCGCGGTACAAGAACGTGGGTACCGCACCGTTCGCCCCGATCGCTGATCTGATCGGGGGCGACGTGACGCCTCCGGGATTCGTCGTGTCCTATATCGATCTGCGGCGGGCGCAGGGAGCTGCGGAATGGGATCGTCGAAACGCGCGAGTGTTGCGCAGTGCCACCCGGGAAGTCGACGAGGTGTACCTGTGGATCAACCGGATTCCCGACGGGATCAACATCTCGACGCGCTATCCGTCGGGGGAGCGTAGGCGCGAGGTCGAAGCTTTCCTCTCGGTGTTCGCGGAGGTTCTGCGTACGATCGTCGACGCTGGTGACCACGACTACATGTTTGCGCGCGAGATGACGTCGCAAGCGTCGGCGGACATCACGGCATGACGGTGGTATTCGGCGCGGCTGCGACGCCAGAACCGCTGCTGCGTAGGCAGTTTCCTGGTGGCACGCCCATCGAGTGGGCGCTGTGTTCAACTGATGCGGCGTTGCAGGCCGCACGTGTGACCGGGGGTGCAACGTTTCTGCAGACCGAGCACGTGGTCACTTCGACCGCGGCGCGTGCCCGCGGCGACGAGCACCGTTCCGTCGTGGGCGCTGTTGCCAGATTCGATACCCCGCTGGACCCGGCTGCGATGGCCGCAGCGCTGACGGCCTTCGTACGACGGCACGACGAACTGCGGAGCTACTACACGCTGGGCGAGGTGGGCGTCGAACGGTACGTCATACCGCAGACCCACATCGAGATGGTGGCGCAGTGGCCGCTGGGCCGGAGTCGGAGAGTCGACGCGGCGGATGCGGGTGACCACCTCGCGAATCGCATCTCCGTTGCGACCGCGTTCGATTCCCCGCAGTCGATGCACTTCGGAGCGTTCGACGGCGATGGTGGATTCACGTTCTACCTCGGCGCCGATCACGTGCACGGGGACGGCTATTCGTTATGGCTGGCGATGGACGAGATCAACGCACTGTATCGGGCGGAGATCTCGGGAACGCCGGTCAAGCTGACCGATGTGGCATCATTCGACAGCTACGTCGCCGATGAGCATCGTCGCGCTGCGCGTGTGCGTGCCGATGACATCGGCGTCAAGGCGTGGCGAGAAGCGCTGGCCATCAAGGGATCTCTTCCCGATTCGCCGGTTCCACTCGGACTCGACGACGACGCTCCCGCGCCTGCGGTGCGCTGCCGTCGGGATCTGCTCACAGCAGACGAAGCGGATGCGCTCGACATCGTCAGTGCTTCGTCGAGCTGGGTCACCATTGCTGGATGCCTGTTCTCCGCGTTGGCATCTGCGCAGTACCTGTGCACAGGGGAGAAGCGCTTCTTCACGACGACTGCGCTGGCAACTCGCGGGCCTGAGTTCGAGTTCACTCAGGGCTGGGCATGCAACTTCGCACCGGTGTACTTCGACGTCGAACCCGGAGCTGACCCGATTGAGTTGGCGCGCACGGCATCCGTCGCGGTGAAGCGGGCCAAGAACGCTGCGGCCGCCCCCATCGGAGCGGTTCTGCAGGTCCTTGCGCGGTCCGGCGAGCTTCCACAGATGGCCGGTTCTCCTCAGATGGTGACCTACATCGATCACCGTCGGCTGCCGGGAATCGACGACCCCACTGTCGGAACCACTGTGGGGTTCCCTGGTATCGGCAAAACCAAGAACTCCAACTTGTGGCTGAGTCGGATGGTTGACGGATTGGTCGTCGAATCTCAAATTCCCGACAACGATGTCGCACGCGCGAACATCAATCGTTATCTCGACACAGTTGCGGCACAGCTCAGAGCGCTCCTGGAATCTGCAGACTCCGCGGTCACCGCGATCGCGGGTACCCGGGTGAGGCAATGAAACTAACTGGTACACAGGATTATTCACTGAGCTCAGGTCAACTCTCCGTCTTTCATGCCGATCTCATCGGAGACGATCTGCCTTCTGATACCGGACTGTCGGAGAACGAACGATTTCACGTTGATTCTCATCGAGCGGGGCATCCGGGTTCGCTGACACTGGTTCTCGACTTTCCCTATCCGGTTGAGCGCGGGCTGCTGGCACGGCTTCCCGAGGTGTTGCTGTCGCGGCATGATGTCCTGCGAACCTATGTTGCAGCGGATGGCCATGACCTCAGTCGGCGCGAAGTCCCCTTGTCGTCGATCGGCGTCAGTGTTGACTCCCAGGCTCCGACCGACTCTTCAGACGCGGGCATGACGAAGCTGGTGCTCGATCGAATCGCCTTGGCATGCAACCCAACCGAGCCGCTTTCGCACTTTTTCGGGGCGGTGCTCCGCCCTGATACCACCACGGTGATCTGCGCGTTCGATCACTTCTACGTCGACGCGCGATCATTGACGGTGCTAGCAGCCGATATCTCTGACGTGGTTGCCGGCCGTGCATTGTCGAGTGCCGGCTCGGGGTTGGCCGCCGTGCGCGCGCACACGTTCAGCGGCGACGTGGCTCCCGACGATCCACGACTTGCCGGTTGGTTCCGATTCCTCGACGAATCGGACTGGGAGATACCAGCTTTCCCTCTCGACCTGGGGCTGGAACCCGGACTTCGAGCGCCGATGAGAACACGGGTGAGCACCCTCCTCGGTAGGTCTGAGGCGCAGCACTTCAGCTCGGCTGTACACACGCGTGGCGCGAGAACGTTCTCGGCGCTGTTGACGTGCATCGGGCGCGCAATCCGTCTGGCTGGTGGTCCGGCCGATACCGCGCTGATCGTGCCGTCGGGGCTCCAGACATCCGAGTCGATCGTTGCCTGGGTGGTTGCCAACATCCCGCTGCGTGTCCGCGGCGAGGGGGACCTCGTCGAACTGTTGCCGCTCAACGCAGATCGACTCGCCGAAGCTCTACCTCTCGCGAGCGTCGGACTGACGGCGGTCTATCAGACATTCGGCAGCAGGCTGCGCAGCACACGCGGCGATGTCTTCATGGTTTCGTACGTCGATTACACCCGTCAACGTCGGCCGTCGAAAGATATTGCAGTGCAGCAGTTATCGGGCGACCACGCGACCGACAACGTGCAGTGGTGGCTGTGGCGCGACGACGATGGCATCCATGTCAGGGTTCGGTACCCCGCTACAGCGGCGGCGGAGTCCGTGGTCGGCGGTGTACTGGAGCTCACCGGTGCTGCGGTCAGGGAGATCAGCGACCGCCTCGTTGATCAGCGAACATCTGTGGGCACGTCGCCGTCGCCCGCGTTCTTGGATTGATACCAATCGAGGTAACCCCGAGTGCCGTAGGCCTGCAGTCGGCGAAGAGATGTGTAGACAACGGCATGCGGTGCGAGCGCTACGGAATCGGCTCCCGCCTGTGCGGTGACGCGCTGCTGTAGGACCGCGTCCTCATCGACATCGTCGATCTTCGTCCGCGGGAATCCACCTGCCGCACAGTAGGTATCAGCGGTGACCGCCAGATTGTTGCCGACAACCAGGAAACTCTTTCGTAGGTGCGCCGGCTGAGATCGTGTGCGCAACCAGGTGATGAGGTGTCCGAGGCGCCACGTCGTGCCGATCAGGTTGAACGCGATGGCACGCGCTCCGTCGGAACTGCGGGCACGCACTCGACCTCCCGCGAGGCTCTTGCCATCGAGCAGTGGGGCGACGATCTGTGTCAGCCAGTCCGGCGCGGGGAGCGTGTCGGCGTCGGTGCGAGCGATGAACTCGGCTCCGGCGTCGATGGCGTAACGAAAGCCCGAGTCTGCGGCACTACCCGTGCCCTTCTCGACTTCGGTGAGCACATCGATGGGGACAGCCGAGTGGGACGCGAGCTCGCGAACGAGATCACCGGTCCCGTCGGTACTGTTGTTGTCCACCACGATGATGCGGAATGGCGCGCGCGCATCGTGGGCGGCTGTATCGCGAAAAGTTTGCTGTTGCAGCGCGCGGATCGTGTCTTCGATGTAGTCGACCTCGTTGTAGGCGGGGACCACGACAGCGACTCGCGGGGCCGCCAACTCAGTGCTTTCGTTCGCCATGCTGCCATTCAACCGGGATGGTGACTGTCTTGCACGTGAATGTGATGTGAGTAAAGCGACGTCGGGGTAGTGGGCAATCCAGAGACGCAGAGACTGCTCAGTGCGCGACCGGGCAGCCCCCAGTTGCGCCGTAGCGAACGGGCAGGTCTTTGACGCCGTTGAGCCAGCCTGATCGCACACGACGCAGCTCGCCGATCCGCTCGATGTCGGGAAGTACGTCTGCGACAGCGTTGAGGATCAGGGAGAGTTCGAGGCGCGCGAGGTTGGCGCCGATGCAGAAGTGGGCGCCGTTGCCGCCGAACGCGAGATGCGGGTTGGGATCTCGGAGGATATTGAACGTGAACGGGTCGTCGAAGACGTCCTCGTCGTAATTTGCCGAACCGTAGAAGATGCCGACCCGTTGTCCCGCGGCGATGTCGACGCCCTCGATGCTGGTGTCCACCTTGGCCGTCCGCTGGAAGGCGTTGACCGGAGTCGACCAGCGCAGCACCTCGTCGATCGTGGTTTTCGGGCGCTGCGACTTGAACAACTCCCACTGCGCTGGATGGGACATGAAGGCATTCATGCCGTGGCTGGTCGCGTTGCGCGTCGTCTCGTTTCCCGCGGTGATCAGCAGGATGACGAAGAACCCGAACTCGATGTCGGACAACGACTCTCCGTCGATGTCTGCTTCTATCAGCGTGGTGACGATGTCGTCGGTGGGGTTGCGCCGACGCTCCTCGGCCATCGAATAGGCGTAGCCGAGCAGCTCGGCGTTGGCCATCGCGGGGTCGATCGTGTTGTCGGGATCGTCGCTGTTGATGATCGCGTCGACGAGCTCGTGAATACGCGGACGGTCGGCTGTCGGGACACCGATGAGATCCAGAATCGCCTGTAGGGGAAGGTGGATGGCCACGTCGTCGACGAAGTTTCCCGACTCCTTGGCTGCGGCCGATTCGACGATCCGGCGCGCCGAAGTTGCGAGATTCTCCTCCAGTGACCCAACAGCCTTCGGTGTGAACAGTCGCGACACGATCTTGCGCAGACGAGTGTGCTCCGGCGGATCGTGGTTGACGAGTAGCGCCTTGGTGAACTCGATCTGGTCGGGGGTGACGTAGTCGGGGAGTCGGATGATGGCGCCGTTGGCATTCGTCGACCACACCTGGTTGTTCTTCGAGATCTCGCGCACGTCTCTGTGTCGTGAGATCACCCAGTAGCCGCCGTCCGTGAAACCCGAGGTGCCGAGTGGCTGTTCGTTCCACCAGACAGGCGCGGTCTGGCGCAGGTGAGCGAATTCGGTTTTCGGTAGCCCGGATTCGAGCACATCGGGATCGGTGAAATCGAAGCCCTTGCCGAATGGGCAGGCCGCATCGGTGGTGATGGCTGTCATGGCTTCACCATACAGTCAGACCGCATGTGTATGGTCGTTTTCCCGTGATACGGTCTGCGCTGGTAGAGGTCGGTACTGGGAAGTGGGTGCCGGGACATAGGTACTGGGAAATCGGTGCCGGGAGGTGGTCGCGAAGGATGCGTACGCACGGCTGGGCCGGAAGTGTTCCGGTCGACGACGCCGAAGCGACGGCGCGCATCCTTGCGGCCGCACGGTCGGCGATCGACGAACACGGTGTAGCGACGACGATCAGCGACGTCGCGCGCACTCTCGGGGTCACTCGCCAGACGGTGTATCGATACTTCCCCAGTACCGAGGCGCTGCTCCGGGCAACCGCTCTCGACGCCGTCGGTGCATTTCTCGAGCGAATCGCGCTACGTGTCAGCGGTATTCGTGAGCCCGACGTCGCGGTCGTCGAGGGAATCGACGTGGTCCTCCAGGAACTGCCAGACGACCGCTACGTCGGCCTTCTGTTCGCGGCGGACAATGTGAGTCTGTTCGCGGTGGAGGGGGTGACGTCGGAGGCCGGTCAGGCATTCGCACGTTCGATGGTCGAGCGCATGGATGTCGACTGGGCTGCACGCGGATACGGCCCGGCCGAGATGGACATCATCGTCGAAATCGTCTTGCGCACACTGCAGTCCATGATGATCGACCACAGTACGGCACGTTCGGGTGCGCAGCGTCGTGCATTCCTCGATGCGTGGGCGGGTGCGGCGATCCGCGCGTTGCCGACGGGCGCAGCCGTGCCGGGTGATCGCATCTGACTCAGCGTGGTGTGCAGATCACCGCCGGGATGGTGCGCTCGGTCCACGCCTTATAGGTGTCGAAGTCGGCGTACAGCTCCACCAGGCGAGGCCAGAGTCGTTCGCGCTCCCGTTCGTTCGCCGTATGTGCCGTGTATTCGCCTGTCTGCGAACCGATCTGGATCGACACGTCGGGGTTGCTGCGCAGGTTGAGGTACCATGCCGGGTTCGACGGTAATCCGCCCTGCGAGGCGACGACGACGATCGTGTCGCCGTCGCTCAGATAGAGGAGCGGCACGGTGCGCGGTTGGCCGGACTTGCGGCCGATCGTGGTCAGCAGACATACGTCGACGGGGTTGCGCATCGCCGCGCCGACCCGCCATGTGCGGCCGAGCCGACCTCCGCTGCGTTTGTACAGTGCGGTGTTGAGGCGTGAGCCGAGCTTGATCGCTTTCGACACGATCGGTGAATCGAGTTGTGTGGGACGGTTTTCGGCCTTCATGCGCTCTCCCGTGACTCTCAGATGCGCTCGAGGATGGTGCCGGTTGCCAGTGCGCCGCCCGCGCACATGGTGACCAGAGCAGTCTGTGCGTCACGCCGTTCGAGTTCGTGGAGTGCGGTGGTGAGCAACCGCGAACCCGTGCTGCCGACCGGATGTCCGAGGGCGATAGCGCCGCCGTTGACGTTCACCTTGTCCATGTCGGCGCCGTGCACGCGAGCCCAACTGAGTACCACCGACGCGAATGCCTCGTTGATCTCGACGATGTCGATGTCGGACAACGACATTCCCGCCTTGGCCAACACCCGTTCGGTGGCTTGGACCGGGCCGTCGAGGTGGTAGTACGGTTCGGACCCGACGAGGGCGGCGGCCCGCAGTCGTGCTCGTGGGCGGAGTCCGAGCTCGCGCGCTCTGGTCTCGTCCATCAGCAGGACGGCCGCAGCGCCGTCGGAGATCTGCGACGACGTGCCCGCGGTGTGGATGCCGCCGTCGATGACCGGCTTGAGTGCCGCGAGCGATTCGGGTGTGGTGTCGCGAAGGCCCTGATCGCGTGTGACGTCGATGATGTTGCCGGTCACCACGCCCTCTTTGGTGCGCTCAGGGGCCTTGAGGCTCAACACTTCACGGTCGAACCGGTGCTCGTCCCACGCCTGATGTGCGCGTTGCTGGCTGCGCACCCCGAGTTCGTCGACGTCGGCGCGGGTGATCCCGCGGCGTGCTGCGATTCGCTCTGCGGCTTCGAATTGATTGGGCATCTCGACGTTCCAGGAGTCCGCGTGGTACGGGCCGGCGTCGACGCCAACGTTGGCTCCCAGCGGGGTGTGCGTCATCAGCTCGACGCCGCACGCGATGCCGACGTCGATCACGTCCGAGGCGATCAGCCCGGCGATCAGGTTGTTTGCCTGCTGCGCCGAGCCGCACTGGCAGTCGATGGTCGTCGCGCCGGTTTGCTCGGGAAGTCCGGCCGACAGCCACGCCTTGCGCGTGATGTTGCCGGCCTGCGCTCCTGCCTGGGTGACACATCCGCCGATGGCCTGCTCGACCAGCGATGCGTCGATACCCGCCTTCTCGATCAAGCCGCGCTGAGTGAGGCCGAGTAGCTCCTCAGCGTGTAGACCGGAGAGCCAGCCCGCCCGCTTGCCGATGGGGGTTCGCACTGCTTCGACGATTACCGGCACACCCATGTCCGTCACCTTTCGGGCTTCTACTTTTCTACTACTTCTCCGCGCAGCCCTCTTGCTTGCGGACTGCACTGGCACAGATCTACTGCTCTGGCATGAAAGTAGAACATGTTCCTGTTTCTGTCCATGGCGGCGGCAGAAAAGTAGAACGAGTTCCTGTTTTGGTGCGATACTGTGTGTACAGTGAGCGTCAGTGAGACGTGAACACGTTCGCGTCTCGGTTGTAAACATTGAGAACAGGGTGGTATTTCACGTGATTCAGACCGACGGCGTGGGGGCCGACCAGACGTCATCCTCACCGGCAGCATCATGCCCGTTCATGCATCAGGAGGGGTGGGATTTCACCAGTCCGGACCTGCTCGAGAAGGGCATCCCGGTCGCCGAGTTCGCGGCCCTGCGCAAGACCGCTCCCGTCTGGTGGAATGCCCAGCTCCCGGGTAAGGGTGGCGGTTTCCACGACGGTGGGTACTGGGTCGTCTCGAAGCACGCACACGTTCGCGAGATCTCGAAGAACAACGAGGATTGGGCAACGTCGACCAACGGCGTCATCATGCGGTTCGACGACGAGATGCCTCAAGATCAGCTCGACGTCACTAAGGCGCTGTTGATCAATCACGACCCGCCGGAGCACACCCGCCTGCGCAAGGTGATCTCGAAGGCGTTTACGCCGCGGGCCGTGCAGGCGCTCGAGGAGAAGCTCGACGACGCGGCGCGCACCATCGTGCGCCAGGCGGCCGACCGGGGAACCGGCGACTTCGTCCACGACGTGGCCGTCGACCTCCCGCTGCTGGCGATCGCCGATCTGCTCGGTGTCCCGGAGTCGGATCGCAAGAAGCTGTTCGACTGGTCGAACGGCATGATGAACTACGACGATCCCGAGTTCGCAGGCGTCGATCCGCAGATGGCGTCGGCAGAGATCCTCGGCTATGGCTACAACATGGCGGAGGAGCGTCGAAAGTGTCCTGTCGACGACATCGTCAGCACGCTGGTCAACGCCGACATCGACGGTCAGCACCTCGATGAGGCCGAGTTCGGATTCTTCTTCATCCTGCTCACCGTCGCTGGCAACGAGACCACGCGCAACGCGATCAGCCACGGCATGAATGCCTTCCTGGAGCATCCCGACCAGTGGGAGTTGTTCAAGAAGGAACGCCCCGCGACGGCGGTCGACGAGATCGTGCGCTGGGCGACGCCGGTGAACTGCTTCCAGCGCACCGCCAAGCGCGACACGCAGGTCGGCGGCGTCGACATCAAGCAGGGGCAGCGCGTCGGATTGTTCTACGGCTCAGCCAATTACGACGAGGACGTGTTCGACGATCCGTTCTCCTTCAACATCCTGCGCGACCCCAACCCGCACGTCGGATTCGGCGGCAACGGAGCGCACTTCTGCGTCGGTGCGAACCTCGCACGCATGGAGATCAACCTGATGTTCAATGCAATCGCCGACCTCGTGCCCGACATCTCGCGGCTGGACGAGCCGCGTCGACTCCGGCACGGTTGGATCAACGGCGTGAAGGAACTCCAGGTCGACTACGGGACTCGGTGACCGATGACCAGTGCAGCCCAACAGGATTCGAGTCAACCCGCATATCTGGGCATCGATAGGGAGAACAATCCCGCAGTGGTGGCAGGTCGGCGATCGCGGGAGGCGGTCGCGGCTCGTGACAAGGAGGCCTGGCTCGACAACTTCGCGGCCGACGCGAAGGTCGAGGACCCGGTCGGGCCGTCGATGTTCGATGAACGAGGGGTCGGATTCCAAGGGCGAGAGCGTATCTCGCAGTTCTGGGATCTGTCGATCGCGACAACCGAGAGCATTGACTTCGTCTTCGACGATGAGATCATCTGCGGCAACGAGGTCGCGTACGTCGGGAAGATCGTGACCCACATCGCGGGCCACGTGTCGGAGGCGCACGGCGTGTTCACCTATCGCGCCGACGAAGAGGGCAAGCTGTCGGCGCTGCGCGCGTTCTGGGAGGTCGAGAAGACGATCAACTCGGTCCGGCCAGCCTGACGTCTGGGACTTTTTGGCCTGACGTCGAAATCCGCACCTCGTCTGTGGCACTTTACCTTCGGCACTGCCGAAGGTAAGGCGTGACAGATGAGGTGCGGATTTTTGTTGGAACCGATCCGACGCTGCGTGCGTCACAACGTGCATGGTCCACTTCCATGGCGTCACGGGCGCGGTCAATCGCGCTGAGCTCCTCGCGGCGGGTTACGTCGACCGTGAGATACGGCTGGCGCTCGACGTCGGAACCCTCGTGTCGCTGGCGCCGGGAGTGGTGATTCCGCGCGATCTGCTGGCAGAAGACACTCCTGAGGAGCGGCACCGGCAGCGAGCGCTTGCCGTGATACGACGCGACGCCCGCACGCCGGAGGTTCGGGCTGCCAAACACACTCGCGCGCTGGCACTTTCGTCGGCCGCCGCGGTGCTTGGCTTACCTGTCTGGGGGTTGGATACCTCGCGGGTGTCGATCGCAGACAGTGGACGCACGCCGGGCACGCGCACCACATCGCGTACGAGGTTGATCACCGACACCCGACCACCAGCCCTCGTCGAGGTCGACGGTGTGCTGGTGGTGTCGCCTGCTCGTACGGTGGTCGACATCGCGCGCACCGGCGCACGGATACCAGCGATCGCGGTGGGCGACGCCGCGCTGCACGCCGGACTGTGCACCGTCGACGATCTGCAGAATGAGCTGGACCTGCTCGTGGGGATGCGGGGGCGTGCCGCGGCGATCCGCGCGGTCGGCCGGTGCGACAGTAGGACGGAGTCGGTGCTCGAGACGCGCAGCCGCGTCGAACTGGTCGACGCAGGCGTCCCGGAGCCGGAGCTGCAGGTGAACATCTATGACGCGCACGGGAACTTCCTCGCGCGCGTCGATCTGTACTGGCGCGATGCGCGGCTGTGCGGAGAGGCCGACGGCAACAAGAAGTACGGCGACGATGCCGACGAGACCCGACGTGCGCTACTCGCCGAGAAGTCGCGCGGCGACGGGATCGTCGAGACCGGACACGCCTTGTTGCGGTGGGGCTGGCGCGACGTCGACGAGCCTGCGGTCCTGGCGCGTCGGGTGCTGGGCATGCTCGGGCGGCGCGCGGCGTAAGGGCGGCTGGTTGTGCAGGGCTCGGTGCAGCTACCTGATCTACGTGCAGCCACCTTGGGCGGTGCAGAAGGTAGCTGTACGCAGATGAGGTAGCTGCGCGCCAGGCTGGTGCGGCCCAGCTAGTTCGACGGCTTGTCGGCCAGTGGTCGGGTGTTGGGCATGCTCGGGCGGCGCGCGGCGTGAGGGGCGGCTCTGAGCCAACGTCTGTGCAGCTCTCGGTACAGCTACCTGATCTACGTGCAGCTACCTTCGGCAGTGCAGAAGGTAGCTGTGCGCAGATGAGGTAGCTGTGGGCCGGGTCGCTGGCTCTTAGATCAGTTGGTGCGCGGCCCGGCTAGTTCGACGGCTTGTCGGCGCCGACGAGCCACATCGAGTAGTACTGCGCTCCGCCGCCGTAGGCGTGGCCGAGGGCTTTGCGGGCGTCGGCAACCTGGTGGTCGCCCGCCTTGCCCATCACCTGGATCGCGGCTTCGGCGAAGCGGATCATGCCCGACGCCCCGATCGGGTTCGACGACAGCACGCCGCCCGACGGGTTGAACGGGATGCGGCCGCCGATCTCGGTCTCGCCGGCTTCGGTGAGCTTCCAGCCCTCGCCCTCGGGGGCGAAGCCGAGGCTCTCGAGCCACATGGGCTCGAACCACGAGAACGGGACGTAGACCTCGGCGACGTCGACCTCGTCGATCGGATTGTCGATGCCCGCGGACTTCCACAGTGCTGCTGCGGCGTCGCGGCTGGCCTGCGGGTTGACGGTGTTGCGGTGCGCGAAGAACAGCGGTTCGGTGCGCATCGCGGTGGCGTGGACCCAGGCGACGGGGCGGCCGTCGGCGACTGCGGCGTCGGCGACCTGCTCGTCGCCGATGACCACCGCGCATGCGCCGTCGGAGGACGGGCATGTCTCGTCGTAGCGGATCGGGTCCCAGAGCATCTGCGATGCCATCACACTTTCGACCGTGATGTCGGGTTGGTGTAGGTGGGCCAACGGGTTTCGCGCGCCGTTGCGTCGATCCTTGGTGGCGACCATCGCGCCGATGTGCTCGGGCGCGCCCGACTGCCGGATGTAGGAGCGCACGTGCGGGGCGAAGAATCCGCCCGCTCCCGCGCCGACCGGCTTGGTGAAGGGAACCGGAAGCGACAACGCCCACATGGCATTTGACTCCGACTGCTTCTCCCACGCGATCGCGAGCACACGCTTGTGCACGCCCGCGAACACCAACGACGCCGCGACGTTGGCCGTCGAGCCGCCGACGGAGCCTGCGGTGTGCACACGGATCAGTCGTTTGCCAACGGCGCCAAGGGCATCGGCCATGGCCAGCTCGGGCATCATCGAACCCTCGAAGAGATCCGGCGCCTTGCCGATGACGATCGCGTCGATCTCGTCGATGCTCACCCCGGCGTCGGCGAGGGCCGCGTCCATCGCCTCGCGGCACATGCCTGCCATCGTGACGTCGTGCCGCTTGGCGACGTACTTGGTCTGCCCGGTGCCCAGGACCGCCGCACGGTTGTTGTGTGCCATCAGTTGTCTTCTCCCACAATCGAGTCGCCGCTCTTCGAATCACCGCTGTTCGAGTCACCCTGCAGCGTGACCACCATGTTCTGTTGCAGCAGAGGGCCGCTCGTCGCGTGTGCCACCGCGGTCCGCGCATCACCGGTCAGGATGGAGTGCGCCGCGTAGCCGATGCGCTGCAGTCCGCCGCTGAACAACGAATTACCCGTGAGCAGGCCGCCGGACGGATTGATCCGCACGGAGTCGGGCAGGCCGAGCGCGTTGCGGACGATGATCTCCTGGTGTGTGTAAGGGGCGGCGATCTCGGCGACGTCGACGGCGCGGGTGCGATCGCCGAATGCGGTGTCGGCGGCCAGTGTCGTCGACGGCGAGACCGTGAGATCTCGTGCACCGAAGTTGGCGCTGTCGATCCGGTGGTCCCAGCCGGTGACGAATGCGGGATTGGCGACGAGCTCGCGGGCGCGGCGTTCACTGGCGATGATCACGGCCGCGGCGGCATCGGTGAACGGTGCGATGTCATGTGCTCGAAGAGGATTGGCGACGTAATCGGTCGCGAGCAGGTCGTCGGTCGACGCCCCGGTCGTGCGGGCGGCGACTGCGGCCATGTCGGTTTCGGTCCACGTACCGGCGTCGAGGCCTGCGCGGGCCTGCAATCCGGCGAGAGCGCGGTCGCCCGGCCAGAGTGGAGCGACGGTGTAGGGGTCGGTCTGCATCGACAGCGTGCGATTGCTATCTCCCGCAGAGGATTTGCCGAAGCCGTAGGCAAGGGCGAGGTCGACCTCGCCGCTCGCGATCTTCACCCACGCCTCGTACAGCGCCCACGCGCCGTCCATCTCGACGTGGGATTCGTTGATCGGCGGCATCGCGCCGATCGAGTCGATGGCCGAGATGAACGAGAAGGCCCGTCCGGCAAGATAATCCGACGATCCGCTGCACCAGAACTCGATGTCGGTGCGGGAGATGCCGAGCTCGGCGTAGAGCTTGTCAAAGCAGGGGATCAACATTTCGACACCGTTGGTGGTGCCGTGTGTGCCGACGATGTTGGGACTGTGGGCGAACCCGACGATCGCGATGCGGGGGAGGGTCACGTGCTTCTCCTAGAGATGGGGATCGCGGGTCAGAGGAACTCGCGGTAGGTGTCGTACTCGGCGTCGGGTTCGCCGGTGGGGCGGAAGTGGCTGATCGATCCCATCGACAGCTCGCGCTCGTCGTCGGGAACCCAGACCGCCTGCACCCGCATGCCCATGCGAACCTCGTCGGCGGGAGCGTCGAGGATGAGGTGCAGGAACGGGATGTCGGAGCCGTCGAGCAGCACGTACGCCGCGACGTAGGGTGGCTTGATCCGCTGCCCCTGGAACGGCACGTTGACGATGCAGAACGTCGTGACGGTTCCGGTGTCGGGGAGTTCGACGTGTTCGACGGCAGGCGCACCGTCGGCGGGACTCACCGAGCGTGGCGGGAAGTAGACGCGCCCGGCGTCGACGCCTGAGCCGATACGCGTCCCGATCAGCTTGCCCGCCTTGAGGCCTTCGAGATAGCGCGACTCCTCTTCGGTCGCGGAGTGAATGATGCTCGTCGTGATCGGGGTGGTGATGATGACGTTCTCGTCGTCGGGATTCTCGGCGGTGTTCGGTTCGGCCTGCTCAGCGGAGTCGCCGGATGCGAAGTAGGCGATGTCGTCGATGCGTCCGCTGCGTGCCGCACGCCAGACCGCGTGTACCCGCATACCCGTTTCCATGTCTGCCTGCCCGTCGACCTTGACCGCGTGCAGCAACGCGGTGTCGGCGCCGTCGAGTCGGATCAGCGCCCATGCGAACGGTGCGTCGAACGGCTGGCCGTCGATGTGGTCGGGATTCCACGACCACGTGACGACCGTGCCGACGGAGGCGACGTCGACGATGTCGGTGATCGGTGCGCCCGACGCGGCGTCGTATTCGATCGGCGGTACCGACACGGTTCCGTCGGCCGACCGTGATCCGACGATGTGGCCGTCGCGTAGCCCGAATGCGAACCGGCTCAACACCGGTCCGAGCGAACGCGTGTAGCTGAACGTGTTGCTCAGCTCAGCGGTCAGGATGGCGGTCTCGGGATCGGGCACCACGGCGACGGGGCTGGCGGTCGTCGCGGCCGGAGATGTGTCGATGCTGCTCACACTTCGAGTAGAACACGTTCTAGTATTGGGGCACAAGGCCGTGATGACGGTTGTCTTCGTGGTGCCGACGTGGAGAGGTCGAGGTCGTGAAACTTGCGCTGCAACTGGGATATTGGGGAGCGGATCCCATCGTCGACGCCCCGGAGCTCATTGCCGCGGCCGAGGAGTCGGGATTCGACGCCGTGTTCACCGCGGAGTCGTGGGGGTCGGACGCCTACACCCCGCTGGCCTGGTGGGGCGCGGCGACGTCGCGGATACGGTTGGGGACCGCGGTTGCGCAGTTGTCTGCGCGACCGCCCACATCGCTCGCGATGCATGCGCTGACCCTCGACCATCTCTCGGGCGGCAGACACATCATCGGGCTGGGGGTGTCGGGACCTCAGGTCGTCGAAGGGTGGTACGGGCAGCCGTTCGGCAAACCACTCGCTCGCACAAGGGAATACGTACAGATCGTGCGCGACGTTCTGTCGCGCGCCGACCGAGTGCGCAGCGCGGGACCGCACTATCCGCTGCCGTATCCGGCCGACGCACCAGGTGCGACGGGACTGGGCAAATCGCTCAAGCCGATCACGCATCCGCTCCGCGCCGACATACCGATCTGGCTGGGCGCGGAGGGGCCGAAGAACGTCGCACAGACCGCGGAGATCGCCGACGGCTGGCTTGCGATCTTCTACAGCCTCTCGCTCGCCGATCAGTACGAGTCGTGGCTCGCGGAGGGATTCGCGCGCCCGGGTGCGCGTCGGACGCGCGACGACTTCGAGGTCGCGGCAACCGTGCAGGTGGTGATCACCGACGACGTCGCCGCCGCTGTCGACGCGTATCGACCCGCCACCGCGCTGTACGTGGGCGGGATGGGCGCCAAGGAGAAGAACTTTCACGCCGAGCTGTACCGCAGGATGGGCTATGGCGAGGTGGTCGATGAGATCGGCAGGCTGTTCCTCGCGGGTCGTAAGGAGGAGGCACTCGCAGCGGTGCCCGACGAGATGGTGCGCGAGACGATGATCGTCGGTACCGCCGACGAGGTGCGCGAGCAGATCAAGCAGTGGGAGTCGGCGGGTGTCTCGATGCTGATGGTGACCACGCGCGACGCCGCCGCGATCCGCGAGCTCGCGACGCTGGTGTGAGCGGCCGTCAGCCGACGGGCTGTTCCGACAACCGGGCGGGCACTCTGCGCGGTGTCAGCGAGACGTAGAAGTCTTTGGGCACCATGGTGAGTCGCTCGTCGACGCGAAGTTCATAGTCGGGATCGGGTGCGACGTCGTATCGATGGAGCAGGCTCGCGAGGACGAGTACCGACTCGTGGAGCGCGAATTGTCTTCCGATGCAGGCGCGTACGCCGTTGCCGAACGGTTTGTAGGTGTGCGCCGGACGCTTCTTGATGTTCTCGGGGAGGAAGCGGTCCGGATCATAGGAATCGGGATCGTCCCAGACCGCGGGATCGCGGTGGACCTGGGCGAGGATGATGACCGCCCAATCGTCCGGTGTCATGCGGTAACGCCCGCCGAGCATCGTCGTCGATCGTGGGCTGCGTGCGAATGCGGGCACCGTCGGCCAGATTCGTAATGCCTCGTCGAGTGCGCGCCGGATGTAGCGCAGGCGTGGCACCTGCTCGAAAGTCGGCATCGCCGTCGGATCGTCGCCGAGCGCGTCGTCGGCCTCGCGTTGTGCCTGTTCAAGGCATTCGGGGTGCTGTGACAGGTAGTACAGCGCGAACGACAAAGCGCCCGAGGTGGTTTCGTGTCCCGCGACGAGGAAGGTGAGGATCTGGTGTCGGATGTTCAACGGTGACAGGCGTTCTCCGGTCTCGGGATGTGCGACGTTGAGCATGATCCCGAGCAGGTCGTACTGGTCGGTGGTGTGCTCGCGTTCTGCGATGAGGTCGTCGAGCAGGTCGTCGACGTAGTTCTGCGCCTGCGCGTTGCGGCGGTCGAGCAGGGCGGTGAGGTAGCGTCCGCCGGGCGCGGTGCGCAGTGCTCCCTTGCGTCGACCGGTTTCGAGCGCGCGGATCATGGCACTGACGAACGGGTGCTGCTCTGCGGAGGTGAAGGACCCGAAGTCGTGGCTGAATGCGGTGCGGCTCAATGTTTCCATGGTCAGCTTCGTCATGTCACGCGTGACGTCGACGGTGGTGGTGTCGGCGGGGTCGGTCGGTAGTGCGTCCCAGTAGTCGAACAGTTCGTTGGCCGTCTGCAGCATGATCGGGTGATAGGAGCGCATGGCCGACTTGGTGAACGCGGGCATCAGAAGGTCATGTGCCAGTTGCCAATTGGACTCGTCGTTGCGGGCGGTGAACAGGCCGTCGCCCGCGTAGTCGCGTAGCGCCTCGATCGCGGGCGGAAGCGCCTTGCAGAACTGCGATTCGTCGCAGAGTTCGGCGGTGAGTTCGGCCGAGGCGATGAAGACGAACTTCTGGCGGAAGACCTGCATCTCGTAGATCGGGCCGAGGTTGGCGCCGAGGGTCAGCATGCTCAGCAACGGATGGCGGGGATCGGCGACGCCGAGATCGCCGATCAGTGGCTTTCGACGCCCGGGACTCGGAAATCGTTGACCTGACCAGTCGTTGTCGATGTGCAGCCGCGCCATGCTCCGACCCTGCCGCCTTCCGGTTGGCCTGTCAACGAGTGGTCACTCGGCGGTGTTCACCAGTGGTCACTCGCCGGTGAAGACGGGCTTCTCCTTGTTGGCGAATGCCCGTGGGCCGACTTTGGCGTCTTTGCTCATGAAGACACGCATCCCGAGGTCGGCGTCGATCTTGAACGCGTCCTCCTCGTGCATCCCCTCGGTGTCGCGGATGGTCTTGAGGATCGCCTGGACGGCGAGCGGGCCGTTGGCGGCGATGACGTCGGCGATGTCGAGGGCCTTGTCGAGCGCCGAACCGTCGGGTACGACGTGGCCGATCAGGCCGTACTCCTTGGCTTCGGCTGCGGTGATGTGGCGTCCGGTGAGCAGGATGTCGGCGGCGATCGTGTAGGGGATCTGACGAACGAGCCGTACGGCGCTGCCGCCGAGGGGGAACAGGCCCCATTTGGCCTCGGAGACACCGAACTTCGCGCTCTCGCCCGCGACTCGGATGTCGGTGCCCTGCAGGATCTCGGTGCCCCCGGCGATGGCGGGTCCCTCGACGGCTGCGATGAGCGGTTTGGTGAGTCGACGGCCCTTGAGGAGTGCGGGCATCCGGGTGAGGTCCCACCCGCCGTCGGCGAACTTGTCGCCCGCGGGCTTGGCGTTCATCGACTTGAGGTCGGCGCCCGCGCAGAAGTATCCGCCTGCACCGGTCAGGATGGCTACACGGATGTCGGGATCGGCGTCGACCTGATCCCAGGCCTCTTCCATGATCGCCATCATCTCCGTCGACAACGCGTTGCGCGCTTCCGGGCGATTCATGGTGACGATGAGAACGTGGCCGCGCTTCTCGACGAGGCACTCCGGCATCTGTACTCCTCGGTGGCTGGTGATCGGTAGCCGAACAGGCCTTGCCGAAAACAGTAACACGTTCTAATTTTGTCGTCATGGCCTTCCATATCGCTGACCTGATCGAGCACGCCGTCGACCTGATGCCCGACCGGACCGCGCTGGAAACAGACGACCGGTCGATGACGTATGCCGAGCTGGAGCGAGAGGCGAATGCGCTCGCGCACGAACTGATCGAACACGGCGTCCGGCCGACCGACTCGGTGGGTCTGTACAGCAGGAACACCCTCGAGTGCGTCGTCGCGATGCTGGCGATCTTTAAGGTCCGTGCGGTGATGGTAAACGTCAACTACCGGTACGTCGCGGCAGAACTCGAGCACATCGTCACCGACTCGGACATGAAGGTGTTGATCTACGAGCGCCAATACGGTGACCGCGTGCGGAACGTGTTACCGAATGCGCCGAAACTGGCGCACGTGATCGTCGTCGAGGACGGCAGCGACGAGCCTGCGCCCGACGGCGCGATTCCCTACAAGGATGCCATCGCGAGGGGGAGCGTCGACCGTGACTTCGAGCCGCGGAGCGACGACGACCTGTACATGCTCTACACCGGCGGCACGACGGGGTTCCCGAAGGGCGTCGTCTGGCGCCAGGAGGACATCTGGCGGGTGTTGGGCGGCGGAATCAGCTTCTACACCGGTGAGCGCGTGTCCGACGAGTGGCAGCAGGCTCGTGACGGTGCGGCGGGGGGACAACTGGTGCGCTTTCCGATCCCGCCGTTCATCCACGGCGGGTCGCAGTGGGCCGTGTTCCAAGAACTCTTCGTCGGCGGCAAGGCCGTGATCTACCCGGAGTTCGGCGCGCACCTCACCTGGCAGATCATCGAGCGGCACAAGGTCAACGTCGTGATGATCACCGGAGATGCGATGGCGCGACCGATGGTCGACGCGTTGCGTGCGGGGCATCCCGATGGGCGTACGTACGACACCAGTTCCGTGGTCTCACTGGCATCGTCGGCTGCACTCTTCTCTGCGAGTGTCAAGGACGAGTACCTCGACCTGTTGCCGAACCTGCTCGTCATCGACGCGATCGGGTCGTCGGAAACGGGTTTCAGCGGGATGTCGGCGGCGCAGAAGGGGCAGTCGCACACGGGTGCTCCGCGGGTGACCGCGGACAAGGCTGCTGTGGTGCTGCGTGAGGACGGAACGCGTGTCGAACCCGGCTCGGGCGAGGTGGGAATCCTGGCGCGTTCCGGCAACATTCCGCTGCGCTACTACAACGACCCGGCAAAGACCGAACGAACCTTCAAGGAGTTCAACGGGATTCGCTACTCGATTCCTGGTGATCTGGCGACCGTCGAAGCCGACGGGTCGATCACGATGATGGGTCGTGGATCGCAGTCGATCAACACCGGTGGCGAGAAGGTCTTTCCCGAAGAGGTCGAAGCGGCGCTCAAGGCGCATCCGGACGTGTTCGACACGGTCGTCGTCGGGGTTCCAGACGAACGATACGGTCAACGTGTCGCAGCGGTCATCGCTACTCGTGACGACGCCAGGCCGGCACTGGACGATCTGAACAGGGTTGTGCGCGAACAGGTTGCGGGATACAAGTGTCCGCGCAGCGTGTGGTACGTCGACGAGATCAAGCGGTCGCCTGCGGGCAAGCCGAATTACCGATGGGGCAGGGAAATCACCGAGACACGACCGGCCGACGCGTCGGTCCAGGCCGTCAGTGGAAGGGCATAAAGATATGGGCGAGAGAGTGATTCGCACGGAACTGACCGAAAGTTTTGGTATCGACTATCCGATCTTCGGCTTCACGCCGAGTCAGGAGGTCGCGGCCGCGATCAGTCGCGCCGGCGGAATGGGTGTTCTCGGATGCGTTCGCTTCAACGAGGCGTCGGAGCTCGACGAGGTGCTCGAGTGGATGCACGAGAACACCGACGGCAAGCCGTTCGGTGTCGACGTCGTGATGCCTGCCAAGATCCCCACGGAGGGAAGCAAGGTCGACCTGGAGTCGATGATTCCGCCCGAGCATCGGGCATTTGTCGAACGTACCCTCGACGACCTCGGGGTGCCGCCGCTGCCGGACGGCAACCGGGTGGATGCCGGAGTGCTCGGCTGGTTGCATTCGGTGGCGCGTTCGCACGTCGACGTCGCGATGGCGCACGCCCGAAAGTACGGACAGATCAAGCTGATCGCGAACGCGCTGGGTTCACCGCCGCCGGATGTGATCGGCGTCGCGCACGAGAATGGTGTGCAGGTCGCGGCGCTCGCGGGCGCGAAAGATCATGCGCTGCATCATGTCGAGGCGGGCGTCGACATCGTGATCGCGCAGGGCTATGAGGGTGGCGGGCACACCGGCGAGGTGACGTCGATGGTGCTCTGGCCCGAACTCGTCGACGCCGTCGGCGATCGCGCGCCCGTGCTGGCAGCGGGCGGCGTCGGCAGTGGTCGGCAGATGGCGGCGGCGATAGCCCTTGGCGCACAGGGTGTGTGGATGGGCACGTACTGGCTGACCGCGGCCGAGTACCGACTCGGCGCCACCGGCGACGGACCGTCGACGGTGCAGAAGGCGCTGCTCGCGGCGTCGTCGAGAGACACGGTGCGTCGTCGGATCTACTCCGGCAAACCCGCCCGACTGTTGAAGACGAAGTGGACCGACGCGTGGGATGCTCCCGGCGCTCCGGAGCCGCTACCGATGCCGCTGCAGAATCTGCTCGTGGGGGAGGCGCACGCGCGGATCTCGCAGGCGGACGACGCCGGCGTCGTCGCGATGCCCGCGGGCCAGATCGTCGGCCGGCTGAACTCGATCACCCCCGTCGCGGAACTGATCGCCGACCTGGTCAGCGAGTACCAGGAGTCCGCCGCTCGGCTCGGGAAGACGCTGGAGTAGGTGGGTCGGGGTCTGGTGTCTGTCTCTTATACACATCTGACGCTGCCG